>PLKU01000018.1 GCA_003140705.1 Acidobacteriaceae bacterium
AGTTTTCGGCAAGGCTGCGTAGCATGTCTGTGCGAGCGTGAACCGGCTGCGAGGATCAGTTAGGTGCGGACGTATTTTGCAAGCAGGTCGTCCATGTCATCGCCGACGCCATATCCAAAATTGTGGCTGATGGTGCGCACACGGTCCAGCCGGGCGATTAAGGCATCGCGGTCTCCTGCAGATAGCTGACAAGTGGCCTTGAGGGCCTGTTCGAACATATTGACCAGAGCATCGAAGTAGCCTTCATCCTGGTAGCCGACATCGTTGGAGAAGCCAGCCGCACTTTCGCAAAAAGACACCATCAGCTCTGCGAGTCCGGCAGGTTCGCCAACCGCCTTTCGGTAACTGGAAATGGCCTGTTTGGCTTTTGCGACAGAAATATCCTGGTTCCGCAACACATCCGGCCAGAGCCAGCGGTCGAGTTTTTCCATGTAGGGCTTCAGAACGTCCCCGCCCAAGCCGAAGCGGGTGTGAAGAAAAGTCTGATTGTCCTTGTGGGCAGCATAAAGATCCTGAATCAGGCCCATTAATCCTGTCCGGTCAACGGTGGCGAGCTTTGCCTTAACATCTGTCCATGTCGGCTGCGATCGTGGATGTCGTCTCGTCATATGAGTTCAGATTCTTATTCGTTGACGAACGAATCGTCTGCCAACATTCTTGGTATGCGTAGATCAGAAGCAGTACCCCTGGGCCACCCAGTAATGCCAGTCATTGATGGCTTCGCGGGTTGATTCATCCGGGTCGATGGCAGTTAGTTGAGAGAGCGGGACAGCCATGGTGCGGCCCTGCCACCGGATCTGCACAAGCATGTCGCCGGAACATGTATCTTCGGGTGCCATGCTCCGAACTTCGACAGATTCGCCTTTTCGCAGCGGCGAGGTTGCTCTGGAGGCGATGCACTTTGCCGGTAACGGGAAGTGGATCTTATCTTCCAGATAGTAGTACCAGCCCATTGCCTGCTCCTCGGGCCCATAGGCATCCACGATGATTTCCTCGTGGATACGCTCCTCTCGGACGGGATCGCGCTTCGGTTGTGCCATGGCTCTCTACGACTGAAGGAGTTGACGAGCACGGAAGAACCGGAGCAACTCTTCCGCGCCCATCACTGGATTTTCTAGCAACGGCTCATTTTCGTCCGTGTCATCAAGTTCGTCCAGATCGTCCATTTCAAGATCTATGTCCCGGGGAGCGAGATACTTTGTGTTCTCCAGGACATCAAGATAGTCGTGGATCTCTTCGGCTGTAAAAAGCCGCCGGATCTCCCTGATAAAGTCCGGCACCTCCGCGGCGAATAGGGGATCCCGCTCTGCTGCCCACAGGAAGGTGAAGAGCTTCTCGCCGATCAGATAGCCAAGAGCGTCCTTTGTACCGAAGTGGTCACGGATACCTTCCGTAGCATCGCACTGGGCTATCCAGATTTTATGGAACTCCGTAGTCGAACTGCTCATGATCAAGTCCTTTCGTCTAGGATACGTCGCACCGAGGTGCGTCCGATTTGTAGACGCCGGGCGATTTCGGATTTACTGAGGCCGGAGCGGCGCAGTTTGCGGATCTGATCGGCGTGCTGTGCTGCAGTTGCGGGCCGGCCAAGGCGCTTGCCGTTCAGCCGGGCATGAGCCAGCCCAGCCCGCACGCGTTCCCGCAGTATCTCCCTTTCGAACTCCGCGAAGACGGACAGCAGTGCGGCCATCGCACGGCCTGCCGGTGTGGTCAGGTCCAGCGCCTCAGTCAGCGATACGAAGCCGACGCCAAGATGCTCAAGTTCCTGAAGTGTAGAGAGGAGATCGGTGACAGACCTTCCCCATCGGTCCAGCCGCCACACCAGCACGACATCGATCTCCCGGCGCCGCGCAGCTTCCAGCAGCTTCTCCCGCAGTTGTCGCTGGGTTGCGCCGGAACCGACTTCCTTCATCTGCATTGCGATGATCCAGCCTCGCCGGACGGCATAGTCGCGCATGGCGCGGTTTTGCATGGGCAACGTCTGCTGATCTTGAGTGGAGACGCGGGCATACAGACCGGCCCGGACTGTTTTGGCAGCTTTTTGCCCCTGGCCAAAAACCCTCCCGGATTTCCTGATGCCGGACCCTTGATTTACGGGCACTTCACGACGCTCCCTGTGTCTGGCCGAAGACTATCCTTTCCGGCCATCACGGATTCATCATAACTCTGCCGAATCGGAGAGATTCACAGTTCGCTCCAGAGTTTCGCGATAGTTCCATGGCATCCATTCCGCGGGGCAGGCGGCCAGTTCCCGGGCGTGGCGCTGCAACTCGACCAGGTAGTCGAAGGAGTTGGCNNGTAGAAGAGGGCATTCTTTCGACTATGGAAATATTTCCATAGTCGAAATTATGTTCACTCCAAAATTATGCGCAGTCGGACAGCGGTGTAGGTCCTTCAACCCTGAACAGGCTCGACTTTAGTGGTCGTCCGGGATTTTGGGAAGGACCACAGAGTTGGCCGACTGCACATAATCAAAGCGTCTCAAGGAAGTGAAGGACGCGATCTGACGGCTGATATCGCGTCTGCTTTAAGTGCGGGGGTTGTACTGCATTCAGTGCGCGCTCCTTCATCGCCAGATCGGCCTCTACGTACATGTGTGTGGTTGCTGGGCTTTCGTGTCCGAGCCAGAGCGCAATGAGGGTGATATCGACACCGGACTGCAGCATGTGCATTGCTGTTGAATGCCGGATGACGTGAGGAGTAATGTTACGTTTGGCGAGTTGTGGACAGACGGGTGCTGCTTTCTTGACGGCCAGTTGTAGCCTTGCCGTGACAGCCGGACGCGTCATTCGTGTTCCCGACCAGCCTGGAAATAGCGGCTGATCTGGTCTGGCGTGGGTGCGTGCCAACCATTTCCGAATTTCGGTGACCGTAACTCGCCACAGCGGCACACTCCGTTCCTTTCGTCCCTTGCCACGAATGTGTACCGCAGCGCAGCCGGCGAGGACCACGTCGGCGACCTGCAGACCTGTGATCTCCGAGACTCGACCACCGGTGTTGTAGAACACGGTAAGCATGGCGCGATCTCTATGTCCGCACCAAGTAGTAATGTCCGGCGCATCGAGGATTGCCTGCATCTCGTCGCGTGAAAGGAACCCGAGGAGAGGTTTATCGAAGCGCTTCATCGGGATCGCGAGGACACGCTGGATGACTGGTAAAGCTGACGGTTCCATAAGTGCCGCAAAATGCATGAACGAGCGGATTGCTGCAAAGCGCGCATTACGACTCCGGATCTTGTTGTGCCGTTCATTTTCCAGATAGTTGAGGAAGGCCAAGATCAGTGGAGCGTCGAGATCAGAGAGTGTGAGTCGCTCGGGGGCCTTGCCCAAGTGGCTCTTGGCAAACCGCAGCAGAAGGCAAAAGCTGTCGCGGTAGGAAGCCACGGTCTGCGCGCTGGCATTTCGTTGTTGAATTAAGCGTTCCAGGAAGAACTGCTGGAGAAGAGTCGGGAAGCTGTTTGTTTGGTAGGGAGCCTTCATTGCCTGCCTCCATCAATGAAGCCTTCGAATCGGCTGGCGGCAACGGCCATGATTTCCGGAGTGGCGCTTACGTACCAGTAGGTATCTGTGACCTTGGCATGACCAACATAGGTTGACAGCGTGTCTACGACGTGGTCTGGTGACTGATTGCGGTGATAGCTGTCGAGCAGGCTGCGCGTTATAAATGTGTGACGAATATCATGGATGCGGGNNAGGTACACGAAGGTATTGCAGACGGTGGGGTAGGGCAGCGGTTTGCAACGATCCGAGACGAAAAACGTCTCGGTCCCGTGTTCACCGAATTTGCGCTTTTGGAAATCGGCATATTGCTTCAGTGCAGCGACGGTAGTGGGGTGTAGCGGAACCAGTCGAGACTTGCGAAACTTAGTCTGACTCACCGTTAGTATTCCATGCGCGAAGTCCACCTCCTGCGGCCGGAGATGAAGGGCTTCTGAAATCCGCAGACCGGTGGATGCCAGCAGNNGTGCGGTAGGTTGCTGGACGGAGCCCCTTAGTCGGCACGAGGTGGTCGGTCGCCTGCAGAAGCGCCACGATCTCCTGCTCGGTGTAGATATGCGGAACAAGCCGCCGATGAGTGGAGCCGAAAAAGCCCCGCGGTACAATCGCTGTGCCCGGATCAAACTGAGAACGGTACTTGAGAAAGGGGCGCAGAGTCTGGAGCTTCCATGCGGAGGTCAGGCGTGAGCGGCAGGGCAAAGCCTGTGCCCATCGCACAGCCAGCTCGAATGTAACCGGGCCGCTGTGACCGGCTTGATCGGCGAAGCGTCCGAANNGGCAATGTCGAGAGCAAAACCCATCTCCCGGCGGACTCCGAGATAATCCTCGACCAAGGACACCATCGTTGTTTTTGTACGCTTCATGACAGCCCTCCCGGCCAAGGAGCAGCCACCGTCGCCAGTCTCGGCAAATCCACTTTGCTGTAAATCGTCGCAGAGTCCAAGCTGCGATGGCGCAGCACATCGGCGATCTCTTTCAAGCTGGCCCCCGCGCAACGCATTTGTACGGCAGCGGTGTGTCGTAGCACATGTGTGCCTTTGCAATGGGTCAGCCCGCAGCGGCCGAAAGCACGGCAGATGGCCCCACTAACCAACATCCTGGTAATGGGAAGGCTACAAGGTGCGCGATGGCGCACGAACAGGGCTCGTGTAGTGCTCGGAGGTCTCGCGACGCGCACGTACTGCACGATCGCCCTTCCTGTTTGAGTAGGCAAGGGCAGCACATCCGCTCGGCGTGACTTGCCGTACCTGATGGTGAGTGTGCCGTCGCGCCAGTTCAGGTCATCAAGCTGAATAGCCGCTACCCCGCCAGCTCGCAACCCCATATCCAGCAGGCAGCGAGCCATAGCAAAATCACGTAGGCCATTTGCGCTGTGCTGATCAAAAGCGCCGAGAAATCTAACAACTTCTTCATCTGTCAGATGCTTCGGCACGGTATCGAGGGGCCAACGGGCGATACAGAGAACGGCGGCCAGCAGCGCCTCGACCTTGTCGCCGCAAACCACTGCACGGAAACGCAGGTAGCTCCGTAATGCACAGCCAAGGACGCCGAGTGAACCCGGCCGGTAGTGATGCGTNNCGATATCGATGGGAGCGAAAGCGAAAAGGTCCGTCAGAAACCGACTCACCCACTGCCTGCGGGAAGCGCGGGTGGCGATTGCCAATCCGCAAACGGAACCGAGATATTCATCGAACCGTTCCAACTCATTCCAAATCGGAGGATGAATCAATACCTCTGGTTCAGAAATATAGCCCTCAGTACGAAGCACATGGAGCAGATGTACCAATGCGGCTCTAACCGCAATAAGCGTGCGCAAACATGGATATGGGCACCGGCACTCTGGAAGATGCTCCGTTAAGAACCGGTAGGTCAGGGATTCATCAATGGAGCGAAGCGGAACCCGTCGCGTGGTGACCCAGCGAGCGAAATGCGCGACGCCGCGAAGATAGACCCGGATGACAGGCGGGCGATACTGTTGTTGTTGCAAATAGCCGACATAGGCATCGAAACTCTGGCCCAGAACACTCGATCTGAGCCATGCACAATAAGCAGGAATAGGCATCTTGTCCTCCAGTGGACCGACAAAGCGTCCACAGCAGAACATTTTCTTATGCTTAGCGGACCGGAGCTCCCCCTTCCTGAAATGGCCACCAATTCACGAGATCACGCGGCTCCTTCCTCAGATGTTTGCATAATTCTGGAGTGAACATAATTTCGATGTAGAATCGCCCGCT
>PLKU01000245.1 GCA_003140705.1 Acidobacteriaceae bacterium
AGTTTAATTCAGGGCTCATCGCTCTTCGATCGTGACAGTTCCCGACAGATCCTTTTCCACAGTCCACCACTGGCCCTCCCGATGCGCCTTCACCGGAGCGCCACCGGCCCACACTTCGCTCGATCCCTTCAGTGCGGGCAACTCCACCTTGGCAGTCATCCCAGCGGGAATGGTGAGTGTCAGAATAAAGGTCTTTTCTCGCGTCCATCGCACAGACAGCTCGCCGCGCGGTGTTGGCATCCGGCCCTCGACCCCGGTCAGGGTCCCTGGATGCGGTCGGATCAGCGCTCTGCCCCACCCGGCCGTCAATGGCTGCACGCCCAGCGCGAAGCGTGGTAGAAGATTCGCCGGTGCCGCCCCCCAGGCATGGTTCCAGTCCTGATTTGGCTTGTACTTTTGGTCCCAAGCCTCCCAAGTGATCGTCGCACCGCTCACTACCATGTGCCTCCAACTGCGATCGCCCGGTGCGGTTATCAAGGCCAGCGCGGCCGCGTCCTCGCCATTCTCGAAAAGACTCTCCAGCAGATATTGTGCTGCATAAACAGATCCCGCCATGCCGCGACTGACGAGCCAATGTGCAATCTGCGACCTCTCGTCGGCAGGTATAAGCCCAAACGCCAAAGGAAACAGGTTTGCATGTAGAGAAGCATGATCTGTTCCGACTCCGTCACGATAGAGCCCGCGCACCGGATCAAAGAGCTTCTCCTGAAAGGTCTCCCACGCCGTTCTCTCTTGCTCCATGAACTTTGCGGCCTCTGTCTGCTTACCCAGCGCCTCGGCCAGCTCGCTCATCTCCTGCAGTGCGCGCAGATGGAAGGCGTTGACAACCGTGTTGACCCTGGTAAAGACGTAGCCGTCGCGTTCGTGTCCCGGCCAGTCGACAATATCTCCATGTCGGATCAGTTCTGGAGTACTGATCACCAGTCCGTCTGCTCCGACGCGCTCATCCAGCAGCTTGGTCTTGAGTCCCTCGTAATGCGCTGCCAGCCAGGCTGTGTCGCCCGTTTGCATCCAGTCCGCGTAGGCCATAAATACCATGTGCGGAGCCCACTCGGACGGCCAGGTCGGAAACTTCGTCAGACGATCGAAGGTGGCTCGCGCTATCCGTGGATCGGCGTCTCCGGCGTAGTAGCTTAGCTGAGTCAGATAAGCATCCGCCTCATAGGCCAGGCGCTCGCGATCCCCATCCACGAAGACTCCGGCAAAGGTCGTCGCCTTTATCGAGTAGTGGCAGAGATCCCATACCTTATCCAACATAGGGTCTGAGGAGCGGAAGGTCGCCGCGTCGTCGACCCATGTACTGTCAAAGGCGGCACGGCGGCGAATCTGGTCCGCATGCAGTTCAGTCGGCCAGCCCTCCACCTCTACCCAACGAAAGGGCGTCAATACTCCCCAAGGCGCCGGGCTCAACACCGCAGGAGCTTCCGTGTTACGCGCCTCCACTGGAGGAGCGACAATCACTGTCTCTGCCCCTTTCGGCGCGACCTTCACCTCGGCATAGCGCACTGATCCGGGTGGATGCCTATCCACCTGGCCGTTTTTCAATGCTTCGCCAAAGCGAAGGGTAATCGGCTCTGACGGAGTCACATTTGCGGGCGTTAGCGAAAGATTTCCAAACGCCACCTGCCCGAAGTCCACCAGGAACACACCCGGCGCGATCCTGCTGATCCCCACGGGCGGCTGTTCTACCAGATGGATCGACGCGGCCTCCTGCCCAGTCGCCGATCCGACTAGCACGCCAAACACCAGCGCGCTTGGAACCCATTTACGCATACTTGCTCCTTGAACCTTGCTCCGTGTGAGTCTGCTCCTGCAAAACGCCCACAAGAACGCTCGTAAGCGCGGCTTGAGCGATTCACCCCTTCAATCCCAACGTCATCCAGGTTTGCACTGCAGCCCTCTCGTCCGCGGTGGCGTTGCGGTTGATGCAGAACATCGTAGCGATGCGCGCTTGCGATGTTTACTCAAAGGAACGGGAGCGAGATTCTCAACTCCTTGCGCGATTTACCGGCTCTTCACACTCCTATTCATGGATCTACGAGCCTCCTCAATCTCTTCGGCGTGCGTAATCAGCACATTCGATAAATGGCGCGCGTGTCGCGGCGACAACACGATGAGGCTCGCCCCATTCGCATCCCTCTTAAAGTCGGTAGACTTGACCACTATTTCTTGAGAGTCATCGTTTCGCCAAACTTCGAGAAATCCGGCTACCCTCTCCAACGTCAACCTCCTCATCGCTTGATGGAGTAATTCTCCTTGTCTCGCTGAAAAGGTGGACTTCCGCACCTGTTACAACGGCTCGGAAGTCCAAGGTCCCCATGAGAAGGTCTGAATTAGAAGTTCAGTCGCAGAGTGAACTGCACCTGTCGAGGCGTGTTGTAAGAAGAGGCGCCCGCAGCGCCTCCGGCCAGATAAGCCTCTGTGCCGTCGGTCGAGTTGGGGTTATTGAATCCCTGGTGGTTAAGGAAATTGAAGACATCCATGTTGAATCGCAGATTGAATCTCTCCGTGACGGGAAAGACTTTAAAGAGCGACATATCCGCGTCCCAGTTCCATGGGCCATGGACAAAGGTCTTCCCGTAGGGATTGGCTCCAAGGGGGCCGGATCCGAAGGCCTGCGTTTCGCCGCCAGCTTTCAAGCTGCCGCCGGACACGATTACGTTGTTGGTGTTGTAGTTGCTGGTTCCGGGTACGGTGTTGATCGGCTGCTCGTATGGAGTGTAGCTGCTTGGAAGTCCAAAGACGCATTTGGCAGAGCATTGGCCGGTGGAGGCGTTGGCCGTCGGGGCGATGTATCCGTTGAACCACGAATATTCGGGATAGCAGACACCGCTGCGGCAGTCCGTGATGGGCATCTTGTGTTTGAAGAGGTGGATCGGGCTGGTCGGTCCCCAGTTCGAACTGGCGACCGCGAAGATCTGGTTCAAGATATTTCCATCTCCGGCAATCTGGTAGCCGCCGACCAGTTCATCGACGAACCGGTTTGACTTGCCAAGGAATTTCTTTCCACGCCCGAAAGGAAGATCGTAGACGTAGTTGAATTGGATGTGCTGGGGCGGAATGTTGCTGTCGAGTTTGTAATCCTCGAAGACATCCAACGCTTTGTAATCGACGAAGTTCGGGAGTCCGGACGGTATCCTGGGAGGGATCGCGGGCGTAGTGATCGGGGACCCACCAGGGGGCGGGGTCACTGTCACGTTCGCGTTGTTTGAGGTGCCGTAATAGTCTGAGGCGGGGTAGCCCTGGCTGTCGCGGAAGCCGTTATCACCTACACGGAACGCCCTGGACCACGTATAGAAGATTTGATACGAGAAACCGTGATGGAAGAGCCGCTGGTAGTTGGCCTCGAATTCATTGTCGTTCGACCAGCCGTTCTTCTGGTCGTAGTTGAAGTTGCCGTAGACCGTGTTGTCGTAGGGTCCGGTTGCAGTGGCGGCATAGGTGTTCTGCGCTGACGTTCCGATAACACTAGCCCCGCCGGTGGGCGGATCGGTGCCGGTTTGCACCTCCCAGAGGAAATTTCCGGGAGGGTTATTCGGCTCCCAGTACCTGTCGAGATACGACCCGTGCGACCATATCCAACTCAACCTGAGCGCCGAATTGCCTTTCAGCGGTTGCTCCAAAGTAGTGTTCAGCACCGAGGCCGCTGCGGGCTTGTAGTCCGGAGAATAAACCGTGAAACCGAAGCCGGGAAGAATGGCGCCGACACCGGTGACCGAGGTGAAGTTGGTGTTCACTACGTTGGCGGAGTTCTGGCCCATAAAGACCGACTGCGGATTGCGCAGCAGGTAATTGGGCGAACCATCGGGCGATTGATTCGCGGCATCATAATTCTGCGCGTAGCTGTAAGCGAAGGGCACATTGGTCGGGCCGGGATTGGAGCTGCGAGTTGGGACCGGGTAGGTGTATCTGCCGTATCCTCCGCGCAACACCGTGCCCCACTTGTTCCCAAACACCTTCCAGGCGTAGCCGAAGCGCGGCTCGACGATGAGATCTGCGTTCTCTTGCAAATTGGAGGGCATACCCGCTTGGGCTGGGGTTTCGAACTTTACGCCGTCGGCAGTCATATTGTTTATGATGGTCTGGGTCGTCCATCCCCCTGAGATCAAGCTGCTGATCGGCGCGCCCAGAACCAGCGCGTGGTTGGCAAGATCGAATGAATCGGTGACCCCTCCTCTCGTCTGGTGGCCTGGATGGGCTTCATAGCGGACACCGAGGTTGAGCGTCAAATCCCTGGCCACATGCCAGTTGTCCTGGTAGTAGGCATCTAACTCGAAATCGGTAAACCAGCTTGGAGGAGGCTCCAAATTCACCGAATAGCTATACGCATTGCCCAGGAAGAAATCGGCGTCTGAAATGCCCGTCTGCGCGAACGCAGATCCGTTCGAGCTGGTGCTACCCGACCCAGGGTTGTACAACCCGGTTCCCTCGCCATTGGCGAAACTGGTGGAATCCGAGTTGCGGCTGTTCAAGTAATAGAGCCTCTCATGGCGGTAGCGGCCGCCGAATTGCATCTGGTGTTTTCCGATCGTCTTGTTCAGGTTCTCGTCGATAGTTGAGATGATCTGGTTTTCCTGGTACTGGTACTGAGTTCCGCCAAACTGGAACGTGTTCATTCCACCGATGGTCGGAAAGCCGGCTTCGCCAAAGTTATTGGGCAGTCCAAGCATGCTCTCGTAGTCCAGGTTCGGATTGCCGCCGCCGCCCACATATTGCCTGAACCATTGTTGGCTGGCGATGGTCTCGGCGAAGAATGTAGGCGAGAAGATGTGGGTGTAGCCGACTGCGGCAGCGAAGTTGGTGACCGGGATGATCTGGTAACCGCTGGCGTCCGCCGGAAAACTGCCGACCGCAACGGTTGCCGGCGAGTTGTTGGGATAGTTGCGCAGCGCGTGGTTGTAATCCTGGTTCTGCGTGTAGCGCAGGCTGCGGAACTGTCTACGCGATCTACCCTTCCGGCACGGAGCGCGTACTGTACAGTTTCAAGGGCAAGCCCGACNNGCTTGTCGTTGAAGTTGTGGTCGATGCGGAATGTGATGGTGGGCACCGTGACGAAGTTGACGTTGGGCGCTGAGAGGTTTGATGCAACGAAGGGGTCGTTGTTATTTGAAGGCTGCGGAATAAGGGAATAAAGGAGCTTGGTAGTGGGGTCGAGCCGGCTGACGGGAATCTGGTTCGCGAGTCCGGCCGCGCTGGTGGGGAAGGGGGTGCGGCAGTAGGCATTCGCGGTTCCGCTGCCGTTGCAGTTGGCCGAGTTGGTTGTCGTCGCCGGATCGTAGAGTGTGACGTTGCTGCCGTTAAGCTGAGCGCCGCTGAAGTCTCCACCCTCCATGGCCAGCGTCGGTACGCTCACCGCTTCCTGGGTAGTCGATGCTAGCGAGTAGCGCTCGTAGGCGAAGAACCAGAAGCTCTTATTTTGCCCGTTGTAAAGGTGCGGAATCACCACCGGTCCGCCCGCCGTGAAACCGAAATCGTTATANNGGCGGACACGCCGAATTCGTTGCGTACGTAGGGAAGCTCACGGTAGGAGCTGGACTGATTTCTGTTCTTCGCTACGCCCCAGAAGCTGTTGACTGCGGTTTCAAAGGCAGAGCCATGCAGGGTGTTGGTGCCTGACTTGGTGGTGATAATGGCTGTGGCCGGAAGAGCGAACGATGCGTTGGCGTCGGTCGTTTCCATGCGAACTTCCTGTATGGCGTCCGCGTCGACATATTGGCCCAGGGTTGAGGCGTTTGAACCGCCAAAATTCCGGTTATCGAGAGGCGCTCCGTCAGCCACGTATTCCAGAGCTTCCTGCATGAGGCCATTGGCCCGCGTGCCGGTGCCGGAGTTCGATTCCAGGCCGGGCGTCGTCATATAAGCCAGCGTGACTATCTGTCGCGTGTTCATCGGGATCTGGCTGATTCGTTGGTTTTCCAACGTCGAGGACACCGCCCCGCTGTCGGTGGTGGTGAGTTGAACGGCGTCCGCGACCACTTTGACCACCTGGCTCTGCGCTCCGACAGTCATCACTGGATTGATCACCGCGTGCTGGTCTACAAGCAAATCGATCACCTGAACATAGGTCTTCATGTTCGGCGCTGAGATGGTCACCGAATACGTCGCGGTGAAGAGATCCGGCACCTGGTAAAACCCCACGCCATTCGTCTTGGTATCGGAAATTGCATTGGTTCCCTGTTGCACAACGTGGATCGAAGCGCCGGGTATGACCGCGCCCGTCGAATCGGTCACTATGCCCTGAATCGAGCCCGCGCCGCTCTGCGCTTCTGCGCTCGAGCAGCAAATCGCCGCACCGAGTGCAACGGCGATAGCGAGAAAGGGCACGCTCCACTCGCGGAAGGTGCGCGTCGGAATACTGGCTAACGTTTTCATACCAAATGGTTCCTCCTGAAAAGTTGTGCTCGACATGGCAGCGCCATGCATCTGGTTGAAGCGAACCGGTAGATGCTATGGTTCGCTCAGTTCGGACTTCCGCTTATTGAACCGATGGCGCGGCAAAGACGGCTGCCGAAAGGATTGTCATTGGCGAAAGAAAACTTGCTGCCGTTTTCTTCAATCGAAAGAACCCTGGGTGAAGAACTTTATTGATTTGCATATACTGCCTCCCGAGGTGTCTTTCCGCAGCCCACGCCGTAGTGCGTTAACCGGGTTTGTTTGTTCAATGCGCCGGACCGCGATCCTGGCTGTCTGATCGCAACCCTAACCTTTCCTCGCCAAGGCCTCCGGCGCCGTTCGAAGAGCCGGACACCAATAATGCAATTGTGTCCCTATTGATTTCCACCGCCGGCAC
Source organism: Acidobacteriaceae bacterium (assembly GCA_003140705.1). GTDB lineage: Bacteria > Acidobacteriota > Terriglobia > Terriglobales > Acidobacteriaceae > Telmatobacter. The sequence goes on from PLKU01000245.1 coordinate 6,791, forward strand.
CTTAGCCCTGGATGCGGAAGCACTAACCACCTATGCCTCCCCCCGCACTGTTTCGAGGAAGCAAACGTTCCTCGAATGCCGATCCATCTTGCCCATCGCTGAATGGCGAGAGCACTCTGCTTTTCGATTCGCCGTTCATCCCAGGGTTCGAACCAGTTGCGGATTATCGAGACGGCTTGAATGGCAAGCAAGTTAATTTACCGTACGGCATCCGTCTCTCTTTACCGTAAGGAGGAAGGCAAGTCTATATTTAAGTTGACTGTATCTAGTGACCATTGCTGCAGGTTAAGTCAGCGCTAGAAGCAGCGTAGCCCGCCGCGCGGCATCCACCACGTAATCGATTGCGGATTCCGGACGATTGAGCGTACCTTATACTCTGGGAAAGTTATTCATGGAATCCATCTCCGAGATACCGACAGCCGAAGATCCACACCCGAACTCCGAGGGCGAGCCAAGCGTAGAAGAGCGGCGCGCTTTGATTCTGCGCCTGGCGGCGAGCGAGCAATTGAGCCGGTCCGCGCGGTTGCGTGATTTTCTGCTCTACGTAGGAAAGCAGTCGCTCAAAGACGGTTGTCCGGAGATCAACGAGCAGGAAGTCGGCGCCAAGGTGTTTGGCCGGCAGCCAACCTACGATCGCAGCCTGGACAACATCGTCCGCGTGAACGCGACCGAGTTGAGAAAGCGAATCGAGTCCTATTTCGCCACGACCGGCGCGCACGAGTCCCTGATCCTCGAGATACCGCGCGGCGGTTACAAACCCATCTTCCGCCGCCGGCTTTCCGGCATCAAGCCGCTGAGTGAGCCCCTCATCGAAGAGGCCAGACCCTCGCTAGCCCCGCACGCCGATGCTTATTCCGTCGCGCCATCCCGTCTGTCGCGTTGTCTATCCCATTTTCTCTGGGCCGGAGTTTGCGTCGGTCTGGCCATCACATCCATCGTCCTCCTGCAACGGAATCGCGCCATGCGGCAATCGCTTCACCCGTGGGAAACAAAGCCGGCTGTCGCCGCCTTCTGGGCAGACTTCCTCGAAATTCATCGGGAGACCGACATCGTTCTGCCCGATTCCTCAGTGGGACTAAGCGAGGAGATCACCCAGCACCCGATTGCGCTCGATGAGTATCTGAATCACGAATACATTCCACAGATCAAGGAAGCCGATCTTGGCCAGGACCGCCGATCCGACCTGGCCAGGATATTCAGCCACAACCTGGTCACATTCGGCGACGTGCATGCCGCGCAGCAGATCTTTGCGCTCGATCCGGCGTCAACATCTCTCCACCTTACCGTCTCCCGGTTCTTTGAGGCGGACTTGCTCAAGCGCAACAACGTCGTCCTCATTGGCGGCAAGAAGGCTAATCCCTGGGTGTATATCTTCGACAACCAGATGAACTTCACCCTCGACAGCCAGGGTATGGGAATGCTTGTTGACAACCGCCGTCCCCAGCCCGGAGAACAGGCCACCTACGTAGGCTCCACCAACTCGAACACCGTCGTCGGTTACAGCGTTGTCGCATATCTCCCTAATCCCAGCCGCACCGGCAACGCCATCATCTTCGCAGGCACTGACTCTGACGCCACCAGCGCAGCCGCCGAGTTCCTTACGTCGGAAGATCAGTTGGAGAAGTTTCGAAACACCCTTCACATCGATCGTTTCCCGTACTTTGAGGTGCTGCTAAAGACCTATCACCTTCGTGGAACTTCCTTCAATGCCGAGGTCGTCGCCTACAGAACCTATCCTGGGCTTCACTGATCAATTTGTAACTTTCACCTCGGCGATATGCCCTTGTTCACAGCATTCCCATGCAGGGCCGGAATTAGGACCAGCTGGCTCCTTAATGCAATGCTCCTTCCGGACGCCGGTTTCTTCCTCCATATAAATCTCCATCGACAGGTTAGACTTAACGTGCTGATCAAGCATTCAAGTTCTGATCAGATCATTTCTAGTACCAACAAATTCCAGTCGATGAAGCCCTTGTGGCTCAGGGCTGCTCCAGTGTCGGGGTGGTAATACTCGTTAAGAGAACCGTTCACTTTGAGATCTGAGGCGAGCAGGGAAATTGTTTTATCGGCAAGAGCAGCAGCTTCCTTGTGGAAGCCGTATCGCTGAAGAGCCTTCCATGCGAAGTAGTTCACGATGATCCACACGGGACCCAGCCAGTTGCTCGGGTTGGAGCTGAAGGAAAGGGAGTACATCGATTCCTGAGACGAAAGCGAACGAACTCCCCAACGGGCACAGAGTCGGTCGTCGGCAAGATAATTGATCTTTACCAGTTTGTCGGCCTGCATCTGCGAAGCGATACCGCACCAGAGTGGCAGGAAACCGGTAAACATCTGGATCCTCATCGGGAGGCACGTCCACGACATGGCCATTCCTCGCGCCACGGTCGGGATGAGCTCGGCTCGCCGATCGACACATTGAACGTCGACAGTGTAGTAGTAACTGTCTCTGGGATCCCAGCAGAACGTCTGGATCCGCTCCGCCAACTTTTTCGCCTCACTTGAAAGCCGATCATGATCCGCCGAGCGTCCAAGCCGTCGTGCCAGCTCTGCCGACGCCAAAAGGTCCTGATAGAACAGGCAATTGAGAAGCAGGTTTGCCGAGGAAAAGAAAGGCCGGCCAAATGTGGTTGGGTCGTTGTCATCACCAATTGCAACATCGTCGCCCCACACCAATAGGCCATTTGGGGAGGAATTGTGAGTTGTCCAGGAATCGTAGAAGCGAAGAATTAAATCGAAATGCGGCTCCAACCATTTCGCATCTCCGCGCTGGTCGCACGCGAGCAGCCCGAGTTGGCCGAACACTGGCTTGGCTTGGTTTCTCGACTTCGGGTCCTTGCCCAGGATTCGGAAGGGATCCGGGTCGTCCGCAGTCATCATGATGGGGATTTGGCCGCCCGGTGAAGCATGGTCAAAAAAGTTCAAGAGACTTCCCGAGACGTGCTCGCACAGCTTCTGCTTGAGCGACTCATCGTTTTGCAGCGCGGCAAGACGAAAAAGTCCCTTGCTGGTCCAAAGCGTGTCCCAATCCCAGAGTTCAGTTGAATAGGCTTTGCCGGGCGCACTCTGCGCAATGCTGGGATGCTTCAGGATTCCATCGGGAGCGCGCAGTAGCAACGGCGCATTGGCTCCGAAATAGCGCAGTAGTGCATCTGCATGTTGACTGCGCTCGTCGCCCGAGAGGAACGCAACGTTGCTGGCAGTGGAGTTTTGGCGCTGTTCGCTGCGAGCTGGGATGATGGAGGCAGCACTTGAAGCGGCCAATCCAGCTAAAACATCACGTCTCGAGATAGGGGCCATTCTGTTTCTCTTCCTCTTGGGCTCTCATTCGGTTTGGGCTGTTGCGCGATAGGGTGGCATTGCTGTGCCTCGCCAAAATTCCGTCCGCCTTTATTTTCATAGCTTTTCAGCTAACACGAGTCGGGGGGATCCAACCGGCTCTTAACCGTTAAGACATCGGGACTTCTATTCAATTTCTCGTCGGATGGAGTTTTGGCGAGGCTCAACTGGGTTTTACACCTTTTGAGGCCAATTCCCGACGGCAATGGCATCCAAACTGGTCACATTGATCAGCCAGTTACTGCCGGTTTGGCGATACGACCGAAATGGGTTTAGGGCTTAGAGGCGCCACTCTTCGGGGTCGGCTGGGCCGCACGTTTCCGCGCCGTGGAGAGCGGCGGGCGGGCTGCGATGGCGGTGGAGTGTGACGCGTAACAATGCAAAATTCGCGCAAGTTTATGTTGCGCGATTTACTTTATGTTGCACGATATCCTTGATAATTGCGCGATTCTATGTTTTAATTGCGCGATAGGATAATCGCGCAATAAAAGGAAACTCATCATGCCGAAGCGCCTGCGGGAAGAAGACCTGGTTTCGATCGTGGATGTCGCACGCCAAAGGACCGATGGCGCGCGGAGAAGCGAAATTGCTCAAGCCCTGAAAGACGTCCCGCAACGAACCCTCCAGTATTGGCTGAAAAGTCTCGTGGAGGATGGGCGGCTCATACAGGAGGGCAAGGGACCGGCCGCGCGATACCGGCTTCCGGCCGCAGCAGAGAAGCAGAAGGAAACGGCTGCGCGGCAAGCTGCGCCAGGAGAAGAAAAGCCGGAAGAGGCCATGGTGCCTCTCTCCGCCGAAAGCAAGAAGATACACGAGTATCTGCGGCAGCCGTCCGAGGCAAGAAAAGCGGTGGGATATAACCGTCAGTTTCTCGACGGCTATCGACCCAACACGAGTTTCTATCTGTCACCGAAAGAGAGGGCGCAACTGGCGGAGTTGGGCAGGACAAAAGCTGGTGTTGAAGCGGCCGGCACTTACGCGAAGCAGATTCTCAACCGCTTGCTCATCGACCTGTCATGGAACTCAAGCCGCCTGGAGGGAAATACCTATTCGCTGCTTGATACCCGCCGCCTCATCGAATTCGGAGAACAGGCGCAGGGCCGGAACAGGCTGGAGACCCAGATGATTCTCAATCACAAGGACGCCATCGCGTTTCTTGTGAGCGCGGCGGAAGAGATCGGCTTCAATCGATATACGGTTTTGAACCTCCACGCCATTCTGGCGCAGAACCTCCTGCTGGATGAGGAGGCGGCCGGACGCTTGCGGCGAATTGCCGTCGGCATTGAAAAGTCTGCGTTTCACCCTCTCGAAGTCCCGCAGCTGATAGAGGAGTGTTTCAATCAGGTCTTGGCGACAGCAAACGCAATCCAGGACCCATTCGAGCAATCGTTCTTCGCCATGGTGCATCTGCCGTACCTTCAGCCCTTCGACGATGTAAACAAGCGTGTCTCGCGCCTGGCGGCAAACATTCCCTTCATCAAGGGAAACCTGTCGCCGCTGTCGTTCACAGGCGTGCCGCGTTCAAGCTACACGGATGCGATGCTCGGCGTTTATGAGCTAAACAGGGTAGACCTCTTGAAGGATGTCTTCATCTGGGCCTATGAGCGGTCGGCCGACCGATACGCGGCCGTAAGGCAATCTCTGGGGGACCCCGATCCTTTCAGGCAACGGCATCGGGAAGCGCTGCGGCAGCTTGTGGGCGACGTGGTGCGAGGGAAGATGAAGAGGAAAGCGGCTGCTGCGTATATCGCGGAGTGGGTAAAGGACAATGTCACAGCCGATGAGCGCGAGACGTTCAGGGGAATCGCCGAGACGGATCTTCTCAGCTTGCATGAGGGAAATTTCGCGCGCCTTCAGGTTCGACCGAGCGAATTCGCGGCGTGGCAGGCCGCGTGGGAAAACAAAGAATTGGCATTCCCTGCCCCCGAGGAAAGGTATGACATCGGGCGGGATGTTGTCGTGTTCTGGGGTCTCGACAGGGATCAGCGGATACCATGTGCGATCAGCAGAGAGGCGCTGGACGACCATTTCCGTGGCGACAACAGGAACAAACTCGAAGTGTTCCGGGAAAATCGTCCGGCCATCGAAGAGATCACTCGACGCAAATATCTTTCCGGCCGCGTTGAACCCGACGGAACCGTGCTGATACGCACGGCCGATAATCCTCATTGAGGCACGGCGCTGCTAGTGCTGGTGCGGACGATGATGGTGATCATGCTGGTGGTGGAACGCCCACACGGATCATAGTGGTGGTAATGGGTGAATGCTGCCGCTAATTCCAGGAATATGCTGCCGCCGCGCCATTTTAGGTGCGCTGTTGACGTGCCATCAAGCCAAACGGAAAACTGCCTCTCGGTACCGTTTACCAAGTAGCAATTTCCGAGTGGCCGACGATCCATTCGTTAAATACCGAACACAGCCAAACACCCGGGGACGGTTCCGTGATCGATGGTC
>PLKU01000475.1 GCA_003140705.1 Acidobacteriaceae bacterium
ATAGTTGTGGCGATCAAGGCGACCGTCTTGAAGCGACAGATCACGGTGTTCGAAACCATTCAAACAATGATTGCCTTTCTGCTTGCGGCCTCAAGTGTGCTTTACTTCTGCCCGCGAGGCGGTGCAATAGCCCTTGGTCTTTCCTGCCTGATCTTGTGTGCCGCAAACTATACCGCGGTCTTCGCAGTCCTCGACCCTATCCGCGATCAGCGGAATGATCGCGTGATTTCGATGTGGAGCGCAGCTCTGTTGCTGGCTGGGTGCGCGCTTTGCCTTCCTCCAACGTGGAGTTCGGCATGCCTGAGTGTGGCGGCAGTTGCCGCAACACTGGTCGGCGTAAAGTTCGGCCGATTGACACTTCAATTTCACGGCCTCTTGTTTCTGCTTGCGGCTGCGGCTGTATCCGGTCTTCCGAATTATGCGTTCCTGGCGTTGGCTGGAACGGTTCCCGCTGCACCTTCGATCAGCATGTACCTTGCGGCAATCGGTGCGCTTCTCTGCTACGCGGCTGGGAAATTCTGTCAGGCAGAAGCCTGGCGGCAGCAGGTTCTGCACACAGTCCTCGCTGTCGTGGCGATTGCTGCTGCTTCGGCAATGCTGGTGAAAGGCCTCATGATTCTTGTTGCGTTGAGCACCAATCCAGGCGCGCATCACCTTGCCTTTGTCCGCACACTGATCATCTGCGCGGCTGCTCTTTCCCTTGCCTACTGCGGTGCGCATTGGCGCCGCATGGAACTCACTCGGATCGGATACGCCACCCTGGTATTGGTGGCGGCAAAGCTTGTTTTTGAAGACCTGCGTCATGGCCACCTGGAGTTCATTGCGGCTTCAATCTTTCTCTTCGCCGTCACTCTAATTGCTGTTCCCCGATTTGCCCGCATGGGAAAACGTGTGTAAGGCAAAGCCCACCTATCACAGATGGATCACACAAACCCCGGGTACCGCAGACCTGCATGACAAGACCGGCGCACCCGGGGTGGGCCCGCGGCAATCAACGAAACATCTGCGGCTCCGCGCGGCGTTGTTCACCCTTCAGCTTCAGCTTGCTGATGTGAACGTCGTATCCGGTGGTAGGCAGCAGGGATTCGAGCACAAACGTCTCCGTGCCGCCTGACTTGAGTTCGCGATAGCGATACACGCCAACTTCACCTTCGCTGCTCTCCGTTCCGCCAGTGGGCGCATTCAGGAAGCGCTGCGCATCAGCAATGGTGGCCGTAGGCTGCTTGTCGCCTTCGCTCAGGCTCTCTGCCGCATAGGACCGCACCAGCTTGGTCCAGTAACGAGAAAGGAGCTCGGTGTCTGCAAAGAGGTCGGCCCATACAATCTCACCCCGCACAGCCACCACCACACCGACGGCATGTTCCTCGCGCAGCTTGGCAAGCACCTGGTCACGCGACTTCATCACTGGGGCAATCTCTTCATCCACCTTTGCGCTGACTCCGCTGTCTTGCATGGCCTTTGCATAGCTCGTTGTGTTGAAACTCCTGTAAGAGCTCGGCGACCCTCCGCTCATCTGACCTGAGGATGTTGAAGCGGGAGGTGCTGCGGCAGCCATTTGAGCGATGGCCCCGTTCACTGAATCCCACACCTGCTGCTGGTTCTTTGAGACCATCGCCTCCTGGCGAACTGTGGGCTGAACCATAAAGCTCCCGACCTTGCCTTTATCGGCGGCGCCGAATTTTGCCGACGTCTCCGTCCAGCGGCCGTGCTCGATGCAAAAGACAGAAAGGTCGATCGGGTCACTGCCTGCGGGCACAATACGATCCTTGGCAATGATTCTGTCCTGCTTGCCGCCGGTGACAATCTCGCCCGCCAACAGCAGCAAAGGCTGATTGGAGTTGTTTACCAGCACCAGCGTGTTCACCATGTCGCCACGATAACGATCTTCCCAAACCTGCCCATTGCCACCTCTTGGCCGGACGAGCCCGCGGACTTTTCCCGCCTCAGTCACTTCCACTTGCCCGCTCTTGATTCCCTCGTCGAGAGTGAGAAATGGAGTAGCCCCAGGGGACTTGCTGTTTGCTCTGACAACGGGGAAAAGCAACAGATTGCCGCTCTCGATGGGTGCGAGTACCCGGAAATCATTCGCTGGCTCGAGCGGCCCTCCACCTGCCATCACGCCGCTTTGCTGCTCCCATGCCGCGAGCGCAAACAACGCGGCGCCCGCAAGACCAATTCTGCCGAGATTCATCTTGACTCTCCTTTGCCGGTTGCTAGCGCTGCCGGCCTCTAAGTCAGGAACGCCGGCTCAAGACTTTCTTGCAGCCTTTTTTTGTGTCACCTGTTTGGCGTATCTTGAAGGCGTGGGGATTACGCCGTCCCAATCCGTTGCCAGCACGCCCGCAGGCAGAGTTTTCGTCCCTCCCGGCGGCATCGATCCCGTTTTGTACGAAGAACTTTGGGGGGACTGCGGGACAAGTGCTTTTGGCCTGACGCGGGAAGAATTCAGTGTGATCCTGCTTCGCGTAGGAGCCGCTCAGCACTACGGGATGAGCCCTGATCTGCTTGCCGGATCGATCCCTTCACGGCAGCAGCAGGCAACCTTCTTCCACGGTTTGAAGCTGGCAGACCTGGTGCTGGCGCAGGCCTGCGTGCAGAGCAACGAGCGAGCATGGGAGCATTTTCTTGCGCTTTACCGCCAACCTCTTGAGCGTGCAGCCATCGCCATCACTGGCAGCGTATCGCTCGGCCGTGACCTTGCAGATCAGCTCTATGGGGAACTCTACGGGATGACAACAAGAGATCATGAGAGGCGCTGCCCCCTTGAATCGTATCGCGGACGCGGATCGCTGATTGGCTGGCTCAGAACTACTCTCGCTCAGCGCCATGTGGACCACCACCGGCGTACGCATCGCGAGCAGCCGATTGAAGAGATGAATGAACTTGAAGCACCTGCTCTCGACTCAGAGCTGGCTAAGTCCGACAGCGAACTGAGGTTGCTGGTCAAGGCCATTGCAGCGGCCCTCGCTGAAAAACAGTCTGAGGAACGATTTTTGCTGGCGGCCTACTATCTTGATGGGCGAACGCTTTATCAAATTGCCCAGGTGTTCCACGTGCATGAAGCAACCATCAGTCGGAAGCTGCGTCGGGTCGTAGACGACCTTAGGAAACAGGTGCTTAAGGGTCTCCAGACTTTGGGAATGAGCAGGCGCGCCGCGGAGGAGGCGCTTGGAGCTGACCCGCGAGACCTCGACATCAATCTGAAGAAACTGCTGCAAACTTCGCAATCGGACGCGTTCCAAGAGAAGGCTGCACAATGAGCTCAAAACCTCAACTCGATTTCCATCCTGATGCGGAGAGCCTGAACGCATTCGCGGAGCAGGCCCTTCCAAAGCAAGAGCAGGAGCAGGTCCTTGCTCATCTGGCAGCGTGCAGTCGGTGCCGGCAGGTGGTTTATCTGGCGCAGGACGCAGCACCAGCGCTGGAGATGACTGAGGCAGCAGCCTACAGGCCAGAGTTGGATCCGGCTGCCGCGTTCAGGTTTGCGGCCGCCATGCCTGCTGCTCCAGCCATGGCAGCTTCAGTTGGTCCCTCCGGTGATCGAATTCAGGAGCAGCTACCCTGGTGGTCCGGACGCTGGCGCATAGCGTGGATTCCAGCGGGAGCGCTAGCGGCAATCTTCGGCATCGTGATCTTTGTTCATCTTCGACAACCCCGACAGGGTCAGGATGCCGGGACGGAAATGGCTAAGGTCGGTCCGCAATCCGCGCCCCTCATTGAACAGAGGTTCGCTGAACCTCCTCTCAAAGGGAAGGCACTCGCAGAAGCTGGCCGACAGACGGCATCGCCTGGCAATGCAATGGTCGCAGCGAAAAAAGCTCCGTCAACGCCGCTGAGCGCGCCGAGCGAAGAGCAGTCTAAAGACCTTGTCCCTTCACCGGCGCCCCCGGTCGCTTCAGGAGTATTGCGGATGCCGCGTTCCGAGGTGAATCGAGCCGGGGCGCCGCAAAATGCGCAAAGGCAGGCTGTTGCGGCGCAGGCGAATTCGGCCATGTTGGATCAGCGAGTGGCGGCAGATTCAGCGCTGAGGTCCAGTAATGCCGGCAGCGGGAGTTCATACAACGCAGCAGACGCTTATGCTGCGCCGGCGATGGTGCATGGCGCGTCTTCAGGCATCCCGGGAGGCGCACAAGCATCGACCACGGAAGCTCCGCCACCGGCCGCGATGAAGTCTGAGTCGCTTGGCAGTTTTGAAGTTTCGTCTGAGCAACTGACAGCGCGTTCAGCTGGGATGATGGCTGTCCACAAAGCGAAAACTGTTATGCTGCCGAGCGGGCTGATTGCCATATCAACTGTTTCAGCCCGGCAACTCTCGTTGGCGATCGACCGCCTCGGCAATGTGTATCTAAGCCAGGATTCAGGCAGCCATTGGGATCCTGTTAACAGGCAGTGGGATGGGCGGGCTATCGTAGTTCGCATTCAACACAATGTGCAGCCGGCCGGAGTACGAACCCAGGAGCCCAAAGCGGGAAGCACCCAAAATGAGCCGAAAGAATCGACCGCCGACGCTTTGGCAGAGCCGTTCACGCCCCCAGCGATCTTTGAAATCATCAACGATGGCGGTCAGGTCTGGGTCAGCACAGATGGGAAGACTTGGAACGCGAAATGATCAAACGGCTTTGACTGGTTCTTCGCCGCCATCACCTCGGGATCCCAACTATTGAAAAGCCCTTTGTGTGCCGAAGAAGCTGGTGTCGGTTTGCAAGCAGGATAAACATGCGCGCAGGGTGGACCAGTCAAGGGGAAAATAATTAAACAGAGCCCAGCAGCCACCTTCGTCCGACACGCGATTCGCACGAGTGAGGCCACTTGCGCAGACTCCCGGCCCGTTCCCCAAATCAGAGCTGAACCGCCAGGGTATTTCGGTATCGGGACGGTGGTTGCAAATCCTTTGGGCAAGGCAGAGAATTTCGCCTGGGATGTTCAATCACTTTCGAGGTATCGGATGGATGCTGAGGACACCGAACCTTGGGGCAGCCAGTGCTCTACGAAGAATTCACAAGTTGAGGTGCCAGGGCCATGAACCGTCGCTGTTCGGTCTTCTTTCCAACATTGCTCGCGGTCGCATTGATCGGCGCGCCCATTGTTGCCCAGGACCCTTCACTGCCCATGAATTCCCACTCATCGCCGCCTTCCGCCGAGCCGGGACTCCTGTTCTATCTTTCCGGTGACCTTGGATTCAATGCCGACTATGCCGCCGGCGGCATCGCCACTCCGAATTACCTTTCCGACATCAAGATTCTCCCTAGCGGCGCCAAGGGCTCCTATCTGCAATGCGGCAACCATCAACTGCTTTCCTATTGGGCGCCGGGCAACATCTATGCGCAGCGTGGCACGCTTTCCTTTTTCTGGCGGTCGCGCGACCCCGTGGACGAGACAGCATTCCCAATCTTTCGCGTTGGCTACGCTGATCACTCCAGTTGGGACCAGGTGTGGCTGCGCATCGATTACAACGGCCATGGTTTCGATGCCTTCGTCACGGACCTGAACCTGGGCCGTACACGCGTCTCTTATGACATGCCCAGTTTTCCCAAGCCGGACCAATGGGTAAATCTCACGCTCACCTGGGACGAGACGACTGGCATCCGTTTCTACGTCGATGGCAAGATGGTTGCTGAAAAGGCTGCGACAGGCATGTTCGATGCAGGGCTGGATCAGTTCGGGCCCCATTCCCGCATCATCGGTCCAACAGGCGTTGAAAGCACATACAGCTATGACCGCGGCGGAGACCTCGACGAGGTGCGCATCTACGATCGCGCTCTCTCTGACGACAATGTTGCTTCGCTCGCTCAGGGCGAGACCCCACAGAATATCCCCCCAGTCGCGCGCAGTTTCGAAAGCGCACGCACACAGAAGGAATGGTGGTTCCATTACGGCTGGAACCGTCCCGGCGATGTTCCCGCAGCCTTGCCAGCTGCCAACACCACCATTCGTAAAGTCCAGATCAACGATGCATACGACATTGGTCGCTGGTGGTGGCGAGCCAACGACGGCATCCGCGAAACCACGTGGCCGGGCGTCTATAATCGCTCGCGCCTCGTCGGCCGCTTCGACTACTTCCAACTTCCGGATTGGGATTGCTATGCGATCTCCGGCAAGACTGTCACCTTCATCCTGCCACAGGAGCCGTGGAACCATTTGGAATTCAATGGCGGCGCATTCGGCAACATGACGTTGCTCATACCCGATGTCTCAGAATATGCAGTTCGCCGCAGTGGGCTTGATGGAACAACGCTTCCCGGGAAAACTCTCTTTGAGCGACCCAGCGGCCAGGAGACGACCTTCCACGACCTTTCCGAGCCTGTCACCGGTGGCAAGCTGCGGTTCACCAACCTCGAGCAGGAGACGCCCATCGGCGAGTTGTCGGCGTATTACGTGCACCCGGGCAAGGAACCATCGGGCATCGCGCAGTTGAAGTATCGACTGACGGGCCGCGTGGAGGCTGACAATCCCAGTGTCGCGCCGCTGGCCGAATTCATCGCGGGACGATATCCGCCCGAAGAACGCATGACCATGGTCGCGCTGCCCGCCGGTGCGCCGCGCACGACGCGCAAGG
>PLKU01000351.1 GCA_003140705.1 Acidobacteriaceae bacterium
GCTGTCATACATGGGCATTGCATGACTTGAGGGGTGAAGGAACGGCCTGCAGGTTGATAACAAGTGATTTCCGAATTGACGACCACCCGCCCGGAACTCGAAGGGAATCGGTGGGAACTCGTTGAAGCCCTATTCAACGGACCTAAAGCTCCGATCCGAAAAAGAACTTTCTCCCCCATGTGTTCTGCCCAATGTATGATGGGGGCGACCCGGCGGGGCCCCCTTGGTGCTGCTTCAAAAACCAAATCACAATTGAAGAAAAGAGGAGACGACGATGGTCACTGTTTTTCGTTCAGGGGCGATTGCGCCTGGCAAGACCGGCGAGGCACTAGCATTCGCACACCAAATCAAAAAGCTAATCAACGAAAAGTACGGGATAACAATTGAATTGCTTGTTCCAGTCGGCGGAAATCCGGGCCGGATAGCGTTCAAATCAAACTACGAGGGCCTGGGTGAATGGGAGACTCTCTCGGCGAAGCTCTGGGCCGATGCTGAGTACATGGCAGCAATCGCGAGCAATAGCGCCACCTTCCTGCCTGGATCGGTAAACGACGACATCTGGCGCACGATCTGAAGTGAGATCGTTGCCAGGGAAACTGCGAGGCGCGCGCTCCCCACGTGCGCTTCCCACCTTTGCCTTTCTCTCCCTGCTGCGCCTTTTGATTGAGAACTCATCCCTTCATAAAATGCGCAGTCAGCATGATGAGGCGCAAAGTGTCGAAATCGGTCTCTTTAAATCCCAGCATCGCCGTCGGACTACCGGCTAAACGGCAGTTGCCATTCGTTCAAAACCGAAAACGGCCAGAAAGCTGGCGACGGTCGTGTGATCGTTGGTCACTTGGCGATAACTGGACTCCTAAGGAAGTGGACCCCAAATTCATCCCGTCCTTGTCTGGACGGAGCCCAGTACGATCCTGTGCACTTGTTGAGGCCGAATTAACTGGGCAACGCCGTGCTGCCCGTGCTGAGTGAGCGCGGCCGAATTTCACAGGTCCCGATGCAGCATGGGCCGAACCTTCACCGATTCAATCCTTAGCGGCTCGCCATTGACCCATGGAGTAGTTCATATTGATCGTCTTCCCGTCAAAGGACAATTTATAGGCGCCTTCCGGCAGAGGCTTTGAAACCCACTCGATGGAATACCGGCAGTCTAGGGACAATCTTGTACCTGCCAGAGTCACCCTCAAAGCTGAGGCCATACAATTCGCCGCTTGGTTGCTGCTGCGCAGAATTCCTGACATTCTGACGGGTTCTCGTGTGCAGGTCATAGACACTCATTTCTCAATGAAAGGCTGCTCGTAGACACCGCAGCGAGTCCTGCGGGGCATTATTCTGCTGACTTACATGGTGCGATGCGATCCCGCGCCCCAATTCAGGCGGTTGAATGATGGCATCTTGCCCGCGCCTGGCGCGGATTTCGCCAAGGGATTCTGCTTTGGGAAGATAATTAAGTTAAGCATACGCTCTCTGTGATCTGAAGCATACACACAGATCAGATGGCCTGAGGGTCAGTTTGGCTGATGTAGGATTTACAAGTGCTTCCAATCGGGCTTTGAGATGGAATGTCCCAGCGGGCACTGCAAGTACCTCCATTGCCAGGTTGCGACTTCAGCCTTACGCTCGCCTGTCGTTGTATCAACATTCCATTGTGCGAACAGGGGAACAAGAGCGTTGCAAGCTTCCTCGTCGCACCCGAGCATTGGACCGTCCATCGTATCTTGACCCTGGTATGCAAATCTCACACCGTCCATTGCGTTATGACCCGGGTGATGTCTTTCAAGAAAATAGGTCTCAATGCTCTTGCACCGGCGACACACCACGGCTATCGCATGGGATTGATTGGGTTGGGCATCCGGATCGGCAAATAGCCGCCCAATCATTCCTGCTGGGAGCAGCATCGGCGCTCCGCACCTCTTGCAGTGAATCTCGTAATGGAGAATCGTCTCGTCCACGACGCTTGGATTATAGGCCTTTGTCACCCTCCTTGTTGTCGAATTGACTGATCCGCAGGAAGGGGGCCGTTTCTCAAGATGCACTCGAAAATCCCTGCGCAAACGTGTCGAAGTGATACCTATCACATCTCTAAAGCTTGAGAGGAGAGATCATCTGCCAATGAACATCCCATCCTTGTCCGTCTAGCTGCTCCTTCTAGCAGCGGGCCGAGAGGTCATTATGTGAAGCAAAACTCATTCGCTGCGGATCGCAAACTGATGCATGCACTAGACAAACGATCCAAGCCCGTCTCTTATGATGAAGGCCATATTCTCTTCAGCCAGGGAGAATCCCCGAGGGGTCTTTACATTCTTCGTGATGGAGAAGCTGCTCTGATAATGCAATCCCCATCGGGCAGAGTAGTGTTTTTTCTCCATGCCACCGCTGGCTCACTGCTCGGTTTGCCCGCAGTCGTGAGTAACGAACCTTACACTTTGAGTGCAATTGTTCGTAAAGACTCCGAAGTCAGATTCGTGAGTCGTGACGACTATGAAGAGCTGATTCAAGCGGAGCCAACGCTTTATCCTTCAGTGTTGCAAGTACTTGCAACAGAGTTGCGGGCTGCTCGCCTGGCATTGGCGGAAATCCAAGGTCAGGTGGGCAAGAGAACTGGCGAGTCCGAATTGCCTGCTAACGGCACATATTCGCAAATAGTGCCCGAGGCTTGAGAGGTGTGATGCAGGATCGAAAGCAGTTCGTTGTCGGGTGCAAGAGTTGTCGGCTGGATGTTCCCGCAGGAGTAAAGGAGTTCCCATTCCGTTCGATCCTTGTCACCTGCCCGCTTTGTGGCGAGCAACATCGGTACCTACCTTCCGAGATGATCATGGCCCGTCCGAATCCTCTCGTTGCCAAACAGCCGTAGCCAGGCGCAAATTGAACTCTGAACGATCAGATTCGCGGCAACGCGAATCCTCACTTGACGATAACTGGGCAATCGTAAACTGAGGTCGAATTCCTGGCACCAAAGGAAGGCTCCCGGGTCTGGGGATCCTATCCAAATCGAAGGATCATCCCGTTTTCTCGATAATTGACGATTGGCCGAAACTCGACCGCCGGGAGCCTCACGCTCCTCGGTTCGGATATTGGAAGTCGAAATGCGCAATCGACAGTTGTCATCCGAAGCCAAGCGCCTGAACAAGCCCGGAAAGTTCCGAGTTATTCGCGCTCGGTTTGTGCTATCCTCACCGCGTGCCAGCCCCTTCCTCGGCCCCGATTTCATTGACTCCACGGCATACTGCATTAGTCCGTGTGACGCACTGGATTACCGTCATCTCTTTCTTTGCTCTGCTAATCACTGGCGCTGAGATCGTAATCTCTCATCCCCGGTTCTATTGGGGTGAAGTCGGCAACTCGGGGACAGCTCCACTGTTCAAAATTCCAATCCCCGCTTCGCGAGATACGGTTCCCACGGGCTACAGCTACGTCATGCCCGACCAAAATGGCTGGAGTCGCTATCTTCACTTTGAGGCAGCATGGGTTCTGGTCCTCACCGGTCTGGTTTACGCGGCCGCAGGCCTGTGCACCGCTCACTTCCGGAAGAACCTCGTCCCGCCGCCGGCCGACAGAAGGTGGCGCGCGTTCCGTGAAGTGTTCGCAAGGTACCTCCGCCGCGCACCGCCCGATGAGGGAGAAAGCCACTCCTACAACGTTGTGCAGCGCACTGCATATCTCTCGGTGATCTTCGTCCTGTTTCCGTTGGTTATCTGGACCGGCCTCGCTTTGTCTCCCGCCTTCGATTCCGCAGTTCCGGCGGTCGTCAACGTGCTCGGTGGGCGGCAATCCGCACGCACACTGCATTTCTTCGTGTCCGGATTTCTAGTGTTCTTCCTCGTCATCCACATTACGATGATTGTTCTTGCTGGATTCAGAAGGCGCATGTCGGCTATGATCTCTGGGCATATCGCAGTCCCCTCGGAGCACAAATGAGCGACATCTCCCGTAGAAAGCTCATCACCACCGGTCTTGCCGTTACGGCGGGCGTAGCTGGTTTGGCCACGGCATCCCGCGCCGCCCGGCGCTATGGACTCATCCCGCCCGATAGCGGCGGCATCTATGGACCCGGCGAAACACTGACCTACGCTACCCAACGGCTCCTTACCAAACACTCTCTTGCCCGCGAATTTCCCCGGAGCATGATTTCCAAGGTGCCCTTTGCCAACGCAACCGCCCCGCCCAGCGAAGTGTTTAAACGCCATCAAGCCGCCGGCTTTTCAGACTGGCGACTGTCGGTGGACGGCATGGTGGCCCAGCCCACCTCCTTTTCTCTGTCTGACCTCAAGAGTCTTCCCATCCACAACCAGATCACCGAGGTGGCTTGCGAGGAAGGCTGGTCATATATCGCCGAGTGGATCGGAACACCTCTGGTCAATGTGCTCAACGCAGCCGGGGTCCTGCCGCAAGCGCGATATATCGTGTACTTCTCGATCGAGCCCGACTGGTGGGAAAGTATCGACACCGCCGATGCGCTCCATCCTCAGACTTTCCTCACTTTGGGAATGAACGACGGCGATCTTCCTGTGTCGTTCGGCGGTCCGCTCCGCCTGCGTGTGCCCCGTCAACTCGGCTACAAGAGCGTGAAGTACATCATTCACCTGACGGTCACCGACAGTCTAAAAGATTTCGGCAAGGGTCTGGGCTCCGCGGCTCCAGAAGNNCCTGCCATAACATAGTGACCAAGATTTTCACACTGAAAGCTGGGATTACACTGGAGTCGCAGGCCTGAAGATTCCGAACCGATGACTTTAACCACAGATCGTACATAGGGAAAGATGAGCCCAGGCCTTTTCAACTCGATGGCGATGCTCTCATCATTAAGATTGTGCGAGGGAACAATTTGGGCACTCCAGCCCCCCCCCCCCCNNCCCCCCCCGAGCGTCGAGTACATTTTGCGAGACATGGTGCGGGTGCGATAGATACCACCAAGCGGCATAAGTCCCCCGGAGTCGGCATTCCGACTGGAATCCGCAAACCGCTGCCATGCTGGAGGGTCGCCGTCAGTTCAACGGTCCGACCGCTCGATCTGCCTTTCAGCGCTTGGCAAATTCCTTTGCGGCAAACTCGATAAACGCGGGCCAGTTCGGTGCGGGTGTGTGCCCCCACTGGTGCTGACGAAACGCCACATCACCGGAATCGATCAGGGTGCCCACTGGGGGAAATGTATTGGCGCCCAGACCCTTTGCGCCCAGCAGGTCCCATGCCGGGCTTGCTGCTACGGCAGCCATGAACATGCCCTGCGTGTCCTGCCACGCATCGCCAGGCGCATACT
Source organism: Acidobacteriaceae bacterium (assembly GCA_003140705.1). Classification (GTDB taxonomy): domain Bacteria; phylum Acidobacteriota; class Terriglobia; order Terriglobales; family Acidobacteriaceae; genus Telmatobacter. Next base: position 5,258 of record PLKU01000351.1, read on the forward strand.
GCGGATCGGTGATCAGCGCTCCTCCGCCAATGAACACGGGCCGCGGCGCGATCAGGGCCATAAACTCGTGGCTGTCCACCGGCATCTCGTCCGCTGTGTGCCCCATCGCGGCGTACTTCAGAAAGTTCCCCGCGTACCAATCGAACTCGCTTGACGCCGCCGCGTTGCCCATGGACTCTCCGTAGTCGCGGCGATAGAGCGCCGCGCCGCCCTTGCCCGACGACGATATGTATCCGATGGCAAACCGCTCGTCGTCGCTTTCGGTTACCAGGGCCGCTTTGCCCCCGCGCGAATGCCCTGTGATCCCGACCTTGCCGCCATCCACGTCCGGGTCGGTCTGGAGATAGTCCAGGATGCGGCTGTCGCCCCAGGCCCATGCGCGCAGCACGCCCCAGTCATCCAGGCTACGCGGCTGGCCCTTGTTGACGAGGCCGATAATCCCCTTGGTCATGCCCGCGGCGTTATCGGCCTGCACCTCGGTTGAGGTGCGCGCCACAAATCCCCAGCTATGCTCGAGCAACAGCTTGCCGGAGTCGGGTGGATCTGCCGGCATCGCCAGCAGATGCACGATCTGTCCCGGCGCCGCCGTGGGGCGAGGAAAGTTCGGTCTCGGCCCAATCCAGCCGCCGCCGATGATCACTGGAACCTTCTTCCCTTTCGCGCTCGCCGGCGTCACCACATCCGCATGAATATCCACCGTGATCGCCGGATACGCCGAGTTATCCGTATGCCCCACGATGTGCTTCACGATGACTGGGATTCCCTCGTAGGTTGTTTCCTCCACGCGGTCCACGCGCCATGTGACCGCTGGGATGCGCGCTGGATACTTGCCATAGACGTACTCGTCGAACAGCGCCTTGATTTCCGCACGGCGCTTCACCCACAGCGCGGGCGTAGTCACCTTTGTGCCGTCGCTCAGCGTCATCAGATCCGGCAGTTTGGGGAATGGATTGGCCTTGACCTCGCCATAGTTCACGTTACCCGGCTTGCCGATGTCGTACGCCGTCATGCTGGGCTGCATCGCAACAATGCCGAGCAGTTTCGTCTCGCGCTCACGCTCCGCGTCGTTGGCGGCCGCAATGACCGCGCGCTCCTCCGGAGTGGGCATGCGTGGCGCCGCACTGGGCGTCGGTGAGGATGCTTGGGCCACGGCCGACGCCATTGTCGCGGCGGCTGTAGCCGTCTGTGCCCCTGCACCCATTGCGCCCCATGCGCTCATGCACACGACCCAAGCCGTCATGATCGTCCGGTTCCCGATCTTCATTCCCTATCTCCCCTAGCAACATGTCAACAGCAAGAATCCTATTCCCGAAAGACGTCGGCGCGATCTAAAAGGCCGCACGCTTGAAGCAATGGTCAAATCGGCATGCCGGCCAATTCTGCTCGAAAGCTCGAAATCTTCAGGCCTGGATCACTGAGATCCATGAAGCGTGGTGTCACTTGGCGATAACATGGGCATTGCACAATCTGAAGTCGAATTGACCAGGCTGGGGTTGTTTGACGAACCACAGTCTAGAGCCACAAGCGCGATCTGAATAAGGACGAGTCTATCTGGCTATCTGCGGCCCATGCGATAGTCCACGTAAAGGATGTACGATTTGATCTGGTCGCCGGCCCGGTACTGGGGAAGTTGCGCCATCTTCAACATATCTAGGATTGCGCCAGGGTTCCCGTCGCTCCATTCAACAAGCACGGGCAGAATCGCCTCCAGATTGGATGCCCACAAATCGATCTTTTCCGCTTCGCGCTGGGCGAATTCCAACGCAATCTGCGGTGGAAGGTTTTTCAATTCCAGACGCTCAGACTTGTTCGCGCACAGCGGGCGCATTGCGCCTATATCCTCCATATGCGGAGATCGTGATGCAAAAATCACGGGGGTACGTCCGTAGTAGTACAGATCCTTAATCATGCCCGTTACAACCCGGGAGGGTGCGTCGAGATGATCGAGAACCATCACAAAAGGCTGCCTATCAAGCGCGCGGTGGATGATGCCCTTCAAGGAGGATGTGGACAAAGCAGAGATGTTTCCGGGAGCTTTTATCCCGTCGTCTGCGGAATGCAATGCCTGGAGCAATGCGAGAGCGAATTCGCGCGGTGACCGCATCTGTCCGACGTAGAGCGCAAGCGTTTGATTTTCAACGAAGGCGCGAAGTAAACGTGACTTGCCTACTCCCGCAGGTCCAAATACCAGCAGTGATTTGCGAATTCTGGCTTGGTTCCGAAGGCTGCCCAATTCTTCCTCGCGCTCAACGCAATTCAAATACTCAACGGTAGGCTCGCGTTGGGCAGAAGACGAAGGCATTGCAGCGGAACCTCTTTCTCCGAATTCAACTAGCTGCATGAAGAATCAGGACGAACCAAATAAAAAGGGCTGCTCGCCTGCCCAAAGCGCGTGAATGGGATCAGACGAGTACCGAGACATCCCGTTCCAATCGGTTGAGCCGTTCAATTGCCGACTGGACGGCAGGACTTCCTTCTTCTTTGACTTTTCGTGCCCGGTCAAGTGCCTGTTCCGCAATGCGGCTGATTTCATGGAGCAGCTTGCGGATCTCGACCTCCAGGCGGGCCCGGCTCTCCTGAATGCGATTGAGAACATCGTTTTGTACCCGCGAGCTGTTCACTTCCAAAAGGTGCCGCAGAAATTCTCGAGCATCGCTCGTGATCAGTTTGCGTCCACCCACAAACGGCAAAACAACATCAGCAAGCCAGCGCAGCGGTGATGGGGGTTGCGCAGTTCCGATAAAGTCCTCGAAAGTGAATCTGGACCGCACGCGGAAACCTTTCTCCGGATCGAGTCCATGGGGCATCCGTGTCAGTTCGCTGAGGCCAGCATCCGCCAGTGTTTTCAGAAAGTTGTTTCCCATCTCCACAAATCGAAGGGCCACGGCGCCATATTGGCGCTCGCCCTCTTCCTGCTCAAGTTTGAGCCAAGGCATAACCTTGCGGCGTGAGATCCCATGGGCGAGATGCATCACTCGGCGCCGATAGTATGGGCCAAAGCCGACGGGTACCGACGGTAGCCCCTCACCAAACTCTGTTTCAGATTCCGTCCACGCGGAACGGAAAAACCGCCGGTGCCGTTCAACGAAGAGGTCCGAAATCCGCTGCAGCTCCGCCATAAACAGGAAACTCAGCTCGTGCATGGTGCGCTCAGCCTCGTTGATGGTTTCCTTCATGAGCCCGATGCGCCGCTCGGATTCTTCGATTGGCCGCTGAAGCGCGTCGCGGTCCTCACTGATAATAGCCAGCAGTTGCTCCCTCAAGCGCTGGAGGCCCCGGTCGCAAGCGGCGCGAACGAGATTTCTGCCCGAGCCTTCAACGAGGTGATGCAAACTCGCCAGCAGTTTTTCCCAGTCCCGTAACGGACCGCGGTTTTCCATCCGCTCGGCGGCACTAACCTCAAGCACCTCGCCCATCGGGCGACGCAGCCGCTTTCCAAGAACCTCGCGCGTGAACTTAGCCGCCGCTGCACGCTCCGGAACGCTGGTGCGGTCGGCTTTGTTGATAACCAGAATCAAATTCTGAACCTGCTTGCCAATTGCTTCTACCAGCGTCAACTCCTCTCCCGCAATTGGCGGATCGGCTCCGACCACAACCAATGCTGCATCAATGTGAGGAATGAACGCCTGCGTGGTTGCTGTATTTCCAGTGAAGACCGAACCCAAACCCGGCGTATCCACAAAACACATGCCGGAGGACAA
>PLKU01000537.1:0-9379 GCA_003140705.1 Acidobacteriaceae bacterium
TGCCGGGTGTGTTGAAGCTCCAGGCCGTCTGGCCGTCGGGAGTAATGGAGATAAGCCCACCGTCGCCGTGGATGGCCTCCAACTCTCTGTGAATAACCTGGTCGGCGGCTTGCTGCAAGGGCATTCCCTTGAAGTACACCAGGTTGCAGACTTCGCGAGCGACGCCCAGCCGAATGAAGTACTCGCCGGTGCCTGTGGCGGAGACGGCGCAGGACTGATTAGAGGCGTAGGTTCCGGCGCCGATGATAGGCGAGTCGCCAACGCGTCCCCACTGCTTTGCTTGCGTACCGCCTGTGGAAGTCCCTGCAGCTACATTGCCTGCGCGATCGAGAGCGACCACGCCGACAGTACCGAACTTGTGTGCGTCGGGAGGTTCGATTTCAGAGATGGGCGCAGTCGGTGGCGGCGGGGCACCGGCGGGACGCGGTGGAACGGGCCGGCCCTCTTTTTGCAATTGCTTCACCAGCCCCTGCCAGCGGCGCTCAGTGAAAAAGAAATTGGGATCTACTTGCTCGAGCCCAACGCTGGCGGCAAACGCGTCAGCTCCTGCGCCCACGAGCATCACGTGCGGCGATTTTTCCATGACGGCACGGGCGAGGGAGATTGGATGGCGCGTTCGGGTCACGCCCGCCACCGCACCGGCCTTGAGGTTGGAGCCGTCCATGATGGCAGCGTCAAGCTCGTTCTTGCCCTCGGCGGTAAAGACCGCGCCGCGTCCTGCATTGAACAGGGGATCGTCCTCGAGAATCTGGATTGCGGCTTCAACGGCATCAAGCGAGGAACCGCCTTGGTCAAGGATCTTGGCGGCGGCCTGCACGGCCTGGGTGATGCTGGCGCGATAGGCGGATTCAGCTTCAGGCTTCATGCTGGCGCGCTCAATAACGCCCGCGCCGCCGTGCAGCACGATGGCCCAATGATGGGTAGGAGGTTGGGCCTGTGCTGCTGCAGCGAGTGTGGTGACCATGATTGCTCCGGTTAGAAGGTTTCGAGCTATTTGCATGACTGATCCTCCCGCATGGGCTTCTTCAGCGGAATTCGAGCTACTTCTTTGGAATCGTCAGGTCCGCGCCCTCGCCCACCTTGTAGGTCTCAGAGAAGTTACGCTGGTTGATGCCCAGCGAAAGCCGGCCACGGGAATCAATGTAGAAGAGCTCTTTGCCTACTGGCACATCGCTGAATGTTTTTACAAAGGGAAATGCGTAGTGTTTGCCTGCGAGATCGATGGGGACCTCGTCGTCGAGTTTATATCCAAGCTGCGCGAAGGTCTCCGCGGGAACGTTGAGGACGAGGTTGCCGAATGGGCCGTCTGTGCCGATGACCTGGCCGTGAAGACCGGTGGTGTTGATGGTCGCATTGTGGAGATCGAGGCGGACTAGTTTGGAGACGTCGAGCACGGAACCGGCCTGCGTCCAGTCGTCGCCACGTGCCGCGTGGGCACCGGCAGGGGAGAAAATGTCTCGTCCGTGAAATGTCGATGAGATACCGGAGCCGATCATCCAGGCGGGATTGGTGATCTCGTGAGCCTCAACGATGCCGTCGCGATCCTGGACGAGAGTAAGCAGGCCGTTGTCGGGGAGTACGAACGTCTGGCCCACCCGTGACCTGGCAATGATGGCCTTGCGCGTCGACCCGACGCCGGGATCGATCACTACGACAAAGACTGCGTCTTTAGGGAAGTAAGGCGCGGAGCCGGCCAGGAAGCGCGCCCCCATGGCAATGTTGTAGGGCTCGGACTGGTGTGTGATGTCGATGACGCGCACGCCGGGAGCGACGCCGTCCATGACTGCCTTGCATATGCCGACCGCATCGTCTTTAACGTCGAAGTCGGTCATGAAGCCGATGACCTTTTGCTGTTGTTGTGCTGGAGCGAAGAGGATAGACGCAGCCGCCAGGGCCATCGCAATGAGAAAGTCTCTAGTCTTCTTCAAGCGGGACCTCCCGTTTCCTCCCATGGTATCGCGGGCGGGTGCAAATCGCTTTGCGGCTGCCCGAGTCTCGGGTACTATCGCATTCAATGATGATGCGTGCGCGATCTTTTCTCAGCTTTCTGATTCTCATCGCTCTGGCCAGTGTGGCTGCCGCGGAGCCCAAGCCTATTGTGGTCAAGGTCGTTGTGGTGGCCATGTTCGAAGTGGGCGCAGACACGGGCGACCAGCCCGGCGAGCTGCAGTATTGGGTGGAGCGCGACCATCTTGACCGCGTGTATCCACTGGCCAGCGGTCACCACGCCGTACGCATGAATGGCGATGGGGAGATGGTGGTCCTCACCGGGCAGGGCACAGCACATGCGGCGGCCACCATCATGGCGGTCGGCTTGGATCCGCGCTTCGACCTGACGCACGCCTACTGGATCGTGGCGGGCATTGCCGGCGGGAGTCCGGATCGGGTTTCGCTCGGGTCCGCAGTGTGGGCGCGATGGGTGGTGGATGGAGACCTGGGCTATGAAATCGATGCGCGCGAGATTCCGCCCGACTGGACGACCGGCTATCTACCCCTGCGCAAGTCTCGGCCGTTTGAAGAGCCCGCAGCGCCCCTTGAAGGCCAGGTGTTCGAGCTCAACCGAGGACTTGCGGAATGGGCTTTCAACCTGACAAAGGCGACGCCGCTTGCGGACTCCGATGAATTGAAGTCAATTCGCAGCAACTTTGATGGGGCTGCGGCGCAGAAGCCGCCGTTAGTGACCATGGGCGACGAGGTCTCATCCTCAAGGTATTGGCACGGAAAGCAGTTTGACGCGTGGGCGACGCAGTGGATGACCTACTTCTCCAACGGTCAGGGGGAGTTTGCATCAACGGCTATGGAAGATACCGGAACCCTACTGTCGCTGCAGTTCCTGGCCAACGCCCGGAAGATCGATGCTCGGCGGATTCTGGTGTTGCGCACTGTGAGCAACTTTGACCGGGAGCCGCGCGGCATGAGCGCGGCAGATAGTCTTGCCACCCAGCGTATCGGCAAGTATGGCGCGTACCTGCCCTCGCTTGAAGCCGCTTACACCGTGGGTCACACGGTGGTGAACGAGCTACTGACGCATTGGCCGAAGTACGAGCAGACGGTGATCGGCGCAGATCAGGCCACGCCCAGCAAACCGTAGCGACATTCTGACCGGCTTATTTCTCCCCTCAAATATCTTGGCGAATGTGGGCCCGACAGTGCAGAATGCTTGAGTTCACCCAATCAATGTATCGGCTGCATCTCGAACTGGTTTGAAGGGTTCTTGGCGCGACCGAAAAGGATATCCGATGCATTCTGTCTGGTTTGGCGAGTTTATGGGCACGCTGGTACTGGTGCTGTTGGGCAACGGAGTGAATGCAGGCGTAACCCTGCGCAAATCCTATGCCGCCGATGCAGGCTGGATGGTGATTGCCTCCGGTTGGGCTCTGGCGGTGTTGTGCGGCGTGCTGGTGGCGCAGGCTTTCGGCAGCCCTGGTGCGAACCTCAATCCGGCGATTACTTTGGCCAGCGCAGTCAACAGCGGAGACTACTCGCAGCTGGTCAGCATGTGGTCGGCGCAATTGTTGGGGGCCATGGCCGGCGCGGCGCTGATGGCACTGCACTATGCGCCGCACTGGAAGCTCACGCCGGGACCCGCCGACAAGCTGGGCGTGTTTTGCACCAATGGAGCGGTGCGCAGTCCGCTCTTCAACATTCTCAGCGAAGCTCTGGGCACGGCGGTGCTGGTCATTGTGGCCGGAGCCATCTTTTCACACGGGGTTTCAGCAACCGGACCTGCCCCGGCCTTTGCGCCGTGGCTTGTGGCCAGCCTGGTGTGGGGCATTGGCCTATCGCTGGGTGGGACAACTGGGTATGCCATCAATCCCGCACGCGACCTGGGCCCGCGCCTCGTTCATTGGCTGTTGCCCATTCCCGGCAAGGGCGGATCGAACTGGCGCTATGCGCCGATTCCAATCATCGGCGACCTTGCGGGCGCTGCGTTAGCGGGGCTGCTGCTGCACTACGCGCACTTGTGATCGGCACCGAAACTGAATGAATATGTTGTCTCCCAGGTCTCAAAGGCGAGATCTGGGGCACCCCGCGTTAGCGGGGCTGCTGCTGCACTACGCGCGTTTGTGATTTGAGGACTGTCGTTCGGGTTGTGCTGCGGGCATCATGCGTTCCCACCGTGGCCACAAAACCAAAAACGTGGTGCCCAGAGGGCGCCCAGATGGGGCACCCTGACATTTGTATTTGGCCGCGCACTGCACTCACCAACTGACGACGGTTACGGAAAAGGGCGCGAGGTCAAGCGTGCCGTCGGTTAGCTTGATTGGGCGCGCAGGCCCGTCGCCCGTCAGGACATCGACGGTGAACACGCTTGCCGGGGCAGGATCTCCCAGCGCGATTTCAAACGCCCAGTTGCGTTTGTTGACCAGCAGCAGCTTGTGGCCCGTCGGGGTGAGGAACGCCTGGGCAGCAAGATCGCGCGAGCCGATCGAGGTTTCAACCAGCTGGTCACCGGGATGGAACGAATCCTTGAGCAGCTTGAGAACCCAGTACCGCGCATTGGGCTTGTTCGTGATCCAATTCATCATGCTGACGCTGGGAAACTGTGTAGGATAGCCGACCAACTGCGACTCGCCGATGATGTCGATCTGCAGCCGTGACAGTTCGATGTAGAGGTAGGCGTACATCGCGCCGGCCAGGTTCCAGTAGGCGGGAGGAATGGGTTGCGTGACATGGCCGGGTGCTCCCTGGCTCAGATCGTCGGAGGAGATCACGCCTAACTCGTCTGTATCGGTCTTGGTTTGCGGCGCGAGGTGTTTGCGGATGTTCTCGATATAGCGAACGGCGGTGAGGAAGCCGTCGGCCTGATCGAAGTAGGTGTACTGCCATTCGGCAATGGTTTGCCTGGCTGTAGGAATGGCGTAGAAGTGATACGAGATGTAGTCGATGGGAATGTCTGCCTTGTGATTGGCAGGATCGAGGAAGTACTCAAAGTAGTGGGGATCGTCGCGAGGAGCCTCAAGCGCAAGGCCCATGAATTTCGTATCCGGGCTGACGTTGCGAATGCCTTCCACAATGGCGTCGTATCGCTCAGTGTACTGCTCGGGGGTGGTGGAGTGTTCGCCCTCCGGCTCATTGAGCACCTCCCACACAGGGATCTTGTAGTGATAGCCGGAGTCGTGATGGACGCCGTTCTCATCGGTGAAGCCGCCGTTGACATACCAGCTGACCAGGCGACCGTAGTAGTCGCCGAGTTCCTTGCCCGCGGGATGAAGCAGCTCAGTGCCCTGTGTGTAGTTCCACGCGACCTGGTTGGGGTCAGCCGGATAAGTCACTGGCTTGTCGGTCTTGAAGAGCCAGGCGGGCATGGTGCTGAAATTGATGACAGTGGGATGGCCTTCGGTGGCCGCAAAGAAGTCCTTCATCATGGGGTCGATGAGGCTGAAGTCCCAACTCGTCTTCTGTGGCGTGGGGGGCTCCAGTTCAGCAACAGCAAGCTTTGGGTAGGGAAGCCACGGTACATAGCGCACATAGTCGGCGCCCAGATCCTTGACAGCCATGTACGAGGCCGAGCTCAACGGCTCGCCGGGACGGAGCGGTGGATTGACGACCACTTGCAGCGTCGGAACGGAGCGGGAGACGGCCGTGACCTTGTCCCAGTGGATGCTGAGAGACGGCGACTGTCCCATTGCCATGGACCCGCTCGACAGGCCAAAGATAGCTGACACCAACAGGCAGTTAGAGCTGAGCAGGCACAGTTTCATTCGAATCAAAGAATGCATGAGTGCTCCTTGCGCATTCGCAGCGCGGCGTAAGCCGTACGCAAAATGCAATTGAATCCGCGGCCAAGGTATACCACCGCGAGGTGGGTCCATGCGAGTCATCGCAATCGAGCAATCGCGGTCCACTCCAGAATAAGCGCGGCCTGGTGTTGACCTGTGGGCCCTTCCTACTCCAAGTGCGAGGCAACCACCGCTAGAGCGGCGATTGCGGCTGTCTCGGCACGGAGAATCCGTGGACCAAGCGAAACGGCGATCCAGCCGTTGGCGTCAAAGAGGGCCTCTTCTTCAGGCGTCCATCCACCGACCGGCCCAATGGCGATCTCAAGAGTGGGCATCTGCGCCTGTGCGGCGGTCATGGCTTCATTCACAGCGTGGCGCAGCGTGGTGGTGCGCTCCTGTTCAGCCAGGACGATGCGCGTAGAGGCTGACGCCGCGCGGATCCGATCGGCCAATGCGATTGGATCGGAGATAAGCGGGACGTCGGAGCGGCGAGACTGCTGGGCAGCTTCGTGCGCGATCCGCCTCCAACGCTCAACGCGCTTCATCGCGGCAAGCGCGAGATGCTTCTCAGTACGGCGCGCGATCACGGGCGCAACCGCGGCAACGCCCAATTCGGTGGCCTTTTCGATGGCCCACTCCATGTGGTCGAACTTGTAGACGGCCATGACTAACGTAACCGGTAGCGCGGGGTCGGCCTGGACCTCGGCGATGAGATTGAAGCGGACTTCGCTGGTGGAGACGGCAGCAACTTCGGCGTGAAAGACATGGCCGCCGGCAACCACATCGGCTTCCATGCCGGCCTCAGCGCGCAGCACACGGGCCATGTGTTCGGCCTGCGCGCCAACGATTGTTGCAGTGGCTTCGTCCCAATGTTCGGCAATCCAGCGGCGTCTTGTCATGAGAGTTGGAAAGCGGTTTCAGGTGCGTCAAATCTAGTGTATCTGCACAAACACTGAGGGGGACGCTTTGAGCGTCCCCCTCGCGTGTTGCCTTGTTGTTGGTTGACCGCTACTTCTTTTTTGCGGCCTTCTTAGCGGGCGCCTTCTTGGCTGCGGCCTTCTTTGCAGGTGCCTTTTTCGCTGCTTTCTTGGTTGCCATTTTTGCTATTCTCCCTTTTTGATGATTTGGAACATTCCTGCAATCCATTTATTGCAGTTGAAGAATGTATAGATTCATCAATCATCAGTGTCAAGGAAAAAACGACATGGTGGTGGAAAAATCGACAACAATTATTTTCGGCGGAATTGAGATTTCATTCGCGGAGACTGAATTCTGAAGAGCCCACAGAGCTCGAATGCTCAGTTCTTGCATGCTGCGGCGGCTCGGTCCTTCACGAATTGTGCCAGCGTTCCTGCCTCGCGACGTTGGATGAGATCGTCGAGATAGGGTTGTCGATCTTTCGGATTAGCCTTCAACAGTGCCTCGTAGACGCGCAATGCGACTTCAACGCCGGCTTGAAATTGAGCCAGCGTGTCGTCTTGCTTAACTGGATTCTGAATCAGGAACGCAGTCTGCGAGAACGCTTCCGCAAGAAATACGGTGGCTGCATCTTTCTTGTCGCCCTTTGGCATCTTGTCGAGAATCATGCAAACCTGCACATGGATGTCGGGAATCTCAATGATCCATCGAAGAACCCATTCGCGTTCCTGAACATCCTGTGGCCCAAGGGGATTGGCTTCAAAGTCTTGAATGTATTCGAGCCCTCGCTTTCGCTCTTCAGGAGTGGAAGGGCCGCGATCGGCGGCGGTTCCTGCAATGGGCGCGAGCAAAAGCGAACAGACCACAAGCACTGCGGGAATAAAGCGTATGAACATGGCTGCAATCCTCGCCAGCAAATCTAGCACTCGATGATGTTCAGAGCAAGACCGGCGAGGCTGGTCTCCTTGTAGCGGGACTGCATGTCCAGGCCCGTTTGATACATGGTGCGGATGACCTGATCGAGCGAGACCTTGTGGGCCTCAGACTCGTTGAGAGCAAGACGCGATGCGTTGATTGCCTTAGCTGCGCCCATGGCGTTGCGCTCGATGCAGGGGATCTGCACCAGGCCGCCGATAGGGTCGCACGTCATTCCCAGGTTGTGTTCCATGGCGATCTCGGCTGCGTGCTCCACTTGTCCATTGGTGCCGCCGAGCGCCGCCGTGAGCCCGCCGGCGGCCATGGAGCAGGCCACGCCCACTTCACCCTGACATCCAACCTCCGCCCCGCTGATGGAGGCATTCTCCTTGTAAAGGATGCCGATGGCGGCCGAAGTGAGGAAGAAGCGCATCATGCCTTCATGATCGGAATCGGGAATAAAGCGGTGATAGTAGAGGGCCACGGCAGGAATCACTCCGGCAGCGCCATTGGTGGGCGCGGTGACCACACGCCCGCCCGCGGCGTTCTCTTCATTCACCGCCATGGCGTAGACGGTGACCCAGTCGAGTGGGGTCAGCGGCTCGTTGCGCAACCCGTCAGCTTCCTTCTCCCGCAGGCGGGCGGCCAGGCGATGCGCGCGGCGGCGGACATTGAGGCCACCGGGCAAAATGCCTTCCGCTTCGATGCCCCGCTCGACGCAGCCCTGCATGATGAGCCACAGGCTGTCGATGCCCGCACGTACAAACTCGACAGGCGCCTGCTGCGAATCGTGTGGGACGAGAGCGCATTCGTTCTCAAGCATGAGCTGGCTGATGGAGAGCTCGTTGGCGTGCGCCGTAGCCAGCAACTCTGCCGCGCTGTGAAAGGGAAACGGGATTGAGGGCTGTTGTTGCTCCGTGGATGCCTGCTTTTCGGTGGAGCTGGATGTCGCATCCTCGATGATGAATCCGCCGCCAATGGAGAAGAATGTGCGCTCGTCAACGAGCCCGCCCGCGGTGTCATAGGCTTTGAAGCGGACTCCGTTGGGATGCTGGGTGCGCGCGTCGGGCGGGTACATCTGTGCGCGCTGGAAGACCAGGTCGCGCGGTTCTTCAAATGGGATCGGATGAATTCCGGCCAGATTGATGAGGTGTTCTGTGCGTATGGCTGCGACGGTCGATTCAATCGCCGCGGGGTCGATGGTGGCCGGCTCGTTGCCGGCCAAGCCTAGAATGACAGCCCGGTCTGTGGCGTGACCGATCCCGGTGAGGGCAAGCGAACCGAACAGCTCAGCCTGCACACGAGCCACGTCCTTGAGATGGCCGCGGGGCTCAAGCTCGCGTGCAAAGCGGCATGCCGCACGCATCGGACCCATGGTGTGGGAGCTCGAAGGGCCGACGCCGATCTTGTACAGGTCGAAGAGGCTCGTAGTCACGGATGAAATTGTAGCGCGGAACAGGTGATGGCGGTTAGAGGGTCAAAGGATGAGGTTCGTTGATTCGTCCCCCGGGATCTGTTCGCGGAGGAAGTGAGACGCGTGCTGAGTGGCCCGGAATCCGGGACCAGGACATACGAACAATATCCGCGGTACAATCCGCTCGGCAATCCGCGCGACATCCATGCAGACCTTGCGAAGTGATGGGAGAAGATGATGAGAATCGCGGTCCCTTTGACAACGGTCAACAGGCTGCCCACATGGTCCCGCGTTAATCTCAGTCAGCCTCAAACTCGGCCAAACATCTCCTTCGCAGACGCGCCCGTGTCAATCCAGCCTCACGCATCGCTCCTGCAAATAGCTGTGACGACGAAAATGCAATCACTGG
>PLKU01000537.1:9414-9599 GCA_003140705.1 Acidobacteriaceae bacterium
TCGATGCCAACCTCATCGATGTCGAGTTGGACTTTAGCGGCGTTCCGTTGGAGAAGGAAGGCTTCCACACTGTGGGTTTGCCGGATGCCGCGGTGCGGGAAAGCCGCGACCGCATGCTTGAGGTCCTGCGGCAGCCGCTCGAGGATCACACAGTGACAATCGCGCGCGCTTCATGCTGGCGGCGG
>PLKU01000181.1 GCA_003140705.1 Acidobacteriaceae bacterium
GGCATTCATCCCGGCGACGTGATCGCCGCGGTAGATGGAAAGAGCACTGACGGCATGAGCTCCGACATGGTGGCCAAGGCACTCAAGGGCCCCAAGGGCACAAACGTGCAAGTGACCATGAATCGGGTGGGCGAGCCCAAGCCGCTTGTCTTTGACCTGGTTCGTGACGAGATTCCCAACCCTTCAGTCGATCTGAAATATGAGATTCGGCCCGGAGTTGGCTACATCCATTTGAAGCAGTTCCAGGAAACAACAGCGCAAGAAGTCAACGATGCCGTTGACGGCTTTACTGACCTGAAGGGGTTGGTTCTGGATCTGCGCAGCAACCCCGGAGGGCTGCTGAGCCAGGCCGTGGATGTGTGCGACCACCTGCTGGCCAAGGGACAGAACATCGTGTCGCAACGGGGACGCGCCTATCCCGATGTGAACTACCTAGCCACGCGGGGCAATGATGGGCGTACGTTCCCAATCGTGGTGCTGGTGAATCGCAACACTGCTTCAGCGGCAGAGATTGTTAGCGGCGCATTGCAGGACCATGACCGCGCGCTGATCGTCGGCGAGACCACCTTCGGCAAGGGCCTGGTGCAGACGGTTTATAACCTGAGCGAGAACACCGGCCTCGCGCTGACCACGTATCACTACTACACACCTTCAGGGCGGCTGATCCAGCGCAACTATGAGGGTGTATCTCTCTACGACTATTACTACAATCACGCCGGGGCGCTGCCTTCGAACTCGACCAACACCGAGGTGAAGCTGACTGACTCCGGCCGTACGGTCTACGGCGGTGGCGGCATCACGCCGGACGAGAAGATTGAGGCGCCGAAGAGCAGTCACTTTGAGGACACACTGCTGTATAGGGATGTGTTCTTCCAGTTCGCGCCGATTTACGTGTCCAAGCACACGGTGGACAAGAACTTCCAGGTGGACGACTCAGTGCTTGCCGAGTTCAAGCAGTACCTGACAAGCCAAAGCATTCCCTGGACCGAAGCGGACCTGACCGCGTCAATGGACTGGCTCAAGATGAGCATGAAGGACAAGATCTTGACCATCGAAGACGGGCAGTTGCAGGGGTTGAGGACAAGGGCTGACTGGGATCCAGAGATTCAGAAGGCGCTCGCCTTCCTACCCGAGGCGCAGGCCCTTGAAGACCATGCTCACAAGGTGCTGACCGAAAAGGCAGAGGCGCGAAACACGGCGCAGTAAGCTGGCAATTAATCAAGCAAAGAAGGGCCTTCCCTCCGGGGACGGCCCTTTTGTATTCGCAACTGGAGCGAACGCCGAGGGTTCGCGATTCGCTGAAGATGTGGGGACGAAATGACAGTTGCGTGCTGCCAACGGTTAGGGCGGCTTCGATCCATTGGCAGATCAGGCCGCCCACTCCACTTCAATCGGAATTCGCGTTATTCCGGTAGCGTCCAGATGATCAGCGAGGCTGTGTTGTCATCCACCGCCGCGAAGGTTGCCTGGTCCCCATTCACCTTAATCGCCGCGCCGAACGATCCTCCTGGACTCGGATCCACCGAGAGTTCCTTCACAAACCGCCCGTCTTTTGTAAATTCAACGATCTCACTGGGCTGATTTGGATCGGGATTGACGGTGTCGTTGTTGGTCACAAGCAAATGGCCATTCGGAGCCGCGGCCAGCCCGAGCGCACCATGTAAGCGAACGTTGTCCTCATAGATGACGAACCCCGTTCCGGCATCCAACGTGCGAGCGACCGGATCCGGAATCGCAAAGACGGCGTTGTCCCCTGTTGAAGCAACATAAAGCAGATTGCGTTGAAAATCATAGACCAGGCCGGTGGGTGCGACAAAGAGCGCGACCGGATCTCCGCGGTGAACATATCCTGAGCCAATAATCGTCGCGTTGAGCAGTTTCAGGCCGCTCGCGCTTACCTGGAAATTCAGCCGGCTGACAGTTCCCGTGACCGCAATGGGGACAAACGCGATGGCCTGGTTTCCTTCATCAATCAACCCCATATCCCACGGATACTGAATCGTTGCATCGGTGATTGCCTGTACCAGCTTGCCTTGATTGTTGATTACCAGGAGCGACCCTTGCTTGGCCGTTGCTGAGGTGCCGTCTGTTGTGGGGGCGTTGCCAACCACTACAAACTCATACTGTAGCGTTCCCAATGCCGTGGACAGCCCCAGGCCGGCATTCCCCTGAAAGAACACTGTCGGCGACCCAACGGCGGGAACACGAACGATCGTCGTACCCGTGCCCTGCAGATTCTGACTATTGTTGAAGTTCGAGATCAGGATGTCCCCATGTTTCAATGGTCCGGACCCGGTTGGGAAATTGCTGGGAACGAACGCAACGCCGTATAGATTCTGATCTCCATTTGCGGGCATTGTGGAAACGGTTCTCACTGGGCTGGGCAGAAAAGCATCATCACTGTCCTGGGCCTGCGCATGGCAGGTCCCGATTGCACAGGCACAGAGCATTGCGGCGATCGGAGTTTTGAGCCCACTGGTCATAGCCCCGCGGCGAGGCGGCGGAGCAGCCGTCTCAGATTGAGCGAGTGATTCACGGATGCGCAGGTCCTTTTCTCCTTAAGGTTAGTGGCTCCCGCATCAAGGGGGAAGAGCGGGTCATAGCCTCGACAGGGAGCTAGATTTAAATCCACCAGCGCCAACGATATCCGCTGCAACAATCGGCACTTGTCCTTGCATTGTCATTCAATTGTCAGCACCGGCACGATGGAGGCTGACGTCAGGCCGAAGGGTGTTGGCGTAATTTCTCAGTTTTCTCTTGACATAATGTACTAGTCTTATAGTACACTGATTTTGCGATGAATGAGCGGACTGCACCAGCGGGCTTTCGTCTTCAACTGGATCTTCATAGCGGAGTGCCGGTATATCGGCAGCTCATCGACCAGGTGCGTGGCGGGATTGCCTCGGGCGCTCTGGAGGCGGGCGATCAGCTTCCCACGGTGCGTCAGCTTGCGGTGGACTTGGANNTCGCGCCTACCGCGAACTGGAACTGGGCGGGCTGCTGGAGACTCACCAGGGAACAGGCACGTTCATCAGTGCGCAGAGAATGAGACGGGCCGATGCTGAACGCGAAAAGCAACTGGCACAGATTGTGGGAGATTGTGTTTCGCGCGCCGGTGCGGCAGGGTTTACGGTCGACGATCTAATCGATGAGTTGCGCGGATTGGCGCAAGAGCCAGTCCGAAGGAGATGAAAGATGAGAA
>PLKU01000503.1 GCA_003140705.1 Acidobacteriaceae bacterium
CGGCATTGAGCCCAAACGAACCAGCTTTCGAAGCCCGTGGCAGAACGACGTCGCCGAACGCTTGGTCGGCAACTGCCGCCGGGATCTTCTCGACCATGTGATCGTTGTCAATGAGCGGCTTCTGAGACGCCTTATGAAGGAATACGTCCACTACTATCACGAGGACCGAACGCATCTCGCATTGGCCAAGGGAACTCCCGGCGGTCGTGAGGCAGCGGACGTGACTGAGGCTGGCAGCATTGCGGTGATGACGAGGCTAGGCGGTCTGCATCATCGCTACGTTCTGGCCGCCTAAGTCAGCAATTCGATCAATTCCCAAAGAAAGCACGGACGACAGGCGGGAGAAGTACGCGTGATGGCCCTTCGCCGCAAACTTCGACGCTTCTTCGCAGCAATCCGTAACCAACGAGCACCTCATTCTCACCTGAAACTCCCGGCCAAAAGTGTTCCCTACATCTCAAACAAAGTCCCTGTTGCGCCCGGATGGCATTTTGGCGAGGCACAGCGTAGCTGATCGTTGATTGCGAGCGATTCAGCTGTTCTGCTGCCGGCGCAAAGCCGCCTAGTTGAACAACCGCCTGCAGGATCTCCCATTCATCGAGGGTCGTCTTCATTACGACCAATATATCTAATAAATCGATATATCGAACCGAAAAATGCGACTTTTCGTTCGATGCCCCTTACGATTAGGATTCGGATGTTTGGCCACACCGGGACAGCGCGAGGCCAAATGGCTGCCTTTCAGGAAAACGCTTACTTCCGGCTGCCCTTTTGGAACTTGTAGGGCAAGATTTCCTAAGCTTAGCGCCGGAACAGTTTGAGTCGAAATCAGTTCATAGTCGGGGAGAAGAGAGATGAAGGGGATCGTAATAGCAGTGTTCCTGTTTGCCAGTTTCTGTTGCGCTCAGGAATCGGGTGACTTCCAGCCCGCCGCTACGAATGTTTCCGGTGCGGTCTATCCACGTGTCGACAGTGGCTCCAGGGCCCAGTTTCGAGTCAAAGCTCCGGATGCTGCGAAGGTAAGGCTCAATTTCTGGAGCGGTCCGAAAGTGGATATGGAGAAGCAACCGGACGGATTCTTTACCGTCACGACGCCACCCCTTGCTCCGGGGTTGCACTACTACACGCTGATCATCGACGGAGTGGAAGTGAGCGATCCCAGCAGCCATTCATTCTATGGCGGCAGCAAGGACGCGAGCGCGATCGAGATTCCTGAACCGGGGGCAACCTATTACCTTCCGCAGGACGTTCCTCACGGCCAGGTTCGGGAGGTCTGGTACCACTCGAGCGTGACCGGCGACTGGAGGCACGCGTTGGTGTACACGCCGCCAGGCTACGATACGGCGACGAAGATGCGCTACCCGGTGCTGTACTTGCAACACGGCGGCGGGGAAGACGAAACCGGGTGGATCAAGCAGGGCCATGCGAACTTCATCCTCGACAACCTGATCGCGGCCGGCACCGCAAAGCCAATGATCATTGTCATGGCCAACGGTTACGCTAGGAGGGCCGGTTATACCCCTCCCGACCTGACCGGGAAATCCTTTGGCTCGCCCGAGATGATGAAGGCGATGCAGGAGATGGCGCAGGTATTTGAGGACGATATGACCCAGGTCCTTATCCCCTATATCGATTCCAACTTCAGAACCGTGTCCGACCGCGATCATCGCGCCATGGCGGGTCTTTCCATGGGCGGAATGCAAACCTTTCAAGTCACATTCGACCATCTCGAACTTTTCTCCGACATAGGAGGGTTCAGCGGGGCGGCCATGCAAATGATGGGGGGCAACAGAGGACTCGATCCGAAGGTCGACCTGCACGGAGCTCTGGCCGATCCGGAGGCTTTTGCCAAACGCGTTCATTTACTTTGGATCGGCGTCGGAACCGAAGAACCTGCCATGATGCACGCAGGTATCGAGCGGCTGCACACATCGCTGGACGAGGCCCACATCAAGCACGTCTTCTATGAATCGCCGGGCACAGCGCACGAATGGCAGACGTGGCGCAGGGATCTCAAAGACTTCGCGCCAAGGCTCTTCCAGCAGAGTTCCTCCAAGCCCTAGGAATATCGTCCCCTTGAGGAGAGAGCGATGCGGTTGCCCTGGGTGTAATCGTTTACCAAAGCTCAAACATATCCAATCAGTTCCAGCAGGAGAGACGTGCGAAAAGCGAACTTCCGAATCCTGATTGCAATAGCCGCACTCATGTGTGTTCACGGACTTTTGTCCCAAAGCTCCGACCATCCTGCGTATTTGAACCCCGCGTTGCCCGCCGAACAGCGCGCTGCCGATCTGGTTCACCGCATGACCGTGGAAGAAAAGGTCACTCAGCTTGTGAATCAGTCGCGCGCCGTGCCGCGGCTTAACATTCCGGCTTACGATTGGTGGAGCGAAGCCCTGCATGGCGTGCAAAGGCCCGGGGTCACCGAGTATCCGGAACCCGTGGGACTGGCCGCGACCTTCGATCCGGATTCCATTCACCGCATGGCCATCCAGATCGGAGTCGAAGGCCGCATCAAGCACCTCCAGGCGATGCTGGCAGGGCACAGCAATGTTTTCGAGGGTCTTGATTTCTGGGCGCCGAACGTCAACATCTTCCGCGATCCCCGCTGGGGACGAGGGCAGGAGACCTACGGTGAAGATCCCTTCCTATCGGCCCGCATGGCTGTCGCTTATGTCACAGGAATGCAGGGCGACGATCCGAAATACTATCGCGTCATCTCCACGCCGAAACATTTCGCCGTTCACAGTGGACCCGAGCCGACGCGTCATACGGCGGACGTGACGGTGAGCAAACATGACGAAGTGGACACTTACCTTCCGGCGTTCCGCGCAGCCGTAACCGAGGGCAAGGCCGGATCGGTGATGTGCGCATACAACAGCATCAATGGGCAGCCAGCCTGTGTAAATGAGTTTCTGCTGCAGGATCAGCTGCGGGGCAAGTGGAACTTTCAGGGTTATGTGGTTTCGGATTGCGATGCGGTGGTCAACATCTACCGCGATCATCATTTTACGAAGACTCAGCCAGAAGCTTCCGCCTTGGCCATTCAACGCGGCATGGACAACGAGTGCATCGACTTCGCCAAGGTTAGTGACGATCACGATTACCGACCGTACCTCGATGCGTATAAGCAAGGCATCTTGAAAGAAAGCGAGATCGATACCGCGCTGGTCCGGCTTTACACCGCGCGGATGAAACTGGGCATGTTCGATCCGCCTGAGATGGTGCCGTATTCGAAGATCGACGAAAAGGAACTCGAAAGCGCCGAACATCGCGCACTGGCTCACACCGTTGCCAACGAGTCCATGGTGCTGCTCAAGAACGATGGCAACCTTCTCCCGCTCGACAGAGCGANNCCATGGTGCTGCTCAAGAATGATGGCACTCTTCCGCTGAGGCAGGGCTCGATCAAGATCGCTGTGGTGGGGCCGTTGGCGGATCAGACCAAGTATCTGCTTGGCAACTACAACGGCTCTCCTTCAGACACTGTTTCGGTGTTGAAAGGCCTCAAGGCGGAGTTTCCTGAAGCAAAAATTACGTTTGTGCCCGGAACGCATTTCCTTAGCACCGATGGAGACCCGATTCCAGCGTCGGCTCTCACCACGCCCGAGGGGCAGCCCGGAGTGAGCGCGAAATTCTCATCAGGGGGCGGGTTTGCGGGCGGGGGAACTCCGCTGGCAGCAAAAATCATGAGCACCGTCAGTCTTACTGGGGAGGGCGTTCCCCAGGAGGCTGCGGGCAAGTTCCCGCTTACGGTTACCTGGGACGGATTTCTCACCGCAACCGAATCCGGCGAATACAGCATCGGCGTGCGCGCAAAGGGCAACTCCGCGATGATCATTGTCGATGGCAAGCCACTTGCCTTGGAGTATCTCGACGCCGAACACGCGCAGGCAAAAGCCGGGCACATCCATCTGGAGCAAGGCAAGAGGGTGGCCCTCAAAGTCAGGTATGAGTTGAACGAGAAGGGCCCTGTCGAGGCGCAGTTGTTCTGGGCAAAGTACGACACCCAGCCGAGTCTGGAGGCGATCTC
>PLKU01000193.1 GCA_003140705.1 Acidobacteriaceae bacterium
CTACCACGCCTCCGCCGATCCAGCCTTCTTCAGCCGCATCGTCGCGCTCATCCCTGCCGTCAGCCCCGGCCGCGCCTCATCGCAAGCGCCCGTCCCCACCGACGAACTCCGCGGCTTCCTCGAAGGCCTGCCGCAGCGCTACCTGCAAACCCGCCTCCCCGAACAGATCCGCAATCACTTCCAGATGGCGCTCAACCTGACGAAAGACAATGTTCAGCTTGATCTGCGGCCCAACCGCCAGTTGTTTGACCTGACCGTCATCACTCGCGACCGCACACGCCTGTTTGCCGACGTGGCTGGAGCTCTTGCCGCCTGGGGCATGAACATCGTCAAGGCCGGCGCCTTCTCAAACGATGCAGGCGTGATTGTGGACAGCTTCCACTTCACGGACGTGTTCCATACGCTCGAGCTGAACCCTAGTGAGAAGGACCGCTTCCTGGCCAACCTGCATGACGTGGTTGCGCAGAAGGTCTCAGTGCAGCAATTGCTTGAAGCGCGCAGCCACATGAACCACCCGGCTAACCTGAAGGTGGAAGTGGCTACCCGCCTGCAATTCGACTCCGAGTCATCGACCCACTCCACGCTGCTGCAGGTTGTGGCCCAAGACGTTCCTGGTCTTTTGCGCCAGATTGCGCTGACCCTGAGCTCGCACAAGTGCGACATCACGGTTGCGCTGATCGACACAGAAGGCGATACAGCAATCGACGTCTTCTACCTGACCAGCAAGGACGCCAAGCTGAGCGAAGAGGCCCAGAAATCCCTTGCCGCCGAGATGAGCGCAGCGATCGATGCGATGCGAGCCCCAGCCGTGCAGTAGCGCTGCAACCTAGCTCTCCAAGAGCTGTCCGCGCAGAGGCTGGCGTCATGCCTGCAAGGCGAATTGCGATCCCTTTTTGTAACGGATAAAGGTACACGACACCGCGTGGTTCCTGGCTACCGCTGCCGATCCTGCACTTCGCAACGGAAACGAAGCCGAGTCTCTTGCCAGCCATGCTGTGCAGCCGACCTCATCGCATCAGCCGATGCTGCTGAGCACGTTGGCAGCCGCATATGCTGAAACCGGAGACTTCGATGAAGCAATCGACCTGGAACAGCAAGCTTCCGGCCTGGCCAGTCAGCAAGGAAACGCTCGTTTAGCCGCGGCATTGAGCGACCGTCTTACGCTGTTCCAGGCCAAGATCCCAATTCGCCAGCCATAGCTTCCGGCGAGAGCCTTGCATTCGAAAGTAGGCGCCTCCCCGCGCAAGCGGCGCGTCCCTTTTCGCTGCCAAGCCAGAGGACCAGGCCAATTTAACCCATCGGCGCAACTGGATGATTCTCAATGTATTGCTCGGACAAATCGCACGCTTCTAATATTCCTTGACAATAGTGGTCCGACCACTATATAGACCTGTACTGAACTTTCATGCCTGGAATTTCGATACGCACAGGATTCCCAGAATTCACAACTTGATCAGAGTTGAAGAATCTCTCTATGAGAATGGGCGTTCAGCAGACCACAAACCAACTTTCATTTTGGAGGCGCTAATGGACTACAAGTTCCTGTTGCATCAGAAGAGAGTCCCCTGCTGGGTAATCGTTTTCAGTTTGATGGCCGTGTTCCTGCCAGGCACACATGCGAACGCGCAGATCGCCGGAGCGGGAAACATCCAAGGCACCGTTTCCGATTCTTCCGGAGCCGTCGTTTCTAACGCAACAATCACCGCCACTGAAACGTCAACGCAGGTCAAGCACACCTCAAAGACCGACAAATCCGGTGTGTATGTCTTCCCAGGCCTCCCTATCGGCACCTATAACCTCGGTGTCACCGCTGCAGGCTTTGAGACCTACCTTCAAAGCGGCATCGTCCTTGAAGTCGGCAGCAGCATTGACGTCAATGTTGGACTGCAGGTCGGCAGAGCGGATGTGAAGGTCGAAGTCCATGCCGAGGGTCTCGCGCTGCAAACTGAGGACGCCTCGTTCAAGCAGACCGTCGACGAGCAGGACATCCAGGAGATGCCTCTCAACTCAGCCAGCCGCCAGATTACGGGCCTGCTGACCGTCTCGGGAGGTTCCGTCGCAGCTCCTGGCAATGACTTTACCGGCAGCAAGTACTCCTACCAGACTATCTCAATCTCCGTTGCTGGCGGCAATGGAAACACCACCCTCTGGCGCCTTGATGGCGGCGACAACCAGGATTACATGGGCAACGGAAACCTCCCGTTCCCCTTCCCGGATGCGGTCAGCCAGTTCAGCGTGGAATCCACCGTGCTTGGCGCGCAGGACGGCGAGCATACCGGCGGCATGGTCAACGTCGTCACCCGTTCGGGAACCAACCAGTACCATGGATCGGCATTCGAGTTCATCCGCAACAACTTTCTTGACGCCGTAAACTTCTATTCCACCTGCACTCCCGTCGCCCCCGCCACCACCTGTTCGGCAAAGGACACGCTGCACCAGAATCAGTTCGGCGGCACCTTCGGCGGTCCCATTAAACGCGACAAGCTCTTCGCCTTCGCCGCCTACCAGCGCCTGAAGAACGACCAGTCGCAAGCCAGTACCGAGGCCAATGTGCCCACTGCGGCCAACCTCGCAGGCGATTTTTCCACCTCCGACGGCGTCCCCGGCGTGGCAGGCAGCAACCTCTGTGCTTCCAACGGCACTGCCATTCAACTGGTCGACCCCCTCACCGGCAAAACCCTCACCGGCAACAAATACTCGTCCGCGCCCACCTACAATGCCCAGGCGCTTGCCTTGGATAAGTTCCTGCCCGTACCCATTCCTACGGTAGACACCCTGGGATGCGGCCTGGTCTCCTACGCCATCCCGTCGGNNGACAACCAGTTTGTTACCAGGGTCGACTACACGATCAACCAGAAAAACAATCTGTATGGCCGGTACCTGGTGGACGGCTATCAGGCCCCGCCATTCTTTTCTTCGAACAACATCCTCATCACCACCCAATCGGGAAACATCGAGCGCACGCAGTCCTTCACGCTAGGTGAGGCCTACACCATCACCTCAAACCTCGTAAATGCGGCCCACGGCACCATTCTACGGCGCGTGAACAATCGCGGATACGCTGCCAACGACATAAACGCCACAACGCTCGGCGTGACACTTTCACAGGTGGTGCCAAACGGGCTGCAAATGACTGAAGGCAAATTCACCATCGGCGGCGGCACAAACTCCGTCTCCCACTTCAACGACAACACCCTCGCGCTCGACGATGACGTTACCTGGGTGCGCGGCAAGCATCAGCTTATCTTCGGCGGAGAGTGGGTCCAGAACGAGCTCAACATCGGCAATGCCTACGAGGGCAACGGTGTCTTCACCTTCAATGGCACATACAGCGCCAACGGACCGGGCGGAGGAACCAAAGTGGGTGACCAGTCCCTGGACTTCCTCCAGGGAACCCTGAGCGCCTTCCAGCAGAGCAAGGAGCAACAGAACGCGCTGCGCGGCCCAATTCCCAGCCTGTATGCGCAGGATACGTTCCACGCCACCAAGCGGCTCACGCTGGTTGCCGGCCTGCGCTGGGGCCCCAACTTCATGCCCACGGATTACTTCAACCGTGGCAGCATATTCAACATGGCTGACTTCCTGGCAGGCACTGTCAGCAAGGTCTACCCCAATGCCCCAGCCGGAGTTCTGTTCTACGGGGATCCGGGCGTGCCCAAAGCGTTCACCCAGAATTCACCCTGGCAGTTCTCGCCCAATGTCGGCTTTTCGTTCGATCCCATCGGCGACGGCAAGACGGTGATTCGCGCAGGCGCCGAATTGGCCTATGACAAGCCCAACTTTTTCAGCGGCCAGCGAGTCCAGCAGAACCCGCCCTATGCCACCGCCATCAGCAACCTGCAGACATCGTCCACAGGTCCTTTGAGCTTCAGCGCTCCATGGTCCGTCGGCTCCATCACCACCAGTCCCTTTCCACAGCCCGAAATTCCAGGGCCCACGGCGCCGTTTTTCGCTCAATCTCAGTACATCTGGATGCCCACACAATTCCACGCGGCCTATACCATGCAGTGGACACTCAGCGTGCAGCACGACTTCAGCCATGGCTGGCAAGCTCAACTGGACTTCATTGGCAACGCAACGCGGCATGATCCCATAGGTATCCCGCTGGATGATGCCGTTTATATCCCCGGAGTGTGGGGCGCGGGTGGCACCGGCTGCGCAGGCATCGTGACCACAGGCCCGGCCAAGGTGACGCCGGGTGCAGCCGGAACAAACTGCTCCACAACCAAGAACTATTCTTCGCGCTTCTCGCTCACCATCGCCAATCCTCTTCAGGGCAACCAGATCGCCGGCGCCGGCGCCAATACCACGCTTGTCGGGGACTCCGCCACCGGCAACTACAACGGACTGGTGGCCTCCCTCAACCATCGCCTGTCGTCCACCTTTAGCCTGTTGGCCAACTGGACCTGGTCGAAGTGCCTGGACGAAGAGGACGGTCAGGGCGACCTCTCCGGCGTCTCCGTCGAGAATCCCGCCAACATCCGGTTGGATTACGGTCCCTGCGGCTTCGATTACCGGCACGTCATCAACACCGTCATCGTGGCCAAGAGCGGTTTCAGCCGCTTCAACCGCGTCGAAAAGCTGTTTATCAACAATTGGGAGATCGCCCCGCTCATGCACATCGTAAGTGGCGCCCCCCTCAACGTTACCGCGGGCGCCGATGACTCCCTCACCGACAACAACGAAGATCGCCCCAACCTGGTCCCTGGGGTCAACCCCTATGCCAAGGTAAAGTTCAACCGCGGCGCCGGCGAGGCGAACCGTGAGTACCTCAACCCGGCTGCCTTCGCCGAGATATGCCCCAGCAATGTCACCCAAGGTTGCGCCGCAGCCGGAACTTACGGAAACACCAGCAAGAACGCCTTTCGCGGGACTCCTTCGCTCCAACTTGATTCCCAGGTCTCCCGGATATTTCCAATCCACGAAAAATTCAATCTCGATCTACGACTGGAGGCCTTCAACTTGTTGAACCATCCTGATTTTGGCGCTGCGAACGCATCGGTCGCGTCGACATCGTTTGGCCAGATCTCGTCGCAATCTAATGCCGCAAGAGTCTTTCAGGGAGCCATCAAGTTCTCCTTCTAGGCCTCTACCTTGCTTGTCTTCCAACCTGTCACCTCGNNGCCGCAACCGTCGGCGGGCGAGGTGAAATATTGACATCCTCCACGTTTCACGAATCCTCTGTGCTCCAGGACTCGCTGGAGAAATTCGGAAGTAAACATCGTCACACTTGACGATTGATTTCCCGTGGCCGGACCATCATCATTCGGGCGGCGGGTGAAGATTCCACCACCTGAAAACCAATCCCAAGGAGAATCCAGGCCATGGCCCTGATCGAAAACAATCGCAGAGAATTCCTGAAGGCGGGCAGCGCCGCACTGGGCGCAACCGCCGTCTCGTGGAACGCA
>PLKU01000042.1 GCA_003140705.1 Acidobacteriaceae bacterium
ATAAGCATGAAACGAATGGCGCGTTTTCAGCAAACACTGGCATCGCAGGCGAGTTTTACGAAGTATGGTCGCAAGAGCAAGCGGGAGCTGTTTCTTGACCAGATGAACCAGGTAGTTCCGTGGTCTGAGTTGCCGGCTCTGGTTGAGCCCGTTTATCCCAAGGCCGGCAGCCGGTGGGCCTGGCGATCATGCTGCGGACCTACTTTTTGCAACAGTGGTTTGGCTTGTCTGACCCCGGCATGGAAGAAGCGTTCTATGAGTCGGCTGTGCTTCAGCGCTTTGCCGGAGTGGATCTGGGCGTGGCCGCCGCGCCAGATGAAACCACGATCCTCCGCTTCCGCCATCTTCTTGAACAGCACGATCTATGCGGGGAGATGCTGGACACGGTGAATCGCTACCTGGAAACGAAGGGCATCCGCATCAGCACGGGCACCATCGTAGACGCGACGATTATTCATGCGCCCAGTTCGACGAAGAACTCCAGCGGCAAGCGCGACCCTGAGATGCATCAGACCAAGAAAGGCNNGCCAAGGCGCACATCGGCGTGGACAGCAAGGAGACGGTGGTGCATTCGGTGATAACCACGGCGGCCAGCGTGGCCGACAAGCATATGTTGGCCGACTTACTGCACGGCGAAGAGCGCAAGGTATGGGGTGATGGCGGCTATCAAGGCCAGACCGAGGCCATTCTCGCAGCCGCGCCGAAGGCGCAGGATATGACTTGCCGCCGGACGAAATATAAGGACTATGTGGATGAACAAGCCAAGCGAAAGAATACAACCAAGGCCCGAGTTAGAGCCAAAGTCGAGCATCCTTTTCGCATCCTGAAGCGTGTCTTCGGATTTACCAAGGTTCGTTACCGCGGCATCTGGAAAAACCCCCTGTGGCTGTGCGCGGCCTTCGCGCTGGTGAATCTGTACCAACACCGCTACCGGCTGGCCCCGCAAAGGGCGTAGTGTCTCTTGAGGCCGAAAACGGCCTCACAGAGACGAAAAGACCAGCAGCGCCCCGCACTTTCTGACCGAAACCTGCTTCACAATCAAGAAATTATCTGCGGTCGAGTCGCCGCTACAAAATCACGCACCTGCGCAGAGGTTCCCTAGAGGGTGAAATTACATCGCCTTCTCCGGAGGCGTTATGGTGGAATTTGCGTCCCTGCCACAGGGAGTGGCAGTGGGTGGAGCTATCGGTGGGTACTCGATTCATGAACACCTCGTTGCGCAGAATCTTGCGGCAAAGAATGAGGCTACGGTCGCCTCGCTTAGTGCGACCGAGCATGAGCTGGACGACCTGAGAGCGAAGGTGGATTCGCTGGCAGCGCGCAGCCAAACTCTCCCGGCTCCGCCGGCCCAATCCAGGGAGTCCGTGACCGGCCGACCCTCGGCAGCCCACCGGCTAAAGGAGGACCCGCGCTACAAGAAGCTGCAATCGCAAATTGATGCCCAGGGCAACGCGATTGAGCAAACCCGCAACGATTTGACAAGCACGCAGGGCGACCTGACAAACGCGCGCACCGAGCTGTCGGGTTCCATTGCACATACCCACGACGAACTGGTGTTGCTAGAAAAGAAGGGGGAACGCAACTACGTCGAGTTTGATCTAACCAAATTGAAACAGTTCCGGCGAGGGACCGTTTGAGCTTCGCCTGGAAAAGGCCAACACCAAACACCACTATGCCGACCTGGAGCTGCTGGTGGATGATCGCAACTTGTCGCAAAAGCACNNCCGACAGTCCGCAACCGGTCGAGGTTGTCATTAACGACATCGGCAAGGACCACATCTACGGATATCCCAGCGCACCGAAGTACCGGCAGTCGGAACTGGCCTCGATGTCGAATGCAGCGGAGAATGATGCTTCTAACCCGGCTCAAGGAACGACGAACTCGAATGAACAACCTGCGCCGAGAGAGAAGCTTCTACTGCCAAAATAGACGAGTGTGTTCCACATGGAAACTCCGGTTGACTCGCTATGGTTTCAGCATCCTCTTTGAAACCGGCATCAATTTGC
This sequence comes from Acidobacteriaceae bacterium, assembly GCA_003140705.1. GTDB lineage: Bacteria > Acidobacteriota > Terriglobia > Terriglobales > Acidobacteriaceae > Telmatobacter. Next base: position 2,008 of record PLKU01000042.1, read on the forward strand.
AGTTAACCATTCGGCGCTTCTTCTTACCAGACCCAGAGTCCCAATGAGGTTCGACGCTGTCTGCTCAACGTTTCGCAAAGAAAGGGCACCACCATGATGCATTCAGACAAATTGCTTCCCCCTGACCGCTTGCCTCTCACGTTGGTTCTTGCAGCGGCTATGCTTTCGGGATGCGAATCGAAGGAACAGAAAGCCATTGACCAGGCTAAGGCGCAGGCGGTCAAGACCGGCCAGCCGCAACCGGTGGTCACCGTGGACAAGAGTGGAAATATGACGACGACCGTGGTGCAGCCACCAGCACAAGGGCAAACTACCGCGGAAATCACAACCATAACCAAGCCTCCCGCTGCCGGCGTACCGTTGCCGGCGTCTTCGGGGCCGACGGTGTCCGCCGTGCCGCCACCCCCGCCAGTTGAGCCTTCGAAGGTCAGCATCCCCGCCGGCACCATGCTTATGATCCGCGTCGATCAGCGCATCAGCGTGAAGTCCGGCCACGCCGGCGAGACGTTCACCGGCGAAGTTGTAGATCCGATCACCGCAAGCGACGGAAGCATTCTGGTTCTCAAGGGCGCGCCCGTCGGCGGCGTGATCGACAAGGCACGCCGCCGCGGACACTTCAAAGGCCGCTCCTTGGTAGAGCTTCGCTTGACCTCGCTGATACTTAACGGAACACAGTATCAACTGACGACGAAGAATCTTCAGCGCAGCAAGAAGGGCAAACGCCGCCGCTCCGCAGCCATGATTGGCGGAGGCGCGGGACTCGGCATGCTTGTGGGCGGAGTGGCTACCGGCGGTGTTGGATTGGTTGTCGGCGGCCTGGCGGGCGGTGGCGCCGGAACCGCGGCCGCAGGGCTGTCCGGCAACCGCGACATCGAGATACCAGCCGAGTCGAGTGTTCACTTTACGCTGGCTGACGATTTGGTTGTATAGGAGCCGCAGTAGTTCCGGTCGAGTTCATCCCACACTTTCCGACCGTGGGGGCACTGGAGTGTATGTTGTCCGGCAATGCCGGTGGCTGATCCCATCTAAACGGAAGTGACCATTCGGTCAATACCTCTTACGGCCAAACAGTTGGCGACGGTCCGTGATCGATGGTCAGCTGGCGATAACCGGGGCATTCCATAAACTGAGACCCCTATTCTGAGAAGCTCTCGCCCTCTGAGAACTGAATCGGAAGGAGAGCTGAACCGAAACTTCGCGTCAACTGTGGCGGAGAAAGGGCCACACATAATTGAAAGTTTTCCTCTTAGCGGATCATTGAAACCGATCGCTTACGCGCATTCCCGGAGAGAGGCTTTTTCAATCTGCGGATGCTTACTAGCCAGTTGCCGACGGTTAGATCCCGGAATTAGCTCAAAAACCTTGAAGCAAACACGTTGAAGTGATACGTAGCACATCTGTAAAGCTTGAGAGG
>PLKU01000306.1 GCA_003140705.1 Acidobacteriaceae bacterium
TTGGGTTTGCGCGGCAATTGATTGCATCTACTGTTCCCGCGGTGGTGATGGCTGACGATGGTCTTCGGTCGACGGCGTTTGAACTGGTCCGTTCAGGTGCATTCGGCTACTGTCGCAGACCGCCATCGATTCGCGATCTGAAGACGATGCTCAGCAGGGCGTACGAGAACTCGTCACTGAAGCGGCAACTTCAGACCGTGCAGGAAAGGCTAGAAGATCCCGGCAAGTGCGATCTGCTGATTGGATCGAGCCCTCAGATGCAGAATGTTTATCAACTGGTCCGGAGGGTGACCAATCTGAATGCCGCCGTGCTAATCACCGGCGAAAGCGGAACTGGCAAGGAACTTATCTCCCGGGCAATCCACAATCTAGGTTCCCGCGCCGACCGGCCGTTTGTGGCTGTTTCCTGCGGTGCTATTCCCGAAACGCTGATTGAAGCCGAGTTATTTGGCCACGAAAAGGGCGCCTTCANNGCACGCTGTTTCTTGATGAAATCGGGGATCTGAGCTTGTTCACGCAAGTAAAGCTTCTGCGTGTTTTGCAGCAGATGGAATTCAGCCGACTGGGCAGCAACAAGCTCATTCCTCTTCGGGCGCGGTTGATTTTCGCCACTCACAGAGACCTGGGCAAATTGGTGGCCGAAGGAAAGTTCCGTCAAGATCTCTTCTACCGCATTAATGTGATTCGGATCGACTCACCGCCACTGCAGGAGCACCCCGAAGACATTCCCCGGATTGCGAAGCATTTCCTGCAGCATTATGCGCAGGTGTTTCAAAAGCCGATGGAGAGCATTGAACCGAGCGCATTGGAGCAACTTCAGGGTTATTCATGGCCTGGCAATGTGCGCGAGTTGGAAAACGTGATTCAGCGGGCCATCATCCTGGCTACTGGCAAGACGGTGCGCCTGGAAGATCTGTCACTGAACATGCACGATGACGATCGCTCAGAGATCGATGGCGTTGTCGACATAGGCGATTACCATCCCGCGGGTTCTTTTGAGCGCCAGCTTCGCGATTACAAAGTTAAACTGGCAATCTCGGCCGTTCGTGAGAATAATGGGAACAAGACACTGGCGGCCCGCAGCCTGTGTATTTCACGTGCATATTTGCATCGCTTGATCAGGCTTGCTGAACCCGACCCACTTTTCGAACAGGATCTTGGGGAGTCAGAAACTGCCTGAGGATCGCGTCCATGATTACCGGGAACTAGGCCAATCAGTGTTCATTCGAATTCTACGAAGGGTCTTCTCGTTCCCTGCAATGCTGGCTAGCCTTCTGGTGCTGCTCGCGATGTTGACGGTGCGTTCGCGATTCGACGATCCGGACCTCTGGTGGCATCTCAAGACGGGCCAAATCATCTGGACGACTCATGCGATCCCACTGACGGACCTGTTTTCCTACACGACCAACCATCAATCCTTGATCCCGCAGGAGTGGCTTGCGCAGGTAGCCATTTACGCCGCCTATTCATTTGGCGGCTATTCCGGCCTCATGCTCTGGCTTTGCGTGTTCTCCTCATTGCTTGTTGTTGCCGGCTATTGTCTGTGCTGGCTCTACTCAGGTAATGCGAAGGTCGCGTTTGCGGGCGCATTAGCGATCTGGCTCTTTGCCACCATCGGCTTTGCCATTCGGCCGCAGATGATTGCCTATGTCCTGCTGATTGCTGAACTCATTGTGATCCACCTGGGCCGCACCCGCAACGCCCGTTGGTTCTTCTGGTTGCCGGTTCTATTTGCAATCTGGATCAACTGCCATGGGTCGTTCATCCTGGGGATCATCGTGGCTGCAGTCCTGCTTGCGAGCTCAATCTTAAACTTTCAGATGGGATCTCTGCTCACGCGACGTTGGGACCCGAATTCCCGGAAGATGCTGGCGTGGGCGCTCGCTCTCTCCGTGGCTGCATTGTTTCTGAATCCGATCGGCATCAAGCAGATCTTTTACCCATTCGACACGATGCTGAATATGCATGTCCTGCTCGGCAACGTCGAGGAATGGGCGCCGCTCGAACTCACGGATGCGCGCGGAATAGGGCTGATGTGCATTGTACTCGTCAGTTTTCTCTTGGTCATCGTACGTCGTTCTGAACTTTTCTTTGACGAGCTACTGCTTATGGCGATCGGCACATGGCTGGCAGTGAGCCATGAGCGTATGCTGGTTGTTTTTGGCATTCTTGTTGCGCCTGTTCTGTCCCGTCAGCTCTCAACCTTGTGGGAAGGCTACGACAGCGAGAAGGATCGCATTTGGCCAAACGCATTGCTTATTGGGATGTCGCTCATGGTCGTCGTTCTCGCTTTCCCGAATGGCCAGAACCTTGAAGAACAAGTTGCAACTGAAAGTCCCGTAAGAGCAGTGGATTTCATCAAGGCCAATCATCTTTCAGGCCCCATGCTGAATGACTACCAATCTGGTGGCTACCTTATATGGGCCACGCCAGAATACCCGGTCATGATGGATGGCAGAACCGACGTCTATGAATGGTCGGGTTTCCTTAGCGAATTTGGTAACTGGGCCACACTGCAGAGCGACCCAACGGTACTTCTTCGGAAGTACAAGGTCAGTTTTTGCCTGTTGACCCCAAATTCGCCCATGGCGCACGTCTTGCCGCTCATGCCTGAATGGAAGACAGCCTATAAGGATGATAATGCTGTAATATTCGTGCGGACTCAGCCTGAAACTGCGCAAAGCAGGTAGGGATGAGGGGTCGCATCTGCCCTGACATCCGGGCTCCCGATATTCGGTCGATCATCCAACTTTCTAGGTGTGGTTGTTATAGGCGGGCGGGCCGGCAATGACCAAACCACTCTTTTGGCGACCGTGGATGTACCAGCAGCACCAGTTCGTTTCATGAATCTGGGTTTCTGGCGGCGCCACCAGGTCAATATAGACGACCTTGCCATAAATGAAGACCTTCTCTTCCCAGCGTTCAATTCGGCGAAATACTTCGTCGTTTTCGCAGACGCCCCTGAGTTCATCCCGGCGGAAGGGCATGATGGGCGTGGATTCACCTGGAAGCAAAATGATGGGAACGAGCGGCGATGCTTTCTTTAGATTCAGATACTGAGGATCGCTGGGCAACTGCGTTTCATCAACTGCAATCTTGAATTGCTCAGAAGTTGCAGTGATCTTGCCGGGAGTGCGGCCGCGGTTGGTGGCCATGATGTTAAAGCTGTTTTCAATATTGACGGATGGCTCGACTGTTATCAGGAGCCACGGCCTTTGTGAATCAATGATGGATTGTCCAATCAGCAGTGCAGCCGATGCCGAGGATTCTGCGGACTTGGTAAGGCGGCCGATCTTTCTGAGGGAAGATACAGCCATTGCTATTCCTACATAGCCCACAATGGCAAGAATCAGGTAGGCAGCCCACAAGACTTGATCGTGCCAGGGCCACACTGGAGGAGCCGGGGCGGGAAGGGTGACGATGACGCGCGGCTGCTGTTCGTCGCAAGGGCCGCCATCGCAATCGGGCTTTGCGGTCTGGCTGGCTGAGTTTTGAGTCGCGGCGTTGGAACGGGTAGTGCGCGGCGCGGGCCGACTCTCAGCGGAAGGACTGGTCGCTTGCCCGGACGCTGGCACGTACGCAAGGGTCATGATCAGCAGCAACGAGCAAACCGCCAAACGCCGAAACTCCATGGCGCAAATGTACCACAAGGGGTCCCGGGGCTGCGCATGANNTCCCGAGTGATGACCCCCGAGTCAGAAATTGTAGAGCCCCGATAACTGCCGCGCAAGCGGGCGAACTCTTCGGCTGTTGATAGTTTCTTAATTGACATAGGCCACAATTCGCTGAAAAAGACAAAGGTGAGGCGATCGACCGCCGATCCTTGGACGAGATTGCAATTCGAGACTGTTCGGTGATTGCACTTCTCGCGGAGAGTGCCATAGAACGGCGCACCATCACGACAAGACATCAGCAATGGCGTTGATGCAAGCGGCTAGTACTACAGTTGTAGATAGAAGATCGGCAGGGGCGACCCTCGTTTCCGATAGTGACAGCGGAGTGCGCGGAATTGATGTTGTCTTCGCCATTGGGACCAGTGCAGCAGGTGTTCAACGCCATGCCAGCCGCGGCAGAGAAGGTACATGAGCAGGTGGCGCAGTGCGGGTACGCTAAGCGGCGCCTGCCCGCCTGGAGTTTTTTTCTCCCCGTGCGCGCAGGATGGCGAGCACCGCGTGGGCCAGCATCGCAAGTGTGATGTGCCTGTACCAGCCTTGCCAGTGGCGGACTTCGTAGTGGTCAAGCCCGCACTCGCCCTTGGCGGCCTGGAAGGCTTGCTCGATCTGCCAGCGTTGTCCAGCCACGCGCACAAGAGCTTCCAATGTGGTCTTGCATGTGGGCGCATAGAACCAATAGTAGGCATGCTCAGGCTGCTCTTCGATGCTGCGCCGCACCAGCAGCCCGTGGCTCCAGCCACCCTCTTCCCAACCCCGGATCAGAGTCCAGTCGTAGAGCCGCTCGCCTTTGCTGCCCGAGCTCGCGGAAATGCGTTCCCATGCCAGATTCAGTAAGTTCTGCGCAATGGCATCCACGCGTCGTTGCTGGTGATCGGGCCAGCGCATGCGCTGATCGGAGGCGATGGCCAATACATAACCCAACTGCCGCTCTTCGAGCCACTGGCGCAGCTTACTGTTGTTCCCATAGACCTCATCGGCAGCCACCCAGTTACAGGGTGCGCCAGCTTCCAGCGCACGCTCGATCATGCGTCGCGCCAACTCTGGCTTGGTGGCAAACCCCGTCTCTTCCGGCACTGCTGCGGCGCGGCGACGCTCAGCATCGGCGGCCCATTCTTCTGGCAGATACAACTCACGATCCACCAACGCCGCGCCCTTGTTACTGGCGTAGCAGAGAAACACGCCAACCTGGCTGTTCTCGATGCGCCCCGCCGTGCCAGTGTACTGGCGCTTGACCCCAACCGAATGCAGACCCTTCTTCAAGAAGCCCGTCTCGTCGGCGATCAGCACAGCATCTGGACTGCTCAACTCTTCCAGCACGTAATCGCGAAGCTGATTCCGTGCTGCATCTGCATCCCAACGCGCTCGGTCCAAAAGATGCTGTACGCGATAAGGAGCCGCTTCGCCCATCCACTCGGCCAACTGCCAGCCGTTCTTCCGCTCACAATGGCTCAACAAACCCTGAAGATAGGCGAGACTGCGCTCACGTGCTTCCGAGCGCGCAAACAGCCCAGCTATGCGGTCGTGCGACCGCAACAACTCACGCTTCCAACCCGATATTCGCTTCTCCATAGCTCTCACCGGAGAGTCATATCACAGAGCAAGTTTAGATTATCATTAACTACAACTGTAGTACTAGATGATCGAGTGCGTTGCGTGATCATGTTGGTCCCATTCTGAACAATTCTCAATTCAAGTTGCCAGGGAACCTGCCGACAGATAGACAGGCGAGTAACCCATTTGTGTCACGGTGAATAGCACTTTTTAGTAATCACCGATGGCGGCAGACGTGGTTACTCTAGGGTCTCAGAATCGGATTTTTAGTAACCGATTGCAGCCAAGCTCTTAACCCTGCCCGGAGGGGCTCATGAAACGCCTGTTTTCTTTTGTCAATCCTTTTCGCCAACATCCTGTAATGGCGACGAAATGGTACGTGAACGCGAAAAGCAGCACACGCGACTCGATCGAACATACAAGCGATCCACGCAACGGGGAGTCCGTGACGGGTATTTGGAGTGCTTTGGAAATTCACAATTGCTCATCTGACACAAATGAAGCCCGCGTTCTCGATCACATTGGAGTTAACCCAGTGATCAATCTCGTGGGAGTGTCTGGGGGCAAAGTATGGCATTCGATGTAACCGAGTATTCAAGGGCGCTACGCCTTCGCTTCAATCGCAGATCTCTCTCAAGGGCGATTGTCCTTAACCTTTCCTGCCTCGTCTTTCTGTTCGAGACCTTTGCGTCAGCGCAGGTAGCCGTAACCGCGAATGTGCCCACATACAATTTCCAAGTATTGGCAGGCTCAACAAGGCAGATCAATGTCAACATCACGGGCGGCACGCTCAACACGATCAACTGGTCAGTCCTATCTTCTACTGGTGGTGCGTCGGCAACCTTCACTGATACAACCCATAACCAAGCCGCATCTATTTCTGGAGCATTGCCTACCATTCAAGTAAACATTGGTGCGGTACAAGGAAATTGCTCCATCTCTGGGTCTACAGGATCATATTCAGTCTCCTCAACTGCGACTGTAACAGTGCAAGCACAGTCAACTGATAGCTTGACTGCTACATCGACCTTTCTGTTTAACGTCTGTTCAAACTCTTCTGCTACTCTACCAAATGGACAGAACTCAGTAATTGTAGCTCCAGCATACCAACAAGCATTCCAAAGTCAACCTATGAGTCTACAATCTTGGGTTGTTGGCTGTGTAGATGAGACAGGTACTTGGTCAATTACCTCGCAGCCCGCAGGAGCATCAGTAACTCTTCCAGATATGACCAATCGAGATGCCTTATTCCCAGGTAGTACCGTTATTGGCCGCTACTCCTTCAAGTACACTTCTAATTGTAATGGTGGTTCAAATACTGCTATTATCTATGTCTCACCCAACGCTATGCCTAGTTGGGCAGCGTCTGGAAATACTGAAGGAACCGAGCCACGCGAATGCTACGCAGACCCTGCGTTAACTGGCCCTGTTATTCAAATTGGAGCAGGTAAGGCTTACACCACTATCTCCAGTGTTCCTCCTATAACAGCGGTGGTACCCGGAACGCTGTACCAATTGTTTAATACAGACACGACCGGATCAAACCCTTCTACCTTCTATGAATACTTCCAGATTCAGCAATCTGGAACACCAACACAACCAATTTGGTATTGTGGTGTAGCTGACAAGAATGGTAACCTTCCAATCATGGATGGCAACAATGCTACAGCCCAGTCTGATTTATCGACAGGAGCGGCTGCGGGGTACGGAATCTTTACCTTGTGGATGGCACAGCCTCACTACGGGTACTGGCAAGATGCGGTTACGCCAACTCAGAACGCTGGAAACTCCGTTATGGCTCCTGCCTACGTAGGCATCACGGGAATTCACGTTCGTAATGCTAGTCCTAGCTACAACTACGTTCCCCCTGGCGGCGGTGCTCCAGTAGCTTGGGTAGCAGGCGCATCAGGAATCAATCTACGTTCTGGAATCTATGTTGACTTTGACGGCAATGACATAGACAACAACTCGAATGGTACGTTCTTAGCAGAGAACTCTGACAACAGTGGGTGGGTAGTCAATACCTACGCAATTACAATTCGCGGTAATCACATCCATAATTCAGGTATTGCAGGAAGTGCAACCTATCACCAACTTTATGTCCAGTGCTTCTACTGTCTCCTTGAAGGGAACCGCATCGACAACTACAATCCTCAAGCATCTGGTTCGATGCTAAAGTGGAGAGGCGTCGAAGGACTTATTCGCTATAACTACATTGGCGATGGTGCGCAACGTGTTGTCGATCTGGTGGAAGTTCAGGATGCAGGGTGTTATGTCTCTTTTGAACTGTATCTCTCAACCGCGTGCGGTCTTTACTCATCTGGTGACTCTCTGGGGGCGAATCTAACGTGGTACCAAGAGTCGCTACAAAAAGATTTCGTATACGGCAACATGCTCTATGGTGCCTCAGCGCTCAATCAGATACATTACGCAATGGATAATCTCGGCAACATGACCGACCGCAACGGAATTCTTTATTTCTGGAATAACACTCTTGACTCGGCAGCAATCGTTTTCTCCATCGGGGAAAACAATGATGGACTGAACTCCTATCTTCGTCCCAGGGTGAATGCTCAGAACAATATACTCTGGGCTGCTAGAACTTCTGGCATGAATTCGACTATGCAGATGGCAGACTTTCAGACAGCTATTATCACGGCACAGACTAANNGTTGGCCTATCGGATGCGATCTTACGTGCTTATGGCCTAATTCTGCCCCAATGAACACGCATACCTATGGGTTGACAGACGCCAACTTCTTGAACACAGCCACGCAACCTTATAATTCAACAACAATGGTTCCTATCACAGCATCGGCAGCGATTGGTGCAAGCTCTGCGGTGACAGGTCTTCCAGCGCAGCTTCCCGTCCGGTATGAATTTAACGCAGTTAACAGCCAACTCTACGCAAGAACGAGAACTGGTGCTGGTGGGGATGTCGGGGCACAGGATGGTAGCGGTTCTCCACCCCCACCACCTATAGTCGCAGCTACACCTACCTTTAGCCCGCGTTCTGGTACATACAGTTCGGCCCAGTCGGTGACCATTAGCACGACGACACCTTCTGCCACGATCTACTACACCACCGATGGATCGACCCCAACGACCGGTTCGGCCGTGTATTCGGGGCCGATCACTGTTTCAGCTACAGAGACAGTAGAGGCCATCGCAGTCGCCAGCGGAGACTCAAACAGCTCGACGGGCTCGGCGGTTTACACCATCGGCCAGACCCAAGCGGCTACGCCAG
>PLKU01000320.1 GCA_003140705.1 Acidobacteriaceae bacterium
ATCCCGCCTCCTACCCGATTGGAATCAATCGCCAAACTGATCATTAAGGGTAGATGCGGTGAAGCGTCCGCGCAAAGGGGATGGTCTCCCTCACGTGGTCGAGGCCACAGATCCACGCGACAGCGCGCTCGATACCCATACCAAATCCGCTGTGGGGCACGCTTCCGTAACGGCGCAGGTCCAGGTACCACTCGAAGGCTTCTCTGGGCAGCTTGTGCTGATCGATGCGGCTGCTCAGCAACTCATAACTTGAAACGCGCTGCGAGCCGCCGATGATCTCCCCGTAACCCTCCGGAGCAAGCACGTCGACGCAGAGAGCGAGGTTCGCGTTCAGCGGGTCGGGCTCCATATAGAAGGCCTTTACGTTGGCTGGATAACGGTTGACCATCACCGGACGATCGAATTGGCTGCTCAGCCAGGTTTCGTCTGGAGATCCGAAGTCGTTGCCGTATTCGAAGGGCTGCTCAAGCTGGCCGGACTTGTGGGCGGCGTTCAGCCGGGTCACCGCGTCGTCGTAGGTGATGCGCGGGAATGGCGGAACGATGGCTTCAAGCTTGGCTGGATCGCGGCCAATGACGACCAATTCCTGCGCCCTGTTCTTCAGGACAGATTGAACGATATGGCTCAGGAAGTTTTCAGCGATCTCCAGCAGTCCATCCAGGTCGCAGTAAGCTACCTCCGGCTCAATCATCCAGAACTCGGTGAGGTGACGGCGGGTTTTCGATTTTTCTGCCCGAAAAGTTGGACCAAAGCTGTAGACCTTGCCCAGCGCAAGCGCGGTGGACTCGATGTAAAGTTGGCCCGACTGGGTAAGGAAGGCTGGGTCGCCGAAGTAATCGACCGGGAAGAGCGTCGAGGTGCCTTCACACGCTGCCGGTGTCAGGATGGGCGGGTCTGTCCGAATGAATCCGTTGCTGTCAAAATACTCTGCCGCCGCCCGCATGATCTCAGCCCGGATGCGGAGGATGGCCGATTGGCGCGGAGAACGAACCCAAAGATGGCGGTGCTCCATCAGGAAGTCGACGCCGTGCTCCTTGAGCGTGATCGGATAGGGATCCGACTCCGGGACGCGCTGGATCACTTCGATATCGAGGACGTCGAGCTCATATCCTCCTGGCGCCCGCTTGTCAGCGCGAACTTTGCCGGTGACGACGACACTGGACTCCTGGGTCAGGCCTTTGAGGGTCTCGAACACCTCGGGGGGAACGCTCTTTACGTGGGCCACCCCTTGAATGGTTCCGGTGCCGTCGCGAAAGATGGGGAAAAGGAGCTTGCCGCTCTCGCGCAGGTTGTAGAGCCAGCCACGGAGGGTAACGGCCTGTCCTTCATGCTGGCCAAGAGTTGCAATGGTGGCCACCGGTGCGGGTGAAGTTGTTGAGTTTTCTGCGGAAGCGTTCGGGTCTTCTGACATGGGTTCCTTCGAGGCCGGCATAAAACGATGCAGCCGGACTTTCTAGGATAACGCCGAATAGCTGGCGGGGTGCGAGTCGGCAGTCGGCAGCCGACCAACCGAGCGAGTGCGCACATTGGCCGGGCGAACCCGAGGCCAAGTTTAATGAGACAAGAAAAGTTTTTGATCTGGACAACTTTTCAAGGTAAAGCGCATTCTGAATGAGCATAAGCAGGAGGGCCCATGGGCGAGGTAGCTGCAGCGCGGAACGAGGAAACGCACAAAACCCAGGTAGATCCGGAGACGGCGGAGAGGTTCATTGCGGAGAAGCGGATCGGGGAGCGAATCAAGAAGCTGCGGCTTAAAAAGTCGATGGGATTGGTCGAGCTGGGCAAGCATACGGGCTTGTCGGCCAGCTTTCTTTCCCAGCTTGAAACCGGCCGTGTGGTCCCTACCCTGCGGAATCTGGCTCGGATTGCAATGGTCTTCTCCAAGGATTTGTCGTATTTCCTTGAGACCGAGCCGCAATCGATCTTCAGAATTCACCGGCGGAAGGAACGTGTAAGGTTGCCGCAGACCGGTGTAGAACCGCCGACCTACTTTTTTGAGAGTCTGGGTTACATGGTTCCAGACCGCTCGATGGACCCATACTTTGCGGAGTTTCTGCCGCTGTCCAAAGAAGTAGCGCCCAAAGCGCACATGCATGCAGGATTTGAGTTCCTCTATGTGCTCGACGGGGAGCTGGAGTTACATCATGGGGAACAGAAGTGCACGCTTGAGGCGGGCGACGCGGTGTACTTCGACGCGAGCACAGCACACTCGTATCAATGTGGGGGCAAGAAGCCTGCCGGCGCGATTATTGTCACCATGCACCAGGCTTCTCAAGGACCGATGCCGCCCCTTCGCGGGGTGAGTGCGGGGCTGGCAGTGAAGGTGGAGGCTGGAATCAAGTAGGTCTTGAGCCCAGCCCTCCCCCAACCACCCCGCAAGGGTTTTCGCCGCCTACTTGACGGGGCTGGACGCAGTGAACTCAGAGCAGCATGGCTTGACTGAGGCTTGAAATTCCATCAGCTCGGCGCGCGTGCCGTCCGGATCGTACATATTGAATTGCCACTTGCCATCACGTCCGATCTGTGGCGGGCTGTGCTTCCCGGTCAGGCGGTCCCCCGCGTAGAGCAAATCGACTGACTTCTCAATATTGAAGACTCCAAGCGAAAAATGGTTCAACACCCCCGCGGTCTCCTGCTTCATGGTGGGAGGAATGCCCTTGGTTTCAGGGCCTGCCACCGTCATGTACTCAATCCAGTCTGTGCCATCGGGGACCTGCTGCGAGATCCAGTCGTTGGAGGTGTCGGTATGTCCTCCGTGCCAGTAGGGCTTGAAGCCGAGCAGCACGCGGTAGAACGGATTCTCCGCATCCGGGCTGTGCACGATGCAGCCGACGTGAATGATATGCACGCTGAGCGGGTTCACCGGAACAGGCTTGGGGTTGGCGGGAGGCTGCACGAACTGGACCTTGTTGCCTTCAGGATCGAGCACGTCGAACCAGCGGCTGCCATCGCTCCCCTTTTCCACCTGCGCTGGCACAGTGATGCCATGCGCTGCGAGAAACAGCCGCAGTGCCTCAGCATTCACGGTGTTGAAGGCCATGTGATCCATGCGGTTGTTTGACGTGTCTCCAGCGGGCAGCGGCAATACTTCAATGAATTGAATCGGGCTGAAGTAATAGCGAACGCCTGCGGGATTTTGCGGGTCGTCCCGCTTTTGGCCGCCAAGGTCATGAACATAGAAGTACTCAGTCTTCGCAGCGTCGGATGTGTAGACGCTCAGGTGCGAAATCCCTGAAATATGCGGGCGAGCTGCCGAAGTTGCTTGACCATGGATCGATTGAATAAGTGCTGCGGGCATGAGGGCGATGGCGGCTACTGCTACGATTTGCGGAATTCTCATTGCGGTCCTCGTGTTCATTTTCGTTGCTTACTTCGTTAGGTCGACATCTTCTGCGGGGAGCAATTCATAACCTACAAACGCCAGATTCTTGCTGTCAGGCGACCAGAAGTTGACGTTCAGCGATCCGTCGCCGCCAACAAAGTTGGTCAGCACGCGAATTTTCTTGTCGGCAGTAGACAGGATGCGCAGCGCGACATCCTTGTTGGCCAGGTGCCCGCTTGTGCCCTTTCCAAACGTGACAAACAC
>PLKU01000335.1 GCA_003140705.1 Acidobacteriaceae bacterium
TCGAAGCCGTCGTTATCGTAATCGCCGACGGCGACGCCCATGCCGTACATGGGAATGGCGAGGCCGGCCTTTTTTGTGACGTCGGTAAAGGTGCCGTCGTGGTTGTTGTGGAATAGTGCGGCGTGCGGAGGCTCTTCTTTGCCGTCAAGGGCATTGAAGGTTGAGCCATTGACCAGGTAGATGTCCAGCCAACCGTCGTTGTCATAGTCTATTAGCCCGACACCTGAGCCGTTCGACTCGAGGATGAAATCCTTCGCCGGGCCGCCCATCGTGTGCCGCCATCCGCCAAGCCCGGCAGCCTTGGTAATATCCTCAAAAACGACCGTCCCGGTATCGACAAAGCCACCGGCGGTGATGGGCCGATGTTCCGAATCGTACACGGGCGCGTAGGCTCCCCCTGTCGTCGGAATGGACATACCGCCCGTTCTCTGCTGAGATGCAGGCGGCTCTGCCAGCTGCGCCTGGGACTCGCAGGGGATGGGAAGAACGGCGATCAGGATGCCGGTGAAAACACCGCGAAGGTGAAGCAACGAACCCCTCCACGGCTTGCATTGTATAGCAATCTGCGCCGCGGCTGTCTATGAACTAGCTGCTCCAGCGGCTGTCTGAGATCGAGCTGCTCCATTTGAGACAGACCAACTGACGATGGCAGTTGTACCATCAACCAGCAGCCAAATGACGGAGGCAAACCGGATGGATAAACCACCAGCCAAGTCCACAAACGAGGCGCCAATCGCGGTCCCTGTTGCGAAGAAGGACCTGACTGTTCACGCTCGCTTCGGACGATTCGCTGCCGCGGTTTCCGGTTGGCTCGGCTCGACATGGGCGTTTGCCGCCGCAGGCCTGGTTGTTGTCTCATGGGCCGCCACAGGGCCCGTACTTCATTTCTCGCAAACATGGGCCCAGGCAATCAACACAGGAACGGGCATTGCGACATTCCTGATGGTCCTTTTGGTCCAAAGCACGCAAAATCGTGATTCGCGAGCTATCAATCTCAAGCTCAATGAAGTGATTCGAGCCATGGATTCAGCTCGAAATCAATTGATCGATATCGAGCGACTGAGTGACTTGGAACTGGATGAAATGCAGGCCACATACGAAAAGATTAAAACAGGTTGGACTGAGCGCCAGAAGCGAAACCCGCGCGGTCCTGCAGGCAAGTGAAGCGGTGAGTTGCGGCTGCACGGACCCATTGGCTATTCGTTGTGGTCTTTATGGTACTGTCGCTCGCCGCGATTCATGAGCAACTAGAGTTCAGGAGCGTAAACACATGAATAAAGACAGAGTCGCGGGTACGATGAACGACGTGATGGGCGGCGCGAAGCGCAAAGTTGGAAGCCTGACCGGCAACACTGGACTCAAGGTTGAAGGTGCTGTTCAACAGGTAAGAGGCAAGGTTCAAAACACCTGGGGTAAGGCTAAGGATTCGGCTCGCGATGTGCAGGCCAAGCTGAACAAGTCGCCAAAGAATCAGGTAAAAGCGGCACCTGCGCGCCGCAAGGCCGTGGTCGCGAGCAAGAACACAATTATGTAGACGACGATCTGTTTGTTGCATAGATTCGCATTTTGGTTTGCTGGCTTGGTCAGCGAATTCTTGTTGATTAATCGCTGTGCAAACAGCGCCGTGCACGAGCAACCATCGGCTCCTGATGTGGCTTCAAAGCGTATGTTGTCGACGCAGGAACGAATTGGGATGAGAGGGAATGGTTTGGGCAATTTTTGCAGTTTTCTTGATCTTGTGGCTGGTCGGGCTCGTGAGCAGCTATACATTTGGAGGACTCATTCACATCTTGCTTGTGATCGCGCTCATCGCGTTGATTCTCCAACTGGTGTTGGGTCGCAGGGCCGCCCTTTGACGACGGCTTGATCCGGCCTGCTTTCAATCGGAGCACGTTGCGATTTTGAACGTCGTGCGAAATCAACTTCAACGAACGACTGCAACCCAAGAGCCCGGAGGTAGAGCAATGGACAAGAACATCGTGAAAGGCACAATCGACGACGTAGCGGGACGCGCCAAGCGCCAGGTGGGCGAGTGGACGGGCGACACCGAAGCCCAGGTGGAGGGAGCAACGCAACAAGTGAAAGGCAAAGCCGAGAAGGCCTGGGGCACCGTCAAGGATGCAGCACGCGATGCAAAGGCCCAAGCCCAGCGGAAAAACGACAAGAGCCAATACGACAAGAGCCAAAACGACAAGGGCCAAGTTGAGCACGCGGTATCGACACGCAAGTAGGACTGCGGTCGTGTTGCCGGCACATCCTTGAAATCGTCGGGAGGGCGGGTGCAGGTTACCGTGCCAAAACTTGTTNNGCAACAGCCCTGGCAGCGGTTTGGGCATTTTGCCCGACTGATGCGCGCAGACGCTTTGTTACGAATAACGCCCGTTGCCCGCGACATCTAGGCCCTCCGCCGGATTTTATATATCTCAATTGAAAGTAAAATCGATCGATTGCTCGCAGCCTGCATTCGCCAGGCCGGGCTCCAGGCTGTGTGGACGAATTCCTGACTTCCGATTGGCATCGGGTGGAATCTCTAGCCTTGTCCGGGTATACTGTCGGCAAGGTGGCGCACTTTCCCGCGCGACCTTAAGTGAGGTGCGTCTTCCGCAGGGACTCCGGTTCACTGACGTTCGACGTTCCACCATCGGAGACTTCCCGGTGGCGCGCCGTGGCATTCGGGCTCTCTCAAGACCGAATGAGAGCGGCGATCCATGCCCTCAAGTACGACAGGCTTCAGCCCGCGGCCAGCAAGCTCGGCCGGATGCTGGCCGAGGCAATCGCACAATTAGCACCTGAGGCACCTTCCGAGATGCTGGTGGTTCCTGTCCCCCTTCACCGTTCGAAGTATGCTGAGCGAGGATTTAACCAGCCCCGGGTACCTGCGAGGTGCGCGATTGGTTTTCTGCGCAAATCCTGTCCGCAGTGGAAGTTGACGCTGGTATTCAGCGCGTTGATGCGGCTGCGCCCTACTTCAAGCCACGCAGGCCTCACTCAACGTCAGCGGAGGTTGAATGTTCGCGCTGCTTTCTCGGTCTCGAATCCGGCAGAAGTAGCTTCGAAGCACATTCTGCGCATCGACGACATCCTGACTACCGGCGCAACCGCCCGCTCCGCCGGTCGGGCGCTTGTGCGAGCCGGCGCAGCCTCAGTGTGGGTGGCCACGCTGGTCAGAGCACGCCGCACCAACGCGTCCATCAGCAGAATCTCTGGTTCATTTGAAGATCGTGAGGACAAACAAAGGCCACTTGGCAACTTGCCTGCTGCCACCACGCAATCGGCAAGCATTCGCTCATCGCAAGACCAACCATCTTTTTGACGAGGGGATAAGAGATGTCGCTGGGAAAAGCAATGATTCACGCACGCAAGCAGAAGTCCATAGCCAAGGCCGCTGCCCATGCCGGGGACTACGCGAGTGTCCAGCCCGTTCACATGCTGCAGTTGCCGGTTTTGGTGCTCAACGCGTCCTACGAGCCGATTAACATTTGCGGAGCTCGCCGTGCGCTGGTCCTGGTGCTCAAGGGCATCGCGCGAACCGAGGAGGAACACGGCCTGATGCTCCACGCCCAGCGCAGCCGCATCGCTATGCCCTCAGTGATCCGCCTGCTCGAATACCGCCGCATCCCTCACCAGACCCGCGCTCTCTCGCGTAAGAATATCCTTCTGCGCGATCGCAACACCTGCCAGTATTGTGGTGTACTGCTGCCCTCCAGCGAACTCACCCTCGACCATGTGATTCCCCGCTCCCGGGGCGGCAACTCCACCTGGGAAAACCTGGTAGCCTGCTGCCACTCTTGCAACCGCCTCAAAGGCAACCGCATGCTGCACGAAATTGACGACATGGTGCTGCTGCGCGATCCGAANNCCGCCGCAAAGGAAACCGGATGCTCCACGAGCTCGACGACATGATCCTCATGCGCGACCCTCGCCCGTTCTCGCTCCATACCAGCCGCCAGATCATGCGGATGCTCGGGCGCGGGGATGATCGCTGGCGGAAATACCTGTTCTATTAAGAAGAAGCCATACTCAAGGAACTACTTCTTCGGCTGCGCATCCGGCGGCTTCCCCTGCTGTCCCTCCGGCGGGGTGATGTCCTGTCCCTCATAGATAATTTTGGTTGTCGAGCCGAACTGCTTGTAGTCAGAGTACTTGACCGTGTCTCGCATATGTACGTCCTGCGCCATATAGCCCTGGCCCCCGCTGAATTGCAGGATTCCTTCGCCCTTGGTGTAAACAGGGAACCAGTAGTGCCCGTCGACTTGTTGGCGCCAGGTCATGAAAGGGGGATGCAGATCCTCGCTCCCTTTGCGCGTGTCGTCGGGAACCATTCGTCCATTCGTTACTACGATCTGGAGGTCGGTCGAGTCCACCCAGATCCGGCCAAGCAGGTAGCGCTTCTTTTTTTCGATGACCTTGGGAGAGACATCGAAAACGTAGCAGTCCACCTCATCTACCTTCTGCCGACCCACGTACTTGACGTCGTATTGCGGGATATCTTCAGTCGTGAGCACAAACGGGTATCCGCGTTGGATGTCCTGCAGATCAGACGGTGACATCTGTACTCGCTGCAACGTATTCTCCGGCGCAAAGACAACCTTCTCTGTCCGATTACCGGTGGGATCGAAGATCACATCATCAACCTCGTAGTACTCGCCATCGACCTTGTTGTCGTCGTCGATGGTTTGTACGCGGGCTGTGCGGCGATAGGTATAGTGGTTCAGCGCCCGTTGAAACTCGCTCTCTTTGGCGGCAAACTTGCGGATGATCTCCTCAGGCGGGACGGGGGGCGCAGAGATGTCCATGGACCCGAAACCCGAATCCAGGGCCATCGGTGTAAAAGTATCCTTCCCCTGTGCCGCGGCGGCTAAAGTGCCCCAGGTCAGGGCATACCCGGTGAGCAGCAACGCAATCCAGTGTCGGTTTCGCACCCTGTTCCCTCCTGACGAAGCCCGCGAAGATGTTTCGGGACGGCATTTCCGGCCCCGGTGGTCTTTGGCCAATCTACAACATTAGACGCATGTACATGGTGCCGGTGTCATCTGAAAATTAAAAGGCCAGTCCCCCGGCATTTGCGCGAACTTCAGGTGTCCCGTCGGGCAGAGACTAGCCCGGATTTGATTGTATTCAGGGTCTTTGTGCCTGTGTCCGTGAAGCTCCGCATCCGGTTTGCAGTTCTTGTTAAGCATTCAGGGCGTTGGCCTGCTACCGTCAATGCAGCCACGTTTTGCGAGGATGAGGACGGAAGGAGATTGCCGGCTCCCATGCCCGATTACTACCAGGTTCCGTCATTGATCCTCACTGCGCTGTTGTTGCCGGCATTTGGGCACCTCTATCTGCGCTTTCGGGATACGCGCACCCTGCTCTGGTTTCTGGGATTCCTTTTTGCCACCTTCCGGATGCTGCTCCTCTACAAGTTGGGCTCATGGGATTTTTCCGACGGTACTCATCCCTGGATGACAGCTGCAGGTCAAACCTCCATTCAGGTCGGATCCGCGCTGTTCCTCGCGTCGCTGTCCCCGCTTCGTTTTCGCATGGGGCGGCTCCAGGTGCTTTACGTAATTCCGTTTACGATCCCCATGGTGATCTATTCGATTCTTTACCATGGAGTGCTCCATGGTGGAGCGCCGACGGGGCTGATGTATTTTGTATTTCCTGCACTGGGGTTGCTCTCAATTGGCGTGGGTCTCGCCTGGGCCAGAGCGAAGGGGAGTCCGCCTGTCTGGATGGGGGTGAGTCTCTCCAGCCTGGGAGGCGTTCTGGGTCTCTGGGTTTATTACGCATTGGGACCAGTCTCCCCTCTGACGTTTGTGGAGTGCTGCAACCACCTTTTGACCGCCTTGTTGCTCATCTTTGTTTTTCGGCGGCTTTCAACGGGCATGATTCTGAGCGTGATGGGCTTCGTGTTGTGGTCAACCTCAATTTTTCTCACGCTTCACTTTGTTTCGAGCAGGCCTGAGGTTGATCTTCTCCTGACTCGCGCAATCATTTTGGCCAAGGTCGTGGCTGCGCTGGGCATGATCCTGCTGGCGCTGGAAGACCAACTGGCAATCAACCAGGCGTCGCGGCAGCGCGAGCGCAGAGCGCGCCGCGAATTCGAGGCATATACAAACCTGATTCTTTCCCGCCGCCGGGTCGAGGACTTCGATTGCCAGGCTGAAGAAATCTGCCAGACCGTTGTGGATCACAGCCGGTTCGCCAAGACCGCACTGCTTCTGGAGAGTGAGGGCCACTACCGCGTGGCGGGCGCCGCGGGGCTTGATGCCGCTACTATCAAGGCGCTTGACAGCCTGGCTACGCGGATTTCCGTCGCGGGGTTCCTTGAGACCAGAGCGGCGGCTCCTGTCGTCGAACACACTCAGACATTGAAGCTGGACCTGACTCCCTGGCTCATTCCCGGCGATGACCTCAAGCGTCTGCGCTTTACCGAGGCACTGGCCGTGCCAATGACTGGCCGGGTGGGCAACGAAGGTGTTCTACTCTTGGCCGGATTGCGCGACTCGCTGGGCAGCATTCCCGGGCCATTCCAGAACCAGCTTCACGCCGACGACCTGCTCCCCGTCGAGATGCTCACCGCTCGCCTGCAAGCCGCGCGAAGCCAAACCATGATGCTTGAAAAGCTCATCGACTCAGAGAAATTTGCGGGTCTTGGCCAATTGGCCGCCAACGTCGCTGAACAACTGAACAATCCACTTACCGTGGTTCTCGGCTACGCCTCGCTTCTTGATGAGGCGTCGTCGCTCGACGCGCATGATCGCAGGGGAGTGGAGGCCATCCTTACCGAAGCGCGCAACATGAAAACAACACTGGAGAGCCTTACTCGCATCTCCCGCCACCAAACCGAACAGCTCACCGCAGTGTCTGTGTCCGAACTGCTTGCCGATTTGGAGGAACTGCATCGCCCCGAATTTCTGCAACGCTCGATCGATTTCCGCCTGAGCATCGCTCCGGCGCTCCCGATGGTACTTTGCCATGCCCAGCACTTGCGCCATGCGGTACTTCACTGTCTGCAGTTTGCCATTCAGGCGGTTGACGGTCCGAGCTCGGCTCTCGGCTCGGCGATGCCGTCAGCTTCAACCGATCGCAAGACCATTCGTCTGGAGGCAACCAGCGAAGGCAACCTCGTGCAGATTCTTGTGGGCCACTCCGGTCCTGGCTTCCTCCAGCCAGACCGTGCCTTTGATCCCTATGCTTCCTCACAGTCGCATGGGCCAACAGCCGGCCTGGGATTGAGCCTCTGCGCCACGATCCTCCGCGATCAGAACGGCCGCGCCTCCGCCGTAAACCTTGAACCACAGGGCGCCGCAATTATCCTGGAACTGCGAGCTGCCTGAAATCCGCAGCCTCTCCCACTCAACACGAGGCCAACTCTCTCCTTCGTCGATTCCTCTTTGGGAAGATTGCCCATTCATCATTCGATGTCCCGGAACTTCCACGCGTGGAATGCGTAGAGTGCATCTGGACCATAAAGGGCTGGAGGATGCGTGGAGCTTGGAATTCAGAGGGTTTCAAAACAGTATCGCGGCGGCGCTCTCGCCCTGGACAACTTCAACCTCGAACTGAAGCCCGGTGTGCTCGGTCTTCTTGGCCCAAACGGCGCGGGCAAGACCACGCTTTTTTCCATACTGGCGACGCTGCGCACGCCGACCTCAGGCGTGGCGCGCGTGCTCGGGCGCGACGTCGTCTCGGAGCGCAACGCGATCCGGCGGGAAATGGGGATCGTCTTCCAGGAGC
>PLKU01000534.1 GCA_003140705.1 Acidobacteriaceae bacterium
CCGGGCTCTGCCACCTCTCCGCTTTGTAACGCCTTGTTTATCAAATATGTACGTCCAGACGTTTTGATGAGACAAATGCATGCCAACGCCCGATGCCCGTTTCGGTTAGAGCATACACAGGATATTCTGCGACCCCATGCCTGCCCTGATCAGTTTACTAGTAACACACGCCGTGGGCAATACTAGTTGAGACCGCCGATGCATCCTTGCCCGGTGAAATCCCCCTGCATTATCAAAGGAACCAGAAGTGCCGCGCACGGAGCTTGGTGTTCGTTGTTTGGAGCGACTCAGCCGATGCGCGACCGGAGCCAATACTACGGTCCAAGTGGTAGTTTGGACTCGGCACAGACTTCTCGAATGGGCGCTTAACTTGTGGGCAAANNAGTGCGGGCCGGTGCTTGGCGCGAAGATAGGCGACCAGTTGAGCGATCTGCTCATCCGTCACGGAGTCGCTGAAGGAAGGCATTTTGGGGCCGCCATTTAGTATCTGGTCAGTGATTTTTGCTGGGGTCCAGAGCTTGTTCTTTCGCAAATCGATTAGGGAGGGAGCCTTTTTTGTGCCGGCGCCGCCCACTCCGTGGCAGTGCGCACAACCTTTGTCGCGAAAGAGCAATGCACCTGCTTGCTCAGCCCCTTTGGTGCCACCCTTGGGAGTGGCTCCGAGGAGCCCGCAGGCTGGAAGGGCTATGAACAGGAGAATGGCGGCCAAAACGGGGAAGCACTTCACGGGGGCTATCACAACAGACATTTTCGCACTTCGGAGAGGCGGCGCGCCTCCACCTTTCGGTTGTATCGTGCAGATCCTGCGATCTTTCCTGCCCCGAAACAACCACGGCCGCTATCGGGGATGAATTCCACAGTAGCGGCCGGACGTTCAATTCCTAGAGACGGATTTTGGTTAGTTCTACTTGGCCTCGCGGGGTGCAATGCCAAATGTCACCGACAGTGTAAGGCTACGAGCAGACATGAAGGTTGGCTGGTCTGCACCGCTGATTGGAGTTGGGCCGGTGGTATTGAAGAGATCGGTGAACGTCGTCCCGGGGATGTTTTGGGTGAGCGCGGACCCCGACAGTGTGAGGGAGGTAAGGTTGTGCTGGTTGAGCATATTGTTTCCGCTTAGCCTGATCTTGGTCCCATCGAAGATCGAGCGATTGCGGATCGTGTAGTTGATGTATGCGTTGGCGGTGCTGAAGGCCGGGATAATGGCCTGGTTGTGATATGCGCCGTTATCCACGCGCTGCTCTCCGATACGCTTGTTGAAGAAACCCAGGTCCAGGCCGTGGCTCTGATATGTGAGACCCTGCATTTCTGTGTCGGACGGGGTCTGCTGCACCCAGAGGCCTCCAGGTGCCTGCTGGTAGTAAGGTGCAGTCGGTGTGCCGGCGTTCAGCGATCCTGAGTAGTAGGCGTTTGCTCCTGTCGCATTCAGATAGAGGTTGAGGCCGTGCGCGAGCACCGCAGTGGTCTCAAATTCGACGCCCTGCGTGACAGAACTTGGTTGCAGGAAGTTGACCGTTTCCGAGGTCGTTGGGTCGATAAGGCTTGAGTAACTGTTCTGGAAGCGGGTGCGATAGCCATCGGCATCCAGAGTAAAGCGCTGGAGCTTCAACACGGTACCTGCCTNNGGGCGGTGTGAGGAGTCCCGGGGTGGGATCGACTGCCGTGGGAGTGTGGGAAAAGTCATAAACACTGCTGGGCGGCACGATGCTGCCGGTTGAAGCCTGGGCATAGATCGCCCAGTCGGAACGGAGGCGGTAGTTGAAATCCAGTGAAGGGAGTGTGGCGTAGAAGCTGCCAGTGTCTTCGGCGGTAGCCGTGCAAGCAGTAGTGGTACTTGCGCAGGTGAGGGGGCCAACGGTCTTGCCGTTGTCTGCGTGATGGAGCACGTCAAAGGTGTAGTAAGCGAACTTTGTTCCGGCGGTGATATTGAACTTAGGTGTCGCGTGGAACTCGTATTCGACATAGGGCTGGTAGGAGTTGGTCCAGAACTGCTCAGCGAAGTTGGGCAGCGGTTGATCGGCAAACCCGTTCAGTGGATCGGATGGGTATTGATGGCGATCGGTGCGGGCCCACTCATACCACATGCCAGTGCGCAAAACGCCTA
Organism: Acidobacteriaceae bacterium; assembly: GCA_003140705.1. Classification (GTDB taxonomy): domain Bacteria; phylum Acidobacteriota; class Terriglobia; order Terriglobales; family Acidobacteriaceae; genus Telmatobacter. Next base: position 2,105 of record PLKU01000534.1, read on the forward strand.
ACTTTGAAGTCTGCGAAAGAACCGCGGTTTCGCCATATTTGCGATAACTGTTGTACTTGTCCACAGCGCAAGGCTCAGCATAGGTCGCGAGGCCTGTCGTCTTGCTCACCTTGCCGGCGGTGATCACGTCGCAGGGAGCGATGGTCGCGCCGTTGTAATAAGCAACCGCCTTGGTTCCGGTGCCGGCCACGATTGCGCCGGGAACCAGAGAGGGATTGGCGACGGCCGCTGCCTGGGTTACCTCGGTGATCGGTACCGCGTTTGTATACAGCTCACCGTTGTCATAGTTGTAGGTGTATCCCTTCATGTCGAGGTACCAGCCACCCTTGAATTCGGTTTTGAGGCCGACGTATTCGAAGTCAGTGGGGACCTGGTAGTGGTTGTACTGGTAGTCGAGCCAATTTGTCGGGTCAGAATTGTTGACCATCTCGAAGTTATAGCCATACCCGGTGTAGGGAAGGATTCCGTTGGGAGCCGTGTTGTAAACAATGCTGTTGATCGTCGTGGTGGCTGCGCAGGAGTAGGAAGCTCCCGTCGGCTGTCCAAGGGTCTGGCAACGGGTCGGGCTCAAGCCGTAGGTGTTAGCTGTGAGCTGGATGACGCCGCTGAAACCGGTGAGCACGGTCTTGGGTGAAAACTGGTACTGATAAAGCAGCGATCCGGCGTTGCGCTGGTTGAAGTTGAAGGTCTGGTAGCCGTCTGACGTCATGCGGTGCCAGTCTACAAACAGGTTCGACTTCTTGGGGCCGCCGAAGAGTCCGAAGGCGCCAGAGTTGAAGGCTCCGTCGTAGAGCTTTGTGTTCCAGGTTCCGTATGTAAACGTCCCGCGAAGGTCTTGCTCGCTGGTGAGCGGTTTGGAGAGCAGGTGGATTGATCCTCCAAATGGCGTGGGCCCGATGGTCGAGGCCGAACCGGGGCTGCGATCGAAGTCCGCTCCGCCAACCCACTGCGCGGGGAAGAAGGCCCAGGAATGGTGGGTGGGCGAGTTGGTGTCATAGAACGGAATACCATCGAAGTCGATGTCGTAATCGCCGTCCGGGAAGCCGCGGAAGTAGGTCTTGCTCTGACCCAGTCCAACGCCATCGCTGCTGATGGTGAAGGCGCCAGGAACAATCTGAACGATCTCTCCGTAGTCGGCAACCGGAGACGTAAAGTTCTCAATATAAGTGTTCGAGATGAGCGATTGAGCGGAACGTTCTTCAACAAATCCGCCGCTGGGGGCCGTTTCTGCCGCGACAGAATCGATGCCGGAGTTGACCGTGATCTGCTCGGCAACGGAGTTGATGCTCAGTATCAATGCGACTTGTTGTGTTTCTCCGGAACCATTGACAACGACCGTTTTTGAGAAAGGAGCGAACCCGTTTGCGGATCCCTCCACTCTGTACGCACCCGGTGCCAGGCCGCTAAGCGAGTAGGAACCTGTGCTATTGGATCTGGCGGTATTGATGGCGCCAGTTGCGTCGTTTTTTACAGTAACCGTGGCGTTGACAACTGCCTTGCCTTGCGTATCAACGACGGTGCCTTCCAAGGATGAGCCTGTTGTCTGCCCGTTGATTGCTACGCCAAGGAATAGGAAAAGAACTGCTAGCGCCATTGTGAGCCGGCCTCTCCGGGCGCTCGTATTCGAGTGTGTCAAGGTGAACCTCCGAGAATGAGAATTGCTGGGTTGTTTGTGGGGCTTACATGAATGCGAATGGGATTTTGGGCGCGACTCAACACAAACTAGCAACCGAACATTACAGTGAGATCACTGCAATGTTTCGTCGAGGTTACAAGGCTGCAAAACGTCGAAATCGGTATAAGGGGTTCGAGATGGTTGTGATGGCAAGGAGGTACGCAGGCGACTTGCGCCAGGAACTAGGCCTGCGAAACCGGCTTTGGGCGCGGGGGAGGGAGCACGTGGAGAGCTACGGCAATTCTCAGGTGATTGTTTATGCACCCGAGCACTTCACAGACGAAGAGCTGCAGGTTGTGACCCCGCCTGAGCACCTCACAAACAAGGACCTGGCTCTGGATCCGGTTATCGCGGCTGGAAGGCACGGGAACTTTTTCGATGCAGCATATACGGCAATTGTTGGAAAGCCGGATTGGATGCGGCGTTTTGACAAGATTCATGCGCAGGGAAAATCGCTGCCGAAAGCAGGGTCGGGAAGAAGGTGGCGCGAGCTTGACTCGTCGATGAGTTCGGATGCGCTGCTGATGAACATCTTCTGCACGCCGGCGGTTGCAGCCTCAGTTGCGGTGCGGGGGGTGCTCGGAGTAGATAGGGAGGCCACGCCCGTGTTCGGATGGAGAGCGCGAGTGCAACTGGCCCCGGGACGATTCGATAGAACGGAAGTGGATATGCGGTGGGGATCGCTGCTGGTCGAAGCCAAGTTGACAGAAGGGGATTTTCAGACGCGCGCATCGACGATTGTTGAGGGCTACCGAGACTTTGATGCGGTGTTTGAGCGGGAGTTGCTGCCGCGGGTGGAGTTGAGAACGGCGAGAAGACGGACAGCGACGGAGTTTGCCGAAGAGTTCACGCAAGAGTGGGAGGATGTGTCGGAGGACGGGGATGCAGCAAGGGAGTATCGAGCGGGAATTGTGGCGCGCGCAACAGAGGCGGAAAGTGCGGTGGCTGGGTATAAGGGGTATCAACTGATTCGGAATGTGCTGGCTGCCTATGCTGAGGAATGCAGTTTTTGCGTTTTGCACGATGCGCGCAGGCCAGACTTGCGGGAGAGATGGTTTCAGGTGATGGCGGCCGTTAAGCACGCCGAGATGCGGGTTCGATGCAAGGTGCTTACATGGCAGGAACTCGCTCCGCTGCTTCCTGCCGAGTTGCAGGAGTTTCTGGATTTGAAATACGGTATCGTGGGCCCGAGAAGGGTGGCTTCGTCGGTAGAGGATTGGTTCAAGATTTGAAGGCAACGGTTGGACGCAAGATCGCTTTGCGAGCTAGCGGCCAGCGCCGGGGATGTACTTGTACTCAATCTTGAGGGGCTGCTTTGCATCACCGGTCAGGTCATGCGTGTGCCAGACAACCGATTCTCCGGCAACCTCGGGATGCTTGCGGAGGAACTCAAGCGCATAGATGCTGGCGGTAGGGTCGTCTTTCTGGTCGGCGAATTTGGCCGATTCAACGGCTGCCTTCTGTTTATCCCCAAGGCGCCGGTAAAGGATGGCGAGCTGGTAATGTGCGGCCAGATCGTCGGGATCGACAGCCTGGAGGCGCTCGTACATGTCGCGAGCTTGCGGGTAGTCGTGCTGCTGGAAATAGCTGAACCCGAGTTCACGGAGCCCATCGCGGGAGCGGGGATACTTTGCCAGCATGGCTTCAAGGTCTGAGATTGCTTCCTTGATTTGCCCTGCATTGCGCTCGACAAGTGCGCGATAGTAGAGCGCGCGAGGGTCGCCGGGGAGCAGGTTGAGCGCCTTGGCCAGGTTTTGCTTGGCATCGTCGTATTTCTCCCATGAGATTTCAACGATGGCCATGTTGGAGAACGCATCGGCGTAGTCGGGACGCAAGGCCGCGACACGTTCAAAGGCCTGGACAGACGCCTGATACTGTTGCGCATCGAGAAGGGAGATGCCGTAGTTGTTCCACCGCATCCACTCCTTGTTCTCGGCTGGATCGGGCTGAACGGGGGCATTTTCGCCGATCTTGAACGTCTTGGTTTCCGACGCCATATCAATGATGGGCTCCGGGTATTGCTTCTGCGCCATTGCATAGTCAATGAAGTGCTGATTGAAGCGGCGGTACCGTACTGTGGCTGTTATCGAGACCTGGCCCGCAATTTCCTTCGGTAAGCGAAAGCGGTAGCGCACCAGTTGCGAGCGACCAGACTGGATGGTGTTGTTGTAAGCAAGGACGCGGTTGTGCCAGATCTGGTGAAGATCGTTCAGCTCACCCTTGTTGTTGATGAGCCGGTTGGTAAAGGAGTGGGCTCCAGGATCGAGGTTGCCGTCGGGCCGCAGGAAGCCGCTCTCGGCCAGAGTCTTGCCGGAGCCATCCTTTACCGTGAAGTCAACCCAGGCCTCGTAGAAGTCACGCTGCTCGGGAATAAAGGAGTGGCCAATGCCCTTGTTCTGGATGACGACGTCGGCGACCAGGGTTTCGCCAGCGGCGAGAGAGAAGCTGGTGAGGCCAAGAGGGGCAACGAGGACCTGGTCGGACGCGGTGGCCGCGGCACCTTCCTTCTCAAGGGCGAAGATGTCGACATTGAAGACTCCCTTGCCGTCGGAGGCATTCTTCAGGAAGTTGGCGACCTTGTCGGCTTGTTCATCGAATTTGTAGTACTGCGGGAGAAGAGTGTTGCCCCCGACCCAGCGGTGAGAGACGAACTTGCCATCCTTGGCACCGGGTTCGGTAGATCCAGTGGGCACCGGCTCACGAAGCATGTGGCAGGTCTGGCAAGTGGAGACCGAATCCTTGCGATAAAAGGGAAGCGGCGATTGCTTGGTAAAGCTTGCTGCTTGCCACTCATCGTAGAGCGAGATGGCGCGGAGCCACTTGTAGTCGTCCAAAGTGTGGGGAATGGCGGCCTTGTGGCATGCGGCGCAAAACTCGGCGGTCTGGTAGAGCGGACGCATGACGGCCTTCGAATGGCGGTCGAGGTGGGCAAGGATTTCAGCGTCCGAAACCGGGCGCGTGATGGGTGCTCCGCCCTCGTCTACGAGGACAGCTGGGACGCCCATGATGTAGCTGCCCGTGCCCGTGGCGTCAGTGGATTGGATTGAGTGGCAGACCGAGCAGGAGACACCCTCGTCCTCAAATGGCCGCTTCTTCGGCATGCCTTGCGACAGGTCCCCGCTGAAGAGGGCGACCGGGTTGTGGCAGCCCTCGCAATGGCGGGAGTACTGCACACCCTTCTCATCGATCAGCATGTTTACGTTCTTGAGATACCAGGGAGCACGGAAGCTGTTGGAGTGAACCGACTGACGCCACTGGTGGTAAGCCTCCTGATGACAGTGCCCGCAGTACTGGGCGGTAGGGAAGCTCTTGGGGCTGATGAACTGTCCATTGCTTATCCGTGCATTCGAGGGAAGAAACGGGGCGTCTTTCCCGAAGGCGTAGTTATAGTGCGAGGCAACTGAGTCATGGAACGCGGTTGTTGGTCCAGTGACTTCGCCCGGGGCGGTATAACCCGGGGTCGTAGTGGGCGCTGCTGAAGGATTTGCCGTGGAAGAGGGGGGTGTCTCAGGACCGGTTGCGGCGCAGACACTTCGTGTGAATGCTGGCCATGCAACAGCCAGGGACAGCAGCAGGAGAGCGCCGGTCAAGAGCCAACTGGACATTGATTTCCTGAACGCAGTCTTGAACATGGCGCGATGATCTCCCTGAGATGCGACGTTCGTCTGCGGCCGGACGTCGGGGATGGCCGAGACAACACCTTGAATTTAACAGGAGGGAGCGTAGGGTTGTCGTCCACCAAAAGGTGGGGACGGGACAACAAGTCGGATGGCCCGTACATCAGCCAGCGGTTCATAGGGTGGTATGAGTGGAGATAAAATGGGGCTGGACGGGCCTGGAGGCGGCATAACTTCTTAGCCAAACTACCCCCTGAACTGGTACGTTGAATCAGAAGGATTTCATTTTCAAAGATGGCCTCAAGTCCTTATTTTTCTCTGGCAGTTCTGTTCCTCGCAGCTTTGGCGTTTGGGTTGACCCCATTGGGGTTGGCATGGCTGTGGGGAAAGCTGTTTTCTCCTGCCAAGCCGAACGCGATCAAGAACGCGATCTATGAGTGTGGCCTCGAATCAAAGGGCGATGCCTGGATGCAGTTCCACTCGGCCTATTATCTGTACGCCATTATCTTTTTGATATTTGACGTGGAAGCTGTGTTCTTGCTTCCTTTTGCAGTGGCTTTTACAGGGCTCGGCGCGGCGGCCTGCCTGGCGATGCTTGTTTTTGTGCTGATGCTGGTCGAGGGGTTGGCCTGGGCCTGGGCCAAAGGTGCGCTGACATGGGCGTGACAGCAGGGGTCAGCGGTTAGGGGGCAGGGATCGGTTTCCAGGTCTTTAAGTTGCGGTGCAAGCCCCCAGTAGCTTTCAGCAGCAAAATGCTAAGCGAATACCGGAGCAAACGATGGCTGTGGACGACGGATTGAAGATCGAACTGGGCAAGCAGGGCATCTTCGTTACGACCATCGAGGAGCTCTACAACTGGGGACGGAAGAGTTCCATATTTCCCATGCAATTTGGGCTGGCCTGTTGCGCAATTGAGATGATTGCGACGACGATGGCGCGTTACGATCTGGCTCGGTTTGGCGCCGAGATTTTCAGGCCGTCGCCACGGCAGGCCGACCTCATGATCATATCTGGCACTGTAACCAAGAAGATGGCTCCGCAGGTGGTGCGGCTTTATAACCAGATGGCGGAGCCGAAGTATGTGATTGCGATGGGCGCCTGCGCCATCTCTGGAGGGCCATTCAAGCAGGGTTACAACGTACTGAAGGGAATTGATCGCTATATTCCCGTTGACGTGCATATTCCGGGCTGCCCTCCGCGGCCGGAAGCTTTGATACAAGCCTTTATGACGTTGCAAAAGAAGATTGAAGGGCAGCATTTGACCGGCGCGGGACGTCCGCGGCACCTGGATGCGGAGGCTCAGGGAGAATTCCCGGTACCCGTCCAGGGAGAGCACGACCTCGAGCCCAAGTCGAATCCTGGCGTTTGGAGTGTGCCGGTGGTGATTCGCTGATTGGGACTAGGGACTAAGGGACTANNGTGCCGGTGGTGATTCGCTGATGCGGACAATTGAGCATATCAAGGCGGCCATTGAGGCAGCATTGCCCGGCGCGGGGGTGGAGTTTGTCGCCAATCCGAGCGTCTCAGAGCAGCACTCCCTCCGATTGGCGGCGGGCTCCGTTGTGGAGGTAGCAAAGTTTCTGCGCGATGATCTTGGGTTCAGTTACCTGTCAAACGTGACCGGGGTTGACTGGCCGGACAAAGAGGTGTCGGAGAAGGTCATGTTGACGCGTCCGGTGACGAAGACCGTCGACGGAGTTGAATCTACCTTAGAAGAAACGGTGGAAGAGACCAGGAAGCGCATAGTTCAAGGTTGCCTGGAAGCGGTTTACCACCTTTACTCCGTTGAACTGCGAGAAGGCCCCGTGGTGGTCAGGATGCGCAC
>PLKU01000422.1 GCA_003140705.1 Acidobacteriaceae bacterium
CGATGGAGGCAGCGAGTGATGAACAAGGTGTTTTAAGCGAGCGCGGCAATCCCCCGGCGCCCTATCACATGGAGCACGCCACCGCCGGGCTGTTTGACATGTTGCATATCCGGCCCGTCCTGGGACGCGGATTTTTGTCCACCGATGACAAACCTGGAGCCGCACCTGTCCTGCTGCTAGGCTATGGGGTCTGGAAAGATCGTTACAGCAGTTCCCCCTCGGTCATCGGCCGTTCGGTGCGCGTGAACGATACTCAGGCGACAATTATTGGGGTGANNACGGAGGGTTTCCGATTCCCTGTCGGCACCGACCTGTGGATGCCGCTGGTGCCGACACCTAGCCTTGAAAAACGCGACTCGCGCCCGTTGGAAATCTGGGCCATGCTCAAATCCGGCGTTGGGCTGGAACAGGCTTCGGTCGAATGCAACGAGATCGCCACCCGCCTCGCCAAGCAATATCCGGCGGCCGACAAAGACCGCGGCATTCGCGTTCAGACCTTCAACCGACGCTACAACGGCCCCAATGTCCGCATCGTTTTCCTTCTCATGCTTGCAGCTGTTGGTTTTGTTCTGCTGATTGCGTGTGCCAACGTCGCCAACATGATGTTGACCCGGGCACTCGGCCGCCAGCGGGAAATGTCCATTCGCGCCGCGCTGGGCGCTTCGCGGTGGCGTGTAATTCGCGAGCAACTCACAGAGAGCCTGATTTTGAGCGTCCTCGGCGGCGCTCTCGGACTTGGTTTGGCTGCAATCGGAGTGCACTGGTTCGATCTTTCCACACAAAACGTTGGCAAACCTTACTGGATCCAGTTCACGATGGATTACAAAGTATTCGGATACTTCGCCGCACTGTGCATTGTCAGTGGACTTCTGTTCGGCCTGGCGCCGGCCTGGCGTGCATCCCGCGTGAATCTGATTGAAGTGCTGAAGGAAGGCGCGCGCAGCATGGGCAAACATCGCGGCGGGAAATTTGCTGCGGCGATGGTTATCTTTCAGTTCGCCCTCACGCTCGTCCTGCTTACAGGTGCAGGAATCTTTGTCCACAACCTCATTCTCACCCTTACTGCCAACCGCTCAGTACCGGGCGATCAATTGATGACGGCACACATCGATTTTCCTGATAGCCGTTACAAAGACACGGATTCCAGGCAGCATTTCTTCGATCAGTTGCTTCCGCGGCTCCGCTCGCTTCCAGGCGTATCGCATGTGGCCATTGCATCGAACTTGCCTGGACTCGGATCAGGCCAGCGTGACTTCGAAATGGAGCATTCCGTCGTAGAGGTCAAATCCAGCCGGCCTCGCGTGTCGATAGTGGTGCAGTCTCCAGGCTACTTCGACACCATTCATTTGCCGCTTTTGCTGGGCCGCGACTTCAATGACACGGATGGGGCTGACGGCCACAAGGCCGCCGTTCTCACCAGACAGTGCGCGGCGCGTTTCTGGCCGAACCAAACCGCAATTGGAAAGCGCTTCCGCTTTTATGACGACAACGACAAGCCTGGAGACTGGATCACCGTAATTGGCGTTTCCGCCGATATGGTTCAGGATCTGAATGACAAGAATCCCGAGCCACTGCTCTTTCTTCCGTTCCGGCAGGAAGGCTGGAACGGGATGGATCTGTTCATCGAATCGAGCGTGGATGTAACCGGAGGATTGCGCGCGGCGGTCGCGAGTATCGATGAGGATCTTCCGCTGCGCGATGTCTCCATCCTGAACAAGGCGATCGAGCATCAGGAGTGGTTCTTCACGCTTTTGACTCAAATGTTCACTGGATTTGCACTAATCGCACTGCTGATGGCTTCAGTCGGCTTATACGCTGTGATTGCGCACGCCACCGGCAGCCGGACACAAGAGATTGGGGTGCGCATGGCGTTGGGAGCCAATACGCGCAACATCATGATGCTGGTCATGAAGCGCGGGCTGTGGCAAATTCTTGCGGGGCTCGCACTCGGTCTGGGCGCGGCATTCCCCGTAGCTCGGATCATGGCGAGTCTTCCCATCGGCGTCTCGCCTTCAGATCCAACTGTCTTTGTGGTTGTGGCCTCGGTTCTGGTCGCCGTGGGGCTTTTCGCATGCTGGCTTCCGGCGCGCAAAGCCGCATCGCTGGATCCGGTGAAAGCAATTCGGGTTGAATAAAGAAGTTGGCCTGGTGGTGTCTCGCCGGCTAACTGAAGGCCGGTATCAGAGATGCGGGACATATCACGAAAACGTCCCTTGCAACTTCAGGCCAATGCACTCAACGCCAAAGCATAAATCTTCCCAGTTCCATACCGATGGTCGTCGATTCCGAATTTACTGCTAGTTGGATTGGTCCTCATAAGTCGGCATGTGACAAGGATTCCTCGAGGGTTTGCATCCTGCCTATCGAAGAGCGGGGATCCAGAACGCCTGGTGTCAGTTGCCGAAAACTGGGCAACTCACCAACTGAGACCTAGGATCTGAGCGGTCATTGTCGCGAGGCAATGTTGAGAAGTGAACGCTGCCTCCCGTCGTCAGAAGTGGGTTTCGATTGGGTCAAAACTCGGTTTGATCTTCACAAAATTAGAACGCGAAGCTGCGAAGACGTTGAGTGTGCCGCTGCGCGGAGTACTCCCCCAAAGTACGTATTGACCAGGTGGAACGCCAAACCTAGAATCAGGTTGGATTGATCCATTGATCAATGGCAGATCATCGTCTGATCGTAATTTTGCGGGCTCGAAAGTCGATTTACGGAGAACAAAGTGGATGACCAATTCTCTGCACAAACTGTTTGTCATTTGTCATGACCTGCTGAACCGCGAGGAAGGCCAGGACTTGGTCGAGTATGCGCTTGTCGTTGCGTTGATTGCCTTCGGTGCTACCGCTGGAATGAGCAATCTAGCCACGGGCATCAACCATGCGTTTAATACCATTAGCTCGAAACTTGCCACCAGCCTGTAGCATTCCCCGCCAATCGGCATCTTATAGCGGATGTCGCAGCAGAGGTCCTGGCTTCGGCATGCAGCATGGTTCCGATTGTTCACAAGTTGAGTGACCTGTCCCCATTTTCCAAGCGATTCTTGCAACCTAGCCAGCTATTGAGACGCTCAGCCCAGTCTCAGTTGGCGAAAACTGGGCTTTGCGCCTATTGAGAATTGAATCGCTTGATTTCGATGCTGCGTCCAACTGGCGATGGCCATCATTCCCGAACGGGATCCGCCGGTCAAGGAATCGATCCTTAACTCCTGAAGACGCGGCAAACTCGCCTCACCAGATGCACCTCGGTCCGAGAATTGAAGGCGATTGCGACGCAGATAGATGGCCGGTAACTCCCAATGGCCAGTCGAAGGCGTTGCAAATAATTGGGAAATAGTTTGCGCCTCAATGCGCTGGCCCTGATATCATCCCGGCACCGAGGCAAATTCCCATGCTGAAATCAAAGACTTGGGTGATCACTGCGGTGATCGCGTTGATGGCTGTGCAACTTATCCAGATTGTCGCAGTCGTCCACGGGGAGTCTCTGACCTTCGATGAAGACAATCACATGTACGCCGGCTACCGGATGTGGAAGAACGGCGACTATGGCTTGAATCCCGAGCATCCGNNGGTTCCTCCACTCAAGGGAATCTACTTCAAGGGAGAGGCCTACCTCGACGGCCGTGACTGGCTGGAACACGACGACGGCGGAAGCCAGCGGCTGGTCTTCCGCATGAGAATGGCAGCTTCGCTGCTGGCGATTGCGCTTTCGCTGGTGGTTTTCTTTTCGACGCGCGAGTGGTTCGGCACCACCGCGGCACTGGTTGCCTTGACGCTCGTTGTCTTCGATCCAAACATATTGGCGCACTCCGGCCTGGTGACCACCGATGTCGGAGCCACTCTCTTCTTTCTGGCGACGCTTTATGCCTTCTATCGGTATGTAAAGCAGCCCACCTTGTTGCGACTGGCAATCGCGGGCATCGTGTTTGGACTCTTGCTCGCCACCAAGCACTCGGGTGTCTTGCTGGGGCCGATGCTTGCGGTGCTTGTGTGCTGGGAGATTGCCGTTGCCGCGAAAGGCATGCGGCTTCGCACCGCGATGCGATTAGGCGGGTCCCTTGCCGCAATGGTTCTGCTGGCCGTCGGTGTATTGTGGGCCTTTTATGGCTTCCGCTATGCGGCCAGGCCGGCTGGACTCCAGTTGATTCCTTCTCTTGCGGAATATTCGCAGGATCTGAAACCCTTCGATCGCGGGTTGATCTGGTGGATGGCCCACTTGCACCTTCTCCCCGAGTCTTACCTGATGGGGATGGTGGATATTCGCGTATTTGCCAAGTTCTTCACGACATTCATCCTGGGCAACTGGTACCCGCACGGAGTCTGGTGGTATTTCCCGGTGACCATCTCCATCAAGACCACGCTGGGATTGATCGGCCTGGTCCTGCTGGCGGGATTCGCCATTGTGACTCATAAGCTGGGTAAGGGGCCGAATCACTCCCGCGCGCTGGTCTACGTGCTGTTTGTCTGGATCGCTTACCTGGCTACGGCAGGAATCAACGGACTGAACATCGGGGTGCGCCACGTGCTGCCTCTGTACGCGCTGGCTGCGGTGATTGCGGGCGCGGGCGTGGCTGCGCTGGCGCCCCTCTCGCGCGGATGGAAATGGGCTTGCTCGATCCTCGTCGTCGCCCATATCGTGTCTGCACTGTGTGTCCTGCCTTCCCCACTGGCCTACGCAAATGAAGCATGGGGCGGTCCTGGGAACACCTACAAGGTCCTGGCTGACTCGAACGTGGACTGGGGCCAGCAGCTATACCAAGTCAAGGATTGGGAGGACAAGCATCCGGGCGAGGAGTGCTGGTTCGCATACATGGTGCGCCCCATCGTTGTCCCTGAGACCTATGGAGTCCATTGCCATGTTCTGCCCAACGGGATGGCGGTGAATGCTGGGGCGTCTGGAAGTGAGGTGGTGCCGCCGGTAGTCCATGGAGCAGTGCTGCTGAGCGCGAGCGAATTGAGCGGCGCCCTTTGGCCGAGCAGGGAGCTGAATCCTTACCGCGGACTTCAGACGCGGAAACCAGATGAAGAGATCGGCTACGGTGTCATGGTCTACCGCGGGGATATACCCATGGAGGCTGCGGGCGGAGTGAGCCGCGCCTTCCTCGCCTTGAGCAAGATCCAGGCAAAGCAGCCGCAGGAAGCCCTGGCGATGGCCGAGGAGGGAGTGAAGTTGGCGCCAGACAATCTCTACACTGAGTGGACGCTGGGAGATGCAGCTGCGGCCTGCGGCAAAAAGGATGAGGCGCGCGCCGCATATAACGCGGCCATCGCCGCCGCCAATCAGCTCGATGCAGAGCGGCGAGCCGATTATGTGAAGTACATCGACGAGAGTTTGAAGAAGCTCTGAGTCGTTGAGGCCATAGCCGTTCTGTCCGTTCAGCCTCTGTAGGCCAGCAATGCCGTCGCTGTTAGCGCTGTTGTTGCGGTCGCAAGCCAATCGGTTTGAGAGAGCGCGCCTTTCTCTTGGCAGCATCGTAACCGTTACACGGCGCGACCTGTTTTTCACACGCGCTTCTTGGGCTAGGACCTATGGCGAACGGCGGATCTGTCGCGCTGCGGCCGGGGAGCGCCGACTCCGAGATCATGGTTGTCAGCAACTGTATCGGCGACTCGCAGGCAAACCTGGGGAAGAAGCGAGTGGCATTGCCGCTGCTTCGACGGATTCGTAGCAACAGTATCTGCGTACTGCTTCCGGAACAGAAATGACCGTACATTAAAGCGAGATGGTTTGATCGCTCAGCGAAGCCGATAAAAGGGCCAACCTCCAGTTCTCACCAGCAAGGAGCCCATTTGTTAGTCAACTATTGCAAACTGGGCTTATCACTTTTTGAGGGCAATTCCAGGCAGCAACGGAAGACTGCTGGCTTGGCCATTTTGCCAATCAGGACTCTTGAAGCCGCCCGACTGCGCTATGCCTTTCTTCTACTATTCTCTGACTCAAATAGCCAACGATGTAGTCGCGCGCAGTTCTCTCAACGAGATCGTCATTCTGCGCCAGATCTTCAATTGCCGAAGCGACTGCAATCCAGATCGGGGTTCCCTCAAGTTTCACGTAGGGGTGCGTCATAGCTAGGACAACTCCAAAGGTGCATCGGTTGTGTCCTTTCGGCAAGCCTGCCTAGTCGAGGCGGCTGGCTGATTCATGGCGGGTTTGCCATCAAGGGTGCACGGGTGGGAGAAGCTGGTTGGCGTGTCGACTGAAATGGCCTGGGGATCACATACATCACCAATCCATTTGCTCATTTCCTTCCCTTGTTCTTGGTTGCCATGGGGCCTTAAAGCTTTCGTCGAAAGTGTTCAAGCACAACCCACCCGATCAGCGCGGAGATAATGGCGATCAAGAAATTCGTACCCGTGACGATATCGTTCAAGGCGAACGTTATACTCTTCCCTCTTCCATTCGTCTGGGTGAATTCCCCCATCAGGAGATTTGAATAATAGAGAAAGACGATAAACACAATTTCAATCACTGCCCGAAATAGCAGGGTTAGGCGACGACGGTTTGTTGGTTCCTGATGCATCGATGAATGATACCAATGGTTCCTTTGTGGTGCAGCGCGGCAGTGTGGCCTGATCCGGGTGATGACCAACGATACGATGGAGACTTGATCGTGGGACGGGNNCGGTTTGAGAAGGACGTGGACCGCAAGGATTCTCCTAAATCTGCGCGAAAACTATTTGTGCCACAGGGAACAATGAACTATGAGGCGTTCGGAGTTGCCTGGCTGACGAGAGGTCTAAGGTGCGGGACCTGCCGCGAAAGCAGATCCCAAGAGCGAATTACTGCTTCAGGTTGATTCAGAACCGAACCATGATCGCCAGAATTGTGGCGGTCTGGTTGGTGCGCAGGTCGGGCCACCACAGGGCCTTCAGTCCACCCACCCCGTTGTTCAGTCCGAGGCCGACGCAGTTCGATATCGCCTGTGCTTGCCCGGTCGCATATCCCAATGCAACCCCCGCTGAAGTGGGCACGTATCCAACACCTGAATCTCCACCAGCGGTACACTGGTAGTCGGCTGGGTTGCCATTGTTGCCGCCGGGAGGTGTTATGCCGCCATGGCCGCTCCAATATGGCACATCGGAATACCGATAGCTTTCCTCCAGGCGGAATGTGATGAACTGCGACGGCATGTAGTCGAAAGTGACTGTGCCGTCATGCATCTGAGCTCGGTCTCCCGCATTCTGCGTGAAATACGGAGTTCCAGAACTGGCGGATGCGTTATTGATCGGCGGAAGCAGAGTCAAGTAGCGGCCCGGGTTGTTCATCAGGCCCCCGCCGAGGGTCACCGCGTAAAGGTCCTTCTTGAACCACATGCGCAGATAGCTCATCGTGCCTTCAAAATCCTGCTTGGGCTTCCCGTTCCTGCTGTTGTGGCAGTTGACGCCGCCAGTGTACGTATCCGAGGTGCCTTGTTCCGGAGAGAAGCCATGGGCATCATAGTAGCCGGCTGCAGGGCCGCCGCCGTATTCGCAACCGAGATCGCCGGTCAGAGTAAAGGCGGCTTTGTCAAAGAACTTCTTGGGTTGGTCGTAAAACTTGACCTGCGCGCTGTAATCGGCGTGGACACGCGAGCGTCCAGGAAATCCAGCGTCGTCCTCCCCCAGGCCGTAGTCATTCCATACGAGGTCCAGGTAGGGCTTGGGACGCCACAGAATCTGGCCACCTAATCCCGGTTTGCTGTTGTACCGCGCATACGACTGCCAGCCGTTAATAAACCACGGCTCGATTTTCAGCTTCTCCGTGGGCCACCACTGAACACGAAGGCCGTTGAAGAACCAGGGCGTGTTTGAGGAGACAAAGGAGGGCTGGTAGGCCCAGTTGTCGGCGTTGTAGTAACTGAACAGGCCAATGTAGGAGACAAAGATGCCGGCATCCACGTTCAAGCCGTGGTTCACATCCCAGTGATAGCCGCCCCACGCTTCAGAGACGTATCGGTAGGCGTTCGACAGATTCCACTGGCCGCGGTTATAGCTGGAATCATTGCGCGGGGTGGTCGTGGCGAACAGGCCGTCCATGGTCAGGATGCGCCCGCGGACGTTATCGAGGCGGAAATCGCCGCCCACACTCACCTGCTCCAATTGCCACTCGTCGGAGCGGAACATTTCGGTCGAGCCGCCCATCGAGTCATCGACCGGGTGGTTGTAGTCCAAAATGTAGTTCGCGTCGAAGCGAACCTCGGGCGTGAAGTATTTGGTAGCCATGGGAGTGTCCGTCACGCGCCCGTTGCTGTTCATCCAGGTCCAGTCGCCGGGGAATGGCGCCGACTTCGTGAGTCTCTCCGCCGAAATCTCCGGAGGCGCCGGTACCGCTGAAGGCGCGGACACAGCGGCCTGACTGGTCGTAGTTAAGCCGGGAGTGGCGTTACCATCGGCTCCCTCAGCCGACCGCAGCGCATTGGCTTCCCGCTCTGCCTCGGCTGAATCGCCAGCTCCGCTTCGCGCCTTAAGTTCTGCTTCCAATTGCGAGATGCGCGCCTTCATCTCGGCAAGCTCTTTGATTACCGCGTCATTCGTGAGCGGCGCGGCGACGGAAGCTGACGGATTAGCGGCCGTTGTTGTCGCAGGAGCAGCCGTCTCGGCGGTGGAAGCGTGCGCATCCGTGATGACGCTCGAAGTTGAGGCGGCATTTGTTGCCGCCGATGCGGCCGATTTACTGCCAGTTGCGCTCGGGCTCGGTTTTACTCCTTCAATGACCGGCAGCTCAAGAAGTCCCATAGGGATCACGAGCGAACTTGTCGCGGCCTTCTGTGCCACGATCTTCATTGGCGTCAACACTAAACAAAGTAACGCCGTTGTGGGTATAACTATCCAGGAATTGCTTGTCATTTTGCCTCTCTTTTTTTCAAAAGGGCTTTCGACTCAGATGTGAATCGTTGCCCTTCAAATCGCGTTGGAAATTGCCCATGACAAGGAGCATGAAGATCGTTCCGCCTGCGCACAAAGCGCTCACCGCTATCGTTGCGGCGATTTTGCGGAACCCTTCAAGCTTGCTGACAATTGCCGTTATGGTTGGAAGGCCCGGTATCGATCTCTCAGAAGTCCAAGGACTGTCGAGATCCCAATCGGAAGTCTTTGAAGTTCATGTCGCCGATCGATTTACTTCGGCAACGCGTCCATAGCCAGATTCAAATCCAGTACATTGACGCGGGGTTCGCCCAGCACCCCAAGTTGCCGGCTTGTGATGTGCTGCTCAATGAGCTGGCGGACGCTGTCTTCGCCAATGCCGCGAGCCTTGGCTATGCGGGGAGCCTGAAAGAAGGCTGCGTCTGGAGTGATGTCGGGATCAAGACCGGAGCCGGAAGTTGTGACCAGGTCGATGGGTACGGGATGGCCCGGGTTCTCCTTGGACAGTTGGTCGATGGAGCCCTGGATGCGAGTCACAAGAGTCTTGTTGGATTGGGCCAGGTTCGAGCCGCTGGAGGCGGTGGCGTCATAGCCGTTGCCCGCCGCCGAGGGCCGGGGATGGAAGTACTTGTCGGAGGTGAAGCTCTGGGCGATCAGCTCGGAGCCGACGACCGTGCCATCCTTGAGCTTGATGAGGCTTCCGGCGGCCTGGTGGGGAAAAATCACAGCCGCGATGCCGGTGACGAACAGAGGATAGCCCAGACCCAACAGTACGGTGGTCACGATGGTGAAGAGAATTGAAGTCTTCCAGACGGAATGCACGGTACATCTCCTTTGGGGCGCGAACGCACCCCCTGTGTTTACGCCAGATGCAGCGCTACCAGAAACATGTCAATGGCCTTGATGCCGATGAAGGGCACGATGATTCCGCCCACGCCGTAAATCAGCAAGTTATTGCGCAACAGGATATGGGCCGACTGGGGCACGTACTTGACGCCCTTGAGGGCCAGCGGGATGAGGGCCACGATGATGACCGCGTTGAAGATGACGGCCGAGAGGATGGCCGACTGGGGCGAGTGCAGGTACATGATGTTGAGCACGCCCAGCACGGGGAAGACGCCGGCAAACATGGCCGGGATGATAGCGAAGTACTTGGCCACGTCNNTTGGAGTCGAGATCGACCATGTTTCCGGCTTCTTTCGCAGCCTGGGTCCCGGAGTTCATGGCCACACCAACGTCGGCTTGCGCCAGTGCGGGTGCGTCGTTCGTACCGTCGCCGGCCATGGCCACCAACTTGCCCTTGGCCTGCTCGCGCTTGATCAGGTCCATCTTGTCCTTGGGCTTGGCCTCGGCCAGAAAGTCGTCCACGCCCGCCTCGCGCGCAATGGCCGCTGCGGTCAGCGGATTGTCGCCGGNNCCTTGACGATGTCCTTGAGATAGATAACGCCCAAAGCTGCGGCATTCTCTGCGACGACCAGGGGCGTCCCGCCTGCGCCGGCGATCTCTTCAACATGATCACGCACCTTCTGTGGCAAGGACGATCCCTGCTCCTCAAGAAAACGGGTAATGGCGTCCACGGAGCCCTTCCGGATAATCTTGCCCGGCAGGTTGACTCCGCTCATGCGGGTCTGGGCGCTGAAGGGCACGAACTCGGCGTGAATACCGGCCAGGTCGCGTCCGCGCAGGTTGTACTTCTCTTTGGCCAGAACGACGATAGAACGGCCTTCCGGGGTTTCATCCGACAGGGATGAAAGCTGGGCGGCGTCGGCCAGCCGCTCCTGGGTCACGTCGGGAGCGGGATAGAATTCCGTGGCCTGCCGGTTGCCAAGCGTGATAGTGCCTGTCTTGTCGAGCAGCAGCGTGTTCACGTCGCCCGCGGCTTCAACGGCTCGCCCGCTCATGGCCAGCACGTTGTACTGAACAAGCCGGTCCATTCCCGCGATGCCGATGGCCGACAGCAGCCCGCCGATGGTGGTGGGAATCAGGCAGACCAGCAGCGAAACCAGCACGAAAACAGTCTGAGGGGCCTTGGAGTACAT
This sequence comes from Acidobacteriaceae bacterium, assembly GCA_003140705.1. Classification (GTDB taxonomy): domain Bacteria; phylum Acidobacteriota; class Terriglobia; order Terriglobales; family Acidobacteriaceae; genus Telmatobacter. Next base: position 10,877 of record PLKU01000422.1, read on the forward strand.
CGCAAAGGGTTGCAACGTCACCACGGCCAGCAGAAAGACAATGGTCAGTCCGGAGAGCAGGATGCTGAGCGCGATCTCGTTAGGCGTCTTCTGCCGGGTAGCGCCTTCGACGAGCGCGATCATGCGATCCAGGAACGTCTCACCGGGGTTGGAGGTGATACGGACCTTGATCCAGTCCGATAAGACCTTCGTCCCGCCGGTTACGGCCGAGCGGTCGCCGCCGGCCTCGCGAATAACGGGGGCCGATTCGCCGGTAATAGCCGACTCGTCCACCGAGGCAACGCCTGCGATGACCTCGCCGTCGCCGGCAATGTAGTGGTTTGCCTCCACGTAGATCACGTCGCCCAGGCGGAGCAGGCCGCTGGCGACCTCTTCAAAGCCTCCGTCGGCGGTGTAGCGCTTGGCAACGGTTTCTCCCTTGGCCTTGCGCAGCGTGTCAGCCTGGGCCTTGCCGCGGCCTTC
>PLKU01000448.1 GCA_003140705.1 Acidobacteriaceae bacterium
TCCTCCTTTGCAGCGCGATATCCCTGTTATGGGGCATTACTCTCGCGCGAACCTCAAACGGCGGGTCCTCTGGCTTCCAGGCCATTTATTACGGTACGCGATGCCTGCTGCAACACCACGATCCTTACAGACAGAGCGAGTTGGAAGCCGTTTATCGCTCAGAAGGCGGTGAACCTCCATCGCAGTCATTCCAGACCCACCAGGCTGTCACGTTGTATGTCAACCTGCCCACCACCTTCATCCTCATAGCCCCCCTGGCGATGCTGCCTTGGAGTGCTGCGCATGCGCTTTGGCTTGTCCTCCTAGCCGGAGCTTTCTTCCTTTCCGCCTTCCTCATCTGGAATCTCGGGGCGGGCCACGNNCAAGCGTCTCCCTGTTTCTTGTCTGTGTCTTGATTGCCAACGCCGAGGTGATCTTTGGTAGCGGCAACACGGCTGGGATCGTTGTAAGCCTGTGCGTGCTAGCTGTCTGGTGCTTCCTCAATGAACGGTTTGTTCCGGCCGGGATTTTGTGTCTGGCTGTCAGCCTCGCAATCAAACCTCACGATGTTGGCCTCGTCTGGCTCTATTTCCTGCTGGCTGGCGGTGTCCACCGAAAGCGCGCACTGCAAGTCCTCCTCATTACCGGCGTGCTCGGACTTTCGGCCTTCCTGTGGGTTTCGCACGTCGCGCCTCACTGGATCGAGGACTGGCGCTCAAACCTCTCGGCCATTTCGTCTCCAGGTGGCATCAACCAACCAGGCCCCACTTCCGTCGGCGGCAGCACCCCCGATATGGTCATCGATCTACAGGCGGCTGTAAGCGTCTTCAAGGACGATCCCCGCATTTACAACTTGGTCAGCTATCTGGTTTGCGTACCGCTTCTGCTCGTATGGGCGATTCGGACTCTCAGGTCCCGCTTCACGCAGACCAGAGCCTGGCTTGCCTTGGCGGCGATCGTGCCTCTCACCATGCTGATCACCTATCATCGCCCCTATGATGCGAAACTCCTTCTGCTCACCATCCCTGCCTGCGCAACTCTTTGGGCTCAAGGTGGAGCGCTTGGCAGGATTGCTCTGCTGATAAGCACCGCTGGCATTCTGTTTACCAGCGATATTCCATTGGCGATCTTCGTGATCATCGCTGATAAGCTTCAGATGAGCACGGCAGGATTCTTTGGGCAAATTGTGACAGTGGTGCTGACCCGACCTGCCTCCCTGGTTTTGCTGGTGATGGGCATCTTCTATCTGTGGGTGTATGTCCGGAGCGCCAGTCGGCCAGCCACAGACCCTCGGACCTCTGAGCAAGAACCGATTCCGCCGGCAACTGCCTGATCTGATTCGAGCCTGGGAGGGTACCGCGGCAGTTCTATCCTGAGTNNCACGACGCGATGGCCTGTACCTGCTGTTGACCGGGACCGTGTTATTCCTTGCCCTGGGAATCGGCCTTGAGAACTCGTCATCATCGGCCATGCAGGACTTCAGAGTTGTCTACTACCCCGCGCGCTGCCTGATGCACGGCTGCGACCCGTACAACGAGACTGAAGTGCTGCGGGTATTAAATGCAGAAGGCGGAAACCGCCCGACGGATACTCCCACGGTCCGACAGATCGTGACTCATTACATCTATCCCCCAACCGCATTCTTTTTCACTGTACCGATCGCGTCGCTACCGTGGGGCCCTGCACACATACTTTGGTTGACCCTCACCGTGGCCAGCCTCATCCTTGCCTCGTTTCTGATGTGGAATCTCGGGGCAGTTTACGCACCTGTTCCCTCTGGTGTCCTGGTTGGCTTCCTTCTCGCAAATACCGAATTGATTGTCATCTCTGGCAATTCCGCCGGAATTGTTGTCAGCCTGTGCGTGGTGGCCGTGTGGTGCGTTGTGCAGGAGAGATATGTCTCGCTCGGCATCCTGTGTCTTGCCATCAGCCTGGCGATTAAGCCCCACGATTCCGGTCTGGTCTGGCTCTATTTCCTTTTGGCGGGTGGAATCTATCGCAAACGGGCAATCCAGGCTCTCTTAGCAATGGTCGCTTTAAGTCTGCCGGTTGTCCTGTGGACCTGGCGGGCTTCGCCGCATTGGATGCAGGAGTTGAAATCCAACATTGCGTTGTTTTCAGTGCACGGCGGTCTCACGGATCCCGGTCCGGCGGCGGTAGCCGCAAATGGACCCGGTATGCTGACAAACCTGCAAGCCGTCATCAGCGTGTTCAAGGACGACCCGCGCTTCTACAATCCAGTGACATATGCCATATTTGTGCCACTCGTGCTCATTTGGATCTTTGCCACGTTAAGGTCGCGCCCTTCTTTGGCAAGGGTCTGGCTTGCTCTGGCAGCAATTGCCACTCTGTCCATGCTGCCCGTTTACCATCGCCAATATGACGCAAAGCTTCTGCTGCTCACGGTTCCCGCCTGCGCCATGCTCTGGGNNAGCCGCAGGCAACCCTCCTTGTCCTGGTCGACAAGCTCCACCTGGGCGCGACTGGCCTGTCCGGTCAGGTTCAGGCAGCTTTGCAGGCCTTTCCTGCCCCTATCATCCTGCTGGTCATGGGAATCTTCTATTTGTGGGTGTATTTTCGCCGCACCGCCCCTGATACCCAGCCGGCTCGGAGCGGGCAGGGCGACGCCCTCACCGTCTCTGGAATCGCTTGAGCCTGCTACAGTTTCCGCATACCCCGTGTCGGAGCAGGTACCCGCACCATCGTGCTATTTCGGTTGTGCCTCTCAGGCCTGAAAATGGATATATGCGAGTGGTGAGTCGATGATCAACCAAAAACGCATCGCGGTCGTGATGCCGGCATACAACGCGGAAAAGACACTGGAAATGACAGTGCGAGAACTCTCCGACGTNNGGCTATGGCCGTAACCAGCAGACCTGCTACCGCGAAGCGCTCGCCGCGGGTGCCGACATTGTAGTGATGGTCCACCCCGACTACCAGTACACGCCTTCTCTTGTTCCGGCCATGGCAGGCATGATCGCGAGCGGCGTTTACGACATGGTCCTCGGCTCCCGCATTCTCGGTGGAGGCGCCCTCAAGGGCGGAATGCCTCTTTATAAGTACATCGCCAACCGACTCCTCACTGGTTTTCAAAACCTCTTTCTGGGCGTCAAGTTGTCCGAATACCACACCGGCTTTCGCGCATTCTCGCGGGAGCTACTTGAGACTCTCCCCATCCTCGAGAACTCCGACGACTTCGTCTTTGATAACCAGATGATCGCCCAGGCCGTCATGTTCGGCTTTCCGATTGGAGAGATCTCCTGCCCGACGAAGTACTTCAAAGAAGCCTCTTCCATCAACTTCAAGCGCAGCGTGGAATACGGATTCGGAGTCCTAAGCACGACTTTTAGCTTTGCTGCGCACAAATTGCACATCGCGCGCATTCGTCGCTTCGACCCGAATGGCAGGAAAATCACACAGCAGTATTATTCCGAGCTTGCACATCGTTCATGACGGAACCGGCAGTGCCTTGAGCGTTGCGCGGAGCACATCCTTTTGGTGAGCCTCAGTTTCTGGTATGACGAAACAATGCAGGTGCTCGAGGAACAAGTATGCAACCTCTCCTGATTGCCTCCGGCCATACTCTTCTCTGTAGACTTTGGCACAAGTCTGAGTCGCAGCCTCACAAGGGTGGCCATCCAGGCAAGGAGTGGCCCCGGCGCCTTCCGTCAGATCTTGCGCTCGCAGTCCGGCGAGGAGGTCAAGATCACTAGCGTGCCTGCCACTACCGCCGATCAAATTACAGCCAGCCTCCTGGCGATTCTGGCCTTTTTTCCTGCCACCTTCTGCACAGGTTATCTGGCCGCCTGGTTTTCTAACTTGCACAACTTTCGGCAACGCTCGCTGGTAGAGCGCGCTTTCTGGAGCTTGCCGTTGTCACTTGCCGTTTCTGCCATTTCCTCCGTGCTGATCGGCAAGTTGCTTTCTCTCACCGCAGTGGTCGTCTTCTTCCTCGCCTGCACCGCTATTTGCCTCGCTACGCTTGCCACAGAATGGTTTCGGCTTCGCCAATCAAACGGCCAGTGGATCATCGGTTATCGACCGCTTGGCAGCACCGCCTCAATTCTGGCATTGATCTGGATCGTCGTGGCCGTCTTGTCATTGGTTGATTTCTATAGCGGTCAACAGGTTTTTATGAGCATTACCATTTTGGATCATGGTGCCCGCGTCAACTGGATTGAGAGCGTCCTGCGTACTGGAGTCCCGCCTTCGAACCCCCTCTACTGGTATAAGCAACCTGCGACAATGCGCAACTACTACTTCTGGTACGTGCTCTGCGCGGCCGTGTCGCAAATGTCGCACCTCCCTGTGCGCGCCGTTCTCAACGGCAGTTGCGTTTGGGCAGGATTTGCTTTGGTCGCCCTCAATGGGCTCTACCTCAAACATTTTCTGGCCGTAGGCGCCAGATTGCGACGCCAGCTACTTGACTCAATCTTCCTGCTCATGGTCACCGGGCTCGATATCTTCGCTATTTTCTGGAGCCTTCTCTACCTGCACGGTCCTTTCTTGCCCGATGCGGAACTCTGGTCGAAGGATCCTGTGCAGAGCTGGCTTGATGTCATCTTGTACGCTCCGCACCATATGGCCAGCCTGGTCTGCTGCATGATCGCATTTCTGTTGGCATGGATGGCGGCTGAAGTTGGCCGACAAAGGCACATGGCGAGCGTCGTCGTGATTGCCGTGGCACTGGCGAGCGCATTTGGCCTTTCAATCTTTGTGGCATTCGGGTTCTTTGTCCTCATGCTGGTCNNGGCAGTTCGCCATTGAACGAAAGCCAAGGCCAGCTTTGTTCCTGGCCGCCGGCGGAGCAGGTGCATGCATCCTGCTCCTTCCCTACCTGTGGGAATTGACCCACACCCCATCCAAAATGCGCGGTGGCTCCGTCCTGTCATTCTCTGTCCGCGAGATGATTCCCGTCGGCAGCCTCCTCGAATCGCCGGTATTCCAAAACCTCGCAGCCGGTCACCCTCTGGCGGCGCTGAACCTGGCAAAGCTCGCTCTGCTCACCCCTTCTTATGTCATCGAATTCGGCTTCTCCCTTGTCGTCTTCTTCATCTACCTGGTGCCTGCCTGGCGCGGCGGGACAGCCCTCACCTCCGCTCAGCGCTCGTTGCTCTTCATCGCCGCAGCCACACTCCCGCTGATTTCCGTCGTGCGCTCTGGAGTGCTGAACGGGGACGATTTCGGTATGCGAGCACCTTTCTTCTTTCTCTTCCCCATCCTTTTGCTTGCTTCGGACCTGATCACGAGTTGGAGATTCTCAGACTGCAAGCAAAGTCTGCCTGCCGATTGCGCCGCTTTGCCCCGCAACACCCCCTATTGGTTGCGATCGATAGGTTCCCTCGCCCTCATCTTCGGAATCATCGCCACCGTATACCAGGTGCTCATCTTGCGCTTCTATGCGCCACTGGCCGACGCCAACATGCATGCGAGCCAGGATCCCGCTGCTGACAATCCCTTTCATAACGCCTACATCTCCTCCATCGGCTATGGCCAAATGGATCGCTCAATCGCCAGCAACGCCATCGTGCAATACAACCCCACGTCCTCAAATCTTCTCGATATCGACCTGGATTTTCTCTGGGTGGATCATCAAATCGCCATCAGCAGCGACCAGCAAGGGTGCGGCTCGGAGTTGGGCGGCGATCCCAGCGGATGCCCGGCCATGGCCGCAGCCATTGATTCCCTCTTCAAGGGCGCGCCGGCAGAACAGGCACGCAACACCTGCCGCCAGTTCGGGATCCAGTACCTCGTCGCCCGTGTCTACGATCCCGCCTGGAATGACAAGACCGGCTGGGTATGGGCACTGCCGCCGGTGGTGCCCGATCAGGAGTTTCGCGCGCTCGATTGCCGCGATGTAAGCAGCCAATAAAGCCACACCTTTTCGGAAAACGCCTTCATAAGCGTAAGATTCCACCGTTGTACTTTCGGTTTCCCGGTACCCAGGATTTGCGTTGAAGAGAGTTGTGATCTGTAAACTTGAGAGTGTGGCAGCCGAGCTTCATCTCAATCATTGAAGGCACTGACCCAGAGGATCGGGTTGAACAAGAGAGAGCAAATTAGATGATCGAAGTCTCGAAATGCGTCATCTGTGATGGTCCGATCAAGCAGCTCAAGCGAGCCCTCGTCGCTCCCT
>PLKU01000262.1 GCA_003140705.1 Acidobacteriaceae bacterium
ATGGCCACCGGGAAGCAGCCGTTCACGGGAAGTTCCTCAGCCGAGCTGATTTCCGCGATTCTGCGGGATACTCCACCTTTTGTCTGCGAACTTAGATCCGATCTGCCCGGCGATCTTGCGCGCATTGTCAGGCGCTGTCTGGAAAAGGACCCACGCTACCGCATCCAGACCGCGCGAGACGTGTCAAACGAGTTCCGCGACCTGGGGCGGCAGTCGCCACAGAAAGCTGCGCCCCATATTCCGGCTCAAGCCGCGGCCTCAAGCCCGGCCCCAAACCCAGGCACACCCTCACGCACCGTCCCCCCCGCCGATTCCGACTCTGCCCGCGCCGAGGGCTTCTGGGTCGCGGTGTTGCCGTTCAAATCGCAAGGCTCAAGCGCAGAAATCGCCGCACTGGCCGATGGACTTTCCGAGGAGATCGTCACCGGGCTTTCCCGCTTCTCCTACCTGCGCGTCATCGCCCGAAGCTCCACGTCGCGGTACGCCCAGGGCGCCGTCGACGTTCGGTCCGCGGGAAAGGAGCTTGGCGCGCGCTACATAATGGAAGGCAGCCTGCGCCAGGCAGGTTCGAAGTTGCGCCTATCTGTCCAACTTGTGGACACCATCACGGGCGCCCATCTTTGGGCCGAGACTTACGAGCGCGCTTTCAGCCCGGATGCGTTCTTCGAGTTGCAGGACGATCTCGTTCCTCGCATCGTTTCCACTGTTGCTGACACACAAGGCATTCTGCCCCGCAGCATGTCGGAGATCCTCCGGACCAGGAATCCATCCGATCTGAGCCCGTACGAGGCGGTGCTGCGCAGCTTCGCGCACTTCCAGCGTGTCAACGCTGAAGAGCATGCCGGGGCGCGTGCCGCCTTGGAACGCGCGGTGGAAGTGCAGCCAGGCTATGCCGACGCCTGGGCAATGCTGTCGCTCATCTGCAAGGAAGAGTTCACCCATGAACTCAATCTCCGGCCCGATCCGCTGGGCCGGGCGATGGCAGCTGCGTTGCGCGCGGTTGAGGCCGCGCCGTCCAATCACCTCGCGTTTCACGCTCTTGCGATGGCAAAGTATTTCCTTGGGGATCGGCCTGCTTTCCGGATCGCAGCAGAGCGTGCGCTGGAGCTCAACCCCATGGACGGATTCTCCGTCGCTTTTTTGGGCTCCTTTATCGCGTATGACGGCGACTGGGAATATGGTTGCAAGTTGTCGGCCAAGGCTCGCAGTCTCAATCCACACCACCCGGGATGGTATTGGTTTGTTCCGTGCTTCGACGCCTATCGCAAAGGCGATTACCGCCTCTCTCTTGAGTTTGCCCGCAAAGTGAACATGCCCAGCCTCTGGCGCACATGCGCAGTCATGGCGGCAGCCTTCGGGCAGCTTGGCGTGATCGAATCGGCACGCGTTCTGCTGCAGACTCTGTTGACCCTGAGGCCGAACTTCCAGGTAGAAGCGCGTAAGGACCTCGCGATCTTCTGGGGACCGGACCTTGTCGAGGGGCTGATCGAAGGCCTTCAAAAGGCGGGTCTGGAGTTTGCCGACGGGCTGAAGCTAGCACCGGCGAGGCTCCCATCTCAGAGTGGCGCCAACCTTACCGAAGCCACTCCCTCCATCGCGGTGCTGCCCTTTGCAAACCTCAGCGCGGAGAAAGATCAGGAATACTTCTCCGACGGCCTGGCCGAAGAAATCATCAACCTTCTAGCGCAGATTTCAGGGCTCAAGGTCATTGCGCGTACGTCGGCTTTTGCTTTTCGCGGCAAAGAGGAAGACATCCGCGGGATAGCGGACACGCTCGGCGTAACGACCATCCTGCAAGGCAGTGTGCGCCGCGCAGCCAACCGCATTCGCGTAACGGTGCAGCTCATCAACGCCTCCGACGGTGCGCATCTCTGGTCAGAACGCTATGACCGCGAGATGACCGATGTGTTCGCGGTGCAGGACGAAATCTCCGCGGCAATTGCCGGGGCGTTGCAGGTGAAGCTTTCCGCGGCCCCACGAGAGTACATGCCCCAGCTGGCGGCGTATGAGGAGTTCCTGAAGGCCCGGCATCATCTGCAACGGTGGACTCCCGAGTCGGCGGCCTGCGGCAGGGAATGCCTTGAAAGGGCAGTGGGGTTCGATCCTGGATTCGCACTGGCACATAGCGATCTGGGATGGTGCTACTACATCCTGGCTATCGAGAATCAGATCCCTCCGGGCGAGGCAGCCGAGTCAATGAGGGCGACGGCACGAAAAGCACTGGGGATCGAATCATCGCTGCCGGATGCTCACGCTGTCTTGGCGATGGCCTGCGTCCTTGATTACGACTGGTCTGAGGCGGNNCCGGCAGTTCCAACTCGCCATGGCCAGCGAGCGGATTCAACCGTTTATTTGGTACCTCCATAGTGCGTTTTATCTTGTGTCTCTAGGACGCATGAGGGAGGCCGAGCAGGGGGTTGAGCGCGCGCTTCAGGAAGATCCACTCAACGCTTTGTGCCGCACAGCCTTGGGCAGCTCCGCCTGGCATCCGGCAAATTCGCGGAGGGAGAAGCTATACTTCGGGATGCTTTGCAACTCGACGAGAACTTCTGGATCGCCCAATCATGGATGGGCCTCTCTTGTCTAAAGCAGAATCGGATGACCGAAGCCATCGCTTACGAAGAGAAGGCACGATCTCTGGCGCCCTGGAATCCGACGGTGATCGGCAGGCTCGCCGGAATGTATCAGCGCGTCGGAGAAAAGAGCTGCGCGCAAGCCTTGCTCGAAGAGCTTGGCGACGGCACGGCGTTTGGAGTCCCGGGAGGCTTTTTTTGTTATCACTCGGTTCTTGCNNGGCTGGTATGAGAAGGCCATCGAGCAGCGTGATCCCCGTGCGCCGTGGCTCTTTCCCCTGCAGTTTGCTGACCTCCTTACCTCCAGCCCGCGCTGGCCAGATTTGATGAGAATGATGAATCTTCCCGCCATCGTAGGCTTGTCTTGAACGCAGGTTAAGGGACTGAACCTGGATCAGCTCTGGAGGTATCCGATGCAATTCTCACGGCCCCTCTCCGCGCTCACTGTTCTCCTGCTAGCCACATCCGCCACCCTCCTGGCCCAGATAATGGGAAGC
>PLKU01000058.1 GCA_003140705.1 Acidobacteriaceae bacterium
CCGGTTTCAGGTCGCGATGAACCACGCCGTGTGCATGCATGTAATCCAGGGCGTCGCAGATCCCCAGTGTCAGCTTGACCGCACGATCGATTGGCAGACGGCGCTCTTCATTCAGGATCGAACGCAGCAGCCGCCCCTCGACCCATTCAATTACCATGTAGACCCGGCTGCGATCCTCGCCGTCGTAGGTCTTCACCACCCCAGGGTGATCCAGCTCCTGACCAATCTCCTGCTCCCGCTTGAATCGTTCCACCAGGACCAAATCAGCCTCCATCTCTGCGTGGGGCACCTTGATGGCGACCTGCCTGCCATCTCTGAGATCAGTGGCTTTGAAAAGCGTAGACATACCGCTGTGCGCGACAGTCGCGTCCAGGCGATAGTGGTCCAGCGTGTCTCCGGTTTCCAGTGTGGTCATGAGTGCGTACTTCATATCACTCTAATTGTTGCAGGCATGACATAAGAAAACCCTCAAGAAAACCAAAGGGAAACACCCTAAGAGTCATGGCCTAAGAACGCCCTTTGCTTTCGCAGTTTTCGTCACTCATCAGGTTCTTTTCCCTCCCCCATGCACGCGGACCATTGCGCTAGCCGGGTATAGTTGTTTCTGGATTCCGCCATGTTCAGTCTGAATCGATCCGTTGNNGGGCGCGGCTCGCCCCGCCACTCCGGAGCCTCCGCAGGAAACTGGGTTTCTGAACCGCAAGATTGAGTCGCATGGTGTCACCTACCGATTCCAGGTCTACCTACCGGAAGAGTGGCGGCGCGACGACCACAAGCTGTGGCCGATCATTCTCTTCCTCCACGGTCGCGGGGAGCGCGGCTCCGAGGGCATGTGGCAGACTCAGATCGGCCTGCCCCAGGCGGTGCGCGATCACCCCGAGCGCTGGCCATTCGTAATTGTCATGCCGCAATGCCCGCTTCCCGCTTACTGGACCGACCCCGACATGCTGACCATGGCCATGGCCGCCCTCGACCAGGATGCGGCTGAGTTCCATGGCGACCCAGAACGCACCTATCTCTCCGGGATCTCGCTCGGCGGCTACGGAGCATGGGAACTGGCCCGCCTCCACCCCAGGCGCTGGGCCTCCATCGCCATCTCTTCAAGCGGCGTTTTCTGGAGCTATGCTCCTGAGCGTTGGCAAGATGTTGCCACTCTGCCAGCGGATTATGCACACGCCCTCGGACGCACTCCTGTCTGGCTCTTTCATGGAACAGACGATAACGTGGTCGCGCCGCGCGAGAGCGAGCTCATGTATGAAGCGTTCAAAGCCGCTGGCGGACACGTGCGCCTTTGGCTGTACCAGGGCCTCAAACATGATTGCTGGACCCGCGCCTACAACGAGCCCGAGTTACCTCGTTGGCTCCTTGCGCACCGTGCCTCTGGCCCCGAGTCGGCGCCGTACGCAGAGCGCCTCCAGATTCCACTTCACCCGCCCGTGATCAAACTGCCTGCTGGGCAACTCGACGCTCTGGTGGGAGAATACCGCGACAAGAACGGCCATACGGAGGTCACGATCTTCCGCCAGGGCGACTTGCTCTACGAGAAGAACCGCGTAGGTGACATCAACGAGATCGCCCCCGAGTCGCCTTTCATCTTCTTTTATCCCAACGGCTCAAGCATTTCGCGCCTCGTCTTCGAGCATGATCCCCAGGGCCGCGCCACCGGCCTCGTCCTCCACGACGACCGTCACGAAGAACGCTGGGAAAAGCGCCCGGCAGCTTCTAGCCGCTAGCTGCTGGCTCGAAGCTAGAGCCTAGAAGCTTTTCCTGGAACCCGTCTCCCCCAGCGTGCGTAGTAATCTTCAGTACGACCCGTAAGGAGGTCCCATGTTTTGCAGCGGATGTGGTCAAGCTTTAGGGGCTGGGCAAACCTTCTGCCCCCAGTGCGGCCGCCCGGTAGTAGCCGCGGCGGTTCCCCCGATTCCCGGCATCCAGTTTGAGATCCAGAGCTACGCCGGCAAGGTGAAGGCGCTGAGCACCGTCTGGTTTATCTATGCGGCCTTCTCATTTCTNNGCCTGACGTTTGCACATGCATTTTTTTCCAACCACTTCGGCGACTGGGGACACGGGCCCTGGTCGAATGGCCCTGGCCCCGAATTCTTCGGGCCGATGATCATCGGGTTTGGCTGGAGCGTTCTCATCGTGCGCTCAGGCCTCGCTTTGGTGGCCGCATGGGGTTTGCTTGAGCGCACCCAGTGGGGCCGCATAGTTGCCATCGTTGCCGCTTTTCTGAGCCTGTTGAAGTTCCCGATCGGAACCGCTCTCGGCATCTGGAGCCTGGTCGTCCTGCTGGGTTACCGGAACACAACGCTCTATGAGCAGTTGCAATAGCAGCCCCGCTTCCAGCCTTTAGCGTCCCCCGCAACTCGGAGCGAGAAGCTAGAAGCTGGGAGCTGCTTCATCTACAATCAAGCCCATGAGTTTCCCGCAAACCAGGATGCGTCGCCTGCGCCGCACCGACTCTCTCCGGGCTCTCGTCCACGAAACCACCCTTGAGCCTGGCGATCTGATCTACCCCTTGTTCATCTGCCCCGGCCAGGGCGTTCGCCGCGAAGTCAATTCCATGCCCGGCGTGTTCAATCTCTCCGTTGACGAAACCGTGCGCGAAGCGGAGGAAGCTGCACGACTGGGCATCGGAGGGCTACTTCTTTTCGGTCTGCCTGAAACCAAAGACGAGCAGGCCACCGGCGCCTATGACCACAACGGAATAGTCCAGCAGGGCCTCCGCGCTCTCAAGCAGTCGGCGGCGGCCAAAAGCCTTGTCCTCATCGCCGACGTCT
>PLKU01000426.1 GCA_003140705.1 Acidobacteriaceae bacterium
GCTACCAGCGCATCAAGCTGAAATGCAAGCCGGGATGGGATGTAGAGGTTTTTGAGCGAGTAAGGAATCGGTGGCCCGGAATCACGCTCAGTTGCGACGCCAACTCCGCATACAGGTTGAGAGATGCGGACCACCTGGTCACGTTTGACTCCTTCGACATGCTGATGATTGAGCAGCCACTCTGGCACGACGATTTCTACTACCACTCCATGCTGCAAAAGCGGCTGAATACGCCGATTTGCCTCGATGAGTCCATTCACAACCGCCGCGATGCACTTGCAGCCATTGAGATGGAGTCGTGCCGCATTATCAACATCAAGCTGGGCCGAGTTGGCGGATTTTCAGAGGCGATCGCTGTCCACAATGCCGCGCAAGAGCGTGGCGTCCCGGTCTGGTGCGGGGGAATGCTCGAATCGGGCATCGGACGGTCGCACAATATTGCCCTGTCGACACTGGAAAACTTCACCCTCCCCGGCGATGTGTCGGCATCGGCGCGCTATTGGCGCGAGGACATCGTTGAGCCGGAGATTACCGTCTCTTCAGTAGGCGAGATTGCCATTCCAGACAGCCCGGGAAGAGGCTATGAAGTGCGGACGGACCTGGTTGAACAACTGACGGTCCGCAAGGAAACGATTCGAGCTTTTGAGATGGTTGCTTAAGATTTCACTGACTCAAATCGGGTGTTTCTTGCAGTGATTGCAATTGGCGCAGCGGAGATTTGCGCGGCGGCAGTCATTCTATTCCACAGGTACTATTCCCTAAAGTAATTGCGGATCGCTCATAGTTGTGACTTCACGTCTTGACCGATCCGTGCAAACACGTTTTCCTCAAGGTATTGAACCTACGACTTCCCGCATAAACTCCAGCAACCTGGATTCCGTTTGCGTTGACACGGCGGAAGCGACCGCGATGGGAATGGGAGAGGGCGCGGGGTAGACGATACCACGGAAGCGCTCCTGCAACCCAGGCTTCAGACACCACCGACCGCATCTTCAATTTGACCTCCGACGCCGGATTCGGCTCGGGGCAAGCTTGTCCATTTGTCTTGGGGGTCTCGTGCTGAAGCGTAGCGTGGATATTGCACTCGCAGGATTGCTGTTTGCAATCACACTTCCAGTTCTGGCCGTTGCGGCCATCGCCATCAAGTTGGATTCAAAAGGGCCGGCCATGTTCCATCAGGCGCGCATGGGCGGGGATTCAGGCCGTTCCAGTTATTGAAGCTGCGCACGATGCGCCAATCCGGCACTGGATCCGCCTATACTCTGGGCGCTGATCCACGCATTACGAAGGTTGGACGGTGGCTCCGCTGGTTGTAAGTTGATGAACTGCCGCAGCTGTTGAACGTGCTTCGTGGTGATATGAGCATTGTGGGTCCGCGCCCAGTGGTCCCGGAGTTAACCGTCGAGTTCAGGCTGGAGCACGAGCGGTTGCTGGTGGTGCGTTCCGGCCTGGCCGATCCGGCTACCGTGAAGTACCGCCGCGAGGCCGAGGTGCTCGCCCAAGTTCCCGAGCCGCTGAGGTACTTCAAGGCAGTTGTGACACCTGATAAGCTGCGCATCTCCCAGGAATATCTCCAGAGAGCATCTGTCTGGAGCGACTTCGGGTTGATGGCAGCAACTGTATGGGCGCTGTACCCGGCCAACTGGCGGCCGCGGGTCAGGCGTTTTCAATCCGCGGGGGTGAACAAAGCGGTGAGAGCGGCAAAGGAAGACAATAGTGGGTACCAGGAGATCGTCTCGAACCGGCTTGCATAGAGATGATTTTGCTTTTGCGTAGCCAATTGCGCGATGTATTCGCGGCCGGTATAGGTGTGCTGTCTGTCACTTCTTCATACCTTAAGGGACTTCTATGATGAAAAGAGAGAAAAAAGAGGCCGGCCACATGTGTGGAACGGCGAGGAGACGTAATGCCAGAAGCGTATGCATTCAGCACCATACCCGCGAAGATCTTGTTGCCCATCGACTTCAGTCCGTCGTCGCACACAGCCCTGGAGCAGGCGACAGTGCTTGCTCAGCATTTTCATGCCGAAGTTCACCTAGTCAACGTGATTCCCGAGGGCGCAAACGTCGCGGATGAGAAGAAGCAGGCTGAAGAGCGTTTTGCGGTTTCTGAGGCAGGTCTTACCGCCAAGGGAATCAAGGCGACCGCCAGCGTTGAAGTTGAAAATGACGTTGCTGGATGCATCCTGGACGTGATTGAGCGTGAGCATATCGATTTGTTAGTGGTCTCTACGCACGGTCTTACTGGCTGGCATCCACTTGTATTCGGTTCGATTGCAGAGAAGCTGGTCAGGCTTGTACACATTCCGCTATTGCTTATCCGCACTGAAAAGCCTGAGAGCACGGCAAAGGTTTCTTCGGGACGCTTGATGGAGTGGTGGTAGTCAAGGGATTGATTCCTGCAGTATATTATCCGTGGTGGGAACAGGGTTGTATTGCATTTCCGGCCCAGTTGATGGCTCCGCTCAGCGGTGTTATCAGCTGGGCTTTTACGTGGATGACGCCTTCCTGATTCTGCAGCTTACCTTCGACGGTGAGAAACCGGCTTCGTGTCACAATCAGGCGGTTCTGCTCAAACACGTCAGGCGTGATGATGACGTTGGCGATGCCGGTTTCGTCTTCCACCGAAAGAAAAACGAAGCCCTTGGCGGTGCCAGGGCGCTGGCGTGAAATTACCCGGCCGGCAATGCGGACGAATCGATTGCCGCCACAGCTTTCAAGCTCCAGTGCCGAGAGAACACCCTGTTTGCGCAACAAATCGCGTTGGTAGGCCATGGGATGCGGACCGGTGGTAATGCCGGTCCCCGCATAGTCTGCAGTCAGCCTCTCATCGATGGTCATCTTCCGGAGCGGTTTCGATCCGCAGGTGCGATGATCGGCAGCACCTTGCAGTAGCGGGCCGACAGGGCGGCCTGCTTGCTCAACCTGCCAGAGCGCATCGCGGCGATGCTCAACTTCACCCAGCGAGTTGAGTGCACCCACGCTGGCCAATGCGACAAGTTCGTTGCGATTCAGCTCTGGTACTTGCTGTGCGAGAGCGTCGACGCTTGCAAAGCCTTCATTGCAACAGCGAGCGTTGAGAAGCGCGGCAGCGGTGGATTGTCGCAGGCCTTTCACGTAATGCAGGCCGATGCGGAGCGCGAGAGAGCCATCCGGTTCCTCTTCAAGGGCGCACAGCCATTCGGATCGTTGCACATCGATAGGGCGCACGCGCAGCCCGTGCCGTTGCGCATCTTTGATGAGCACGGCTGGGGAATAGAAACCCATCGGCTGGTTGTTGAGGAGGCCACATGTGAACGCCCCAAGATAGTGAACCTTCAGCCAGGCAGACGCGTACGCGATCAGCGCAAAACTGGCTGCATGCGACTCGGGAAATCCGTACATGGCAAACGACGAAATGCCCTGCACAATGTTGTCCTGCGCCTCGGGGCCAATGCCGTTGCGCGTCATGCCCTCACGCAGCCGGCCTTCAAGGTCCTTCATGCGCTGCATGGATCGGCGCATGCCAACGGCTCGGCGCAACTCCTCCGCCTCAGCGCCGGAGAAGCTGGCAACCGTCATGGCCATGCGCAGTAGCTGCTCCTGAAAAAGCGGAACGCCCAGGGTGCGCTTGAGCACAGGTTCGAGCGATGGATGAGGATAGGCAACCTCTTCTTTGCCCTGGCGCCTGCGCATGTAGGGATGCATCATTTTGCCGACAATCGGGCCGGGGCGGATGATGGCCACCTGTACAACCAGGTCGTAAAAGCGCGTGGGCGCGTTATGCGGAATCGAGGCCATTTGCGCGCGGCTTTCCACTTGAAACATGCCCACGGTGTCAGCCTTGCACAGCGTTTGATACACCAGCGGATCCTCAGGCAGTGCGGCGAGGTCCACTTCTTTTCCATACTTGCGGGGAATCAGTTCAATGCAGTCCTTGAGCACGGCCATCATGCCCAAGCCAAGCAGGTCCACCTTGATGAGCCCCATGTCGGCGCAGTCTTCCTTGTCCCACTGGATGACGGTGCGGCCAGGCATTGAAGCGCGTTCGATGGGAACAACACGGTTGAGCATTCCCGCACAGATGACCATGCCTCCGGAGTGTTGCCCCAGATGGCGCGGCATGTCCCTCATGCGCAGGCAGAGATCAAGATAGCGTGCAATGCGCGGGTGGCGAGCGTCAAAGCCGGCTTGCTCGAAGTTCCTGGCCATGGTGTCGTTGACACCGCGCCATTCCCAATGGCCTACAAGCCCGGAAAGCCGCGCGAGTTGCTCTTCGTCGAAGCCTAATGCCTTGCCTGCCTCTCGCGCTGCGGAGCGGCCGCGATAGGTGATCACGTTCGCGGTCATGGCTGCGCCCAGTTGCCCGTAGTGCTCATAGACATATTGAATGACCTGTTCGCGCTCGTCTCCCGAAGGCAGATCGAGATCGATGTCAGGCCACTCGCCGCGGTTCTCATTCAAAAAACGCTCGAATAACAGTTCCATGCCGACCGGGTCGACGGCTGTGATCTCGAGCGCATAGCACACCGCCGAGTTGGCCGCGGAGCCGCGTCCCTGCACCAGAATCCCATGCTTCTGGCAGTAGCGCACCAGATCCCAGACGATGAGAAAGTACCCGGCGAATCCCAGCTTGGCAATCAGCTTGAGTTCATGCTGAACCTGTGCGCGGGCCTTGGCGAGCAGATGAATTTTGGCAGGGGAGCCGTAGCGTTTGCGCACGCCTTCGTCAACGCGCTTTTCAAGAAAGCTATCCATCGTCTCGCCGTCAGAAACCGGGTAGTGAGGGAACTGATAACCAAGATTGTTGAGCGTGAACTCCAGCCGATCGCCGACAATGCCGGTGTTTGCAATGGCCTCGGGAATATCGGAGAAGAGCGCGGCCATCTCGCGTGCCGGGCGCAGAGAGCGAGAGGAGTTGAGCGCCAACAGACGCCCGGCTCGATCGAGCGAAGTGTGGTGGCGAATCGCGGTAAGAACATCCAGAATTTCACGATCGTTTTCGGTTGCGTAGCGAACGCCGTTGGTGGCAATCAAGGGCAAGCGCAGTGAAGATCCCAGTTCAAGCAAGGACTGATTGCGGCACTCAACGTCGCGTTGCTGGTGGCGCTGAAGTTCAAGATAGAGATTGCCGCGCCCGTAGATGGCCGTGAGCCGATCGGCAATCTTCTCTGCTCCGGAACGGCCTTCGCGCGCCAGCGCACCTGCCAGTGGCCCTTCGTCACCGCCCGTCAGGCAGATCAAGCCTGCGGAGAACTCCTCAAGATCGTCTAGTGTCGCGGCACCCTCGGCTTTTGTCGCTTCGCGCATCTTAAAGCGGGTAATAAGCTGGCTGAGGTTTTGATATCCGGTTTGCGACGTGCAGAGCAGAAGCAGGCGTGGGGGCTCGGCAGGGAACTGATGCGGCAGCCAGGAAGCCGGAGTGAGTTGACGATCGAAGGAGCTTACCGCGATCTCCGCGCCAATATGCGCTTTTACGCCGCACTTTTTGGCCAACGTATGAAAGCGCGCAATGCCGTATAAACCATTGCGATCCGCAAGAGCCATGGCAGGCATCTCCAGCTGCGCGGCGCGCTCGATCAGCGCTTCAGGCTGTGAGGCCGCCGCTAGAAAGCTGAAGGCACTGGCAGCGTGCAACTCGATGTACTCGCCGCGATCAGTCATAGAACGCCTCAGTCATGGATTCTTTCAAAGTGGGCCGGCCTTTGATTTGTGATCTCCCACCCTTGCGATAGAAAAAATCGTAAGGATGGGGCACCCGGCGCCCGGTCGTCAGTCATAGAACGCCTCAAGGCTCCACGCGTTCTGCGCGCAATTGCGAACCAGAAGGCAGGCGACCGTAGAGCCGCTGCATGTCTCCGCGAGTATGTCCCACTCTTCTGCATCCCAACCTTCGGTCGACCACCAGCATCCGCTGGTCCTCCACGGTCCATAGGCTACCGCGACCTTAAAGCTCTCTTCACGATTGCCAAACGCAACCGGCTTGAACGCGAACAGTTGAACGCGGACAGGCATCGGAGGCCGCATGCGTCGCAGCGCTAACCGCGGCCTGCTTTTCTCAACATATGCGGGCGAGGTGGGTTGGCTTGCGACGACAAAGCTTTCCATCCGGAAGCTGCCGGGCCTATGCGAATCCTCCAGCACAGGTGATCCAACCCGATCCTCTCCGGCTATGGCTTTCAAGCGTGCAATGGTCACGTCGAGGCGCGAAGGCTCAGGCGTCTGCGGCGCGAACAGGCCAAGTTGCACCTTGCTGGATTGCCCAGCCTGTGCAGTGAGTGTGAACGAGAGTACGGCTGCCTGCGGCGGATGCGCGGCGATTTCCAATTGCAACAGCTTGAGCAGAAACTTGCGATCGGTTGTAGGGATTGCGGGCCGAATTGTGCGCTGGTAAGCCAGCGACCCTGCCAGCCTCATACGCAAGTCAAGTGAAGCAAGCGATAGCGCATGCGAGGCCGCGCGCGCCACCAGGCAATCGATCATGCGCGCGCCCATAAACAGCAGCGAGTCGCTGCGCTCAACGGGCGTATCGAAGTCGCAGAACTCTTTGAGTGAAAACTCTGCTTCGATGGGCTGAAAGGTGTGCGGCAATGCGCCGCGGGCAAGATCGCGCCACCTGGCGGCCTGCGGCCTGAGCCGCGTAACCAACTCTGTCTCTTCAAGCGCGGCAAGTTCGCCCAGGGTTCGAATACCCCAGACTGCGAAGGTTTCTGCATGCGCTTCGTCCAGGCCAAGCAGGGCGATGGGCAGCTTTGCGAGGAATGCTGCCTCCTGCATGTCGGGAATCACGGTAATGCCGCGTGTCGATGCAGCTTTGAAGCGGGCTGCATGAAAGTTGGTACTCACGGCGACGGATGAACGAAAACCGGCTAACGCGAGTGCGGCGCGTAAGCGCTGTGCCAGGGTCTCGTGCGGGCCGAAGAGCCGCTCTGTCCCTGCGATATCAAGGACACAGGCGCAGGCCGTTCCCTGGCTTGCCGCCTCAATGCGCGGAGAGAAATGCGCGGCGCACTCGAAGAAGACGGCGCGAGCTGCGGCCTCAGTTTCTTCTGAGCGCCCAAGCAGGCGCAAACCCTCAATGCTTTCCGCTTCTAGCCTGGTCATCCCCAAGGTAGCGCCTTTGAGCTGTGCAAGCCTGTTGAGGGAGCAGACCGTTTCAAGTGGCGCTCTGCCTTCAAGCACGGCCACTGGTTGCGATTCAAGCTCAGTGTGCATGCGGAGCAGTGCCTGCGCAGGAAACTCCGCCGCGTGGATACAAGCATAGAGTTCCTGTTTCATGCGCCTTCCTCTCTCTGCCATGGGCTGGTCGCTGACCAGGTTGATGCCGGCGGTTTGCGCAGGCCCATGATTCTGGGCGCGAAAGGCTGAGGCGTGAAACGCTGGCGTTCTGTCCGTAGCTCATAGCAGCAGCTGCTCAGTACGGTCTCGCAGCCTGTGACCACTTGCGTGGCTGCGCATTCCAGCACGGCAGCCGCACTGGATTGAGCAAACGGAACAGTTCCGAGGACTACCAAGGAACAACGAGTGCGGTCAGCCGCCTGGCGAAAGCGAAACCAGGTTGCCAGCGGAATCTGGCAGCCGTGCTCTGGAGCGGTATTGCCAAGGTCGAGTACCAGTGCAGCAAAGCCGCCAGCCTGAAGCAGCAGATCGGTGGAGCGTAGCGCCTGATCCAGACGCGCCCAGGGCTTGTTTTTTGAGGCAGTGGCAATGCTTCGGCAGCGGACCCAGAGCAACTGCCTGAGATTCACGCCACTGGCGGCCGCTGATTCCGCGTCAAAGGCGTCGCAGGCATCGACCCATGCGCATACCTGACCCTGCCGTGTGCGCTGTGACAGAAACGCTAGTGAGAGGGTCGTGCGGCCAGAGGATTCCGGCCCTGTCACTTCACTAATGGCGCCTACGGGCAATCCTCCATCCAGAAGGTGATCCACTTCTTGAATGCCTGTCGGCGCAGTTTCACGGATCGTCCGAGGTACAGGCGTCAGCGCTGCGGGAAAGCGGCGTTCGAGAGAGCTTTCGATCTGGATGCGAAGGGCCGAGGCGGAGGGCATAGTTTCGCCTTTTCTTCGCTATAGAATTACCCCAGAGATACCCTGTTGTCAAAGATTGTTTAGGGGTAGAAGCTAACCTTAACTTTTTGAGATATATCCAGCGATAAGCACAAGTGGAGCCTTCAACTCGGCAGACCATGTCCTGGCTTTCTCTCTAAAAAGGGTAACAATGTACTTGACAAAATATCCCTCAGCAAGGCGTTCACCGTCTCTAAAGATCTTAAGAGTAGATGCAGAGCTGGGGAGCTGAATGGAAATGAACACCGACAAACAGCAAAACTGCTAGGGAACGGTAACCTAATGGTAAGGACAGCAATTTATGGCTTCTTAGTAGGCATAGCCACGCTAATCGTCACCTTCATCCTCACGAATGCTTTGTACGCATATGGCTAGATTGGCGGTATCCTGGCGAACCTAACTCAACGGCCGGATTGGGCGCATTCGTGCTTGGAATGTTGGTGGCACCTATATGCACAGTGATAAGCGTCAGTTTGTTTGTGTTTTTTCGGAGGCGGACACTATAGCAATGGGAAGCAACCTCCATTGCATCTCACTGTTTCCCGTCAAATCCTGCCATTTTGACAAGTACATTATTACCCTAAAAAGCTACTGCGCGTCTCGTACACAGCGAAACCCGACTCCGCCGGAGCGGTCGTAGCCTGGCGCCATCAGGAGCAATTTACTGTGCTCGTCGTTGCGAAACGCCTCAGGGAAGTACCAGATTGAGCCCTGCGGCTGGTAGTACTCGCCACCGCGCAAAAGAGCGGCCCGAGTGTGCTCGTCCACAAATTCGTCGGTCCACTGCCAGACGTTGCCCACCATGTCCATGACGCCGTACGGGCTCGCACCCGCAGGATGGGCATCAACAGGGTCGGGCCCGGGCATGGTGCGGCCTGTGGCGGGGGTAGGCACATTGGCANNTGCCACTCCCATTCGTGCGGCAGGCGCTTGCCCGCCCACTGTGCATAAGCACGCGCGTCCTCAAGCGAAACCCAGGTTACGGGGCGATTCTCCCAGCCAACCGGATAGGCTCCGTTCTTCCAGTCACGAAGAAAGTTCAAGCTGTCTTTCGGCATGTAGTTTGTCGCATCCATGAACTGCTTGAACTGAGCATTCGTCACGGGGTATTTGTCGATATAAAACGGCGCAACCTGCATGGTCTTCTCGTGGAAGCGGCGTGGCGAATCCTCCCAGGCATATTGCACATCGACGCCGGGACTTCCTCCGCCCTCGATTTCGGTGCCTACGACTTCGAAGTCAAACAGACCACCGGGAATCTTGATCATGCCTTCAGGCGCCTCGCTTGCAGGGCTGGTTGGCCGTATCGGTACCATGCTCTGTGGCAAAATCGCAGGTTGATGTGAGAAGCTGGCGAGCGGCTCTTTGGTCATCGCAGCCATGCGCTGCATCAGAGCTTTCATCGCTTCACCTGGCTCGTTGGGAGTGGCGAGGATTGCGCCGTAACCGCTGGCCTCCATGTCGAAGCTGAGCACGGCGGTTTGACCGTCGGTTTCAGGCTTCAACTCCACGCCGTGGTACAGGTCGAAGTAGCGTATACCCGCTGTAACGGGCACATCCATCTGCTGTCCTGCGATGTCATAGCTGTTGCGGTTGACGATCGTCCATACGGCATCACTGCCCAGCGGCCAGCGGCTGGCATAGACGCCGTAGTTGCGGGTGGGATAGAGCGGCTCCCAGTCGGGGCTGACCAGGAATGGCGCCACGCCTCTCTCGATTGCCGCAACACGCCGAGTTGCCTCTGCGTCGCGTGGCGTAATGCCGATCCATATCCCCCAGACGTTCTCCCAGCTCTCCCAGCCCACGCCGTTGAAGAATGTAAATTGCAGATCGCTGGTCTTGTCAGGGTTCCAGCGGTCGCTGATGTTGACCATGTGACGAGTTTCCAGCCATTTGAACCTGTCCACCATTGGAATGAAGGGAAAGCTGTACTGGCCCCAGGTCATCACATTCCAACTCAGGGCCTCGTCACTGGGGCTGACTTCAGGCTCAAAGGCGAGCGGGTGGCCAATCTTCTCCGCAGCAACCGAGAAGCCCAGCGGCACGCCGTCCTGCGTGTCGCCATTGATGCCATCGGCGTCAATCTGCTTCATCAACTCAGCGATGTCCTGGGGCCAGGAATTGGGCGGCGGGTGAGTGCCTTCGTCCCACATCATCATGGGGAAGAGAACCCGCACCCCGCGGCGATGAAAGTCGGCAACCATCTTTCGGACGCCGTCGATCCCGCCTGGCATCGACATGACCATTTCCAACTGATTGCGGTCGTCGATGCCCNNACCATCATCTGCGGCTGGATGAAGCTTGACTGGGTCCAGTGGAGAGCAGGCAGTTCGTAGCGCCATGGGTCGTAGGCAACGCGAATCCGCCTCTCCGAGCGCCAGTGCTGGAGATCTCGCAGCCAACGATCATGAGTAAACGTGAGGCAAGGCGCCTGGAGCACGCCATCCCAGGCGTAGTGGAGGTTCATACAGTCGGGAACAGGAATCTGCTGACCCCTGGCCGGATACTGCGTGTCCTGCGCTGTGGCACAGAGAGCGATTGCGCACAGAGAAATACCGAGGGTGATTCCGCGATGCACGCGGCACAGATTCCTTAGTCTTGATCCGGCTTTGGAGAGGGAGGGGCCAGGAAATCTCATGCGTGGGCCGCCAGAAAGGCGTCTACCTCGGCCCTGGAGGGCATGGAGGCTTGAGCGCCCGGTCGAGTGACGGAGATGGCCGCCGCTGCTGATGCGAAGCGCGCCGCAGCAAATGGGTCGTGGCCTTCGAGCAAGGCTGCCGCGAATGCTCCGTTGAAGCAGTCTCCTGCGCCAACGGTGTTGACCGCCTCGACTTGAAAAGCCCGCACCCAGCCCGATTCTCCGCCTGCAATCGCCACATACGCCCCTTCTCCGCCACGCTTGAGGACGACGCCGCGCAGGCCCTTTGCCAACAACTGCTGCGCTGCTTCTTCCGGCTTCGACTCATTCTCCAGGTAGAACGCGGCTTCAGTTTCGTTGGGAGTGAACCATGCAACCTGCTTCCACGTTGGTTCTGGCAATGCGGCGGCTGGTGCAGGATCGAGCATGACCGGAACTCCAGCCTGTGCGCACAGGCTGAGGGTATGGCTGAGGGTTTCCATCGGAATCTCGAGTTGGCAGAGGACCATACCCGCGGAGCGGATCAGAGCGGCGTGGCGATCAACGTAGGCGGGGTCAACCCTGCCGTTTGCGCCAGGGACGACGATGATTGCGTTATCCCCGTTCTCGGCCAGAAAGATCGGCGCGAGCCCCGAGGGGCCGGCAACCGGTTCCATGGCATCGGTTCCCACTCCGGCGTGCGTCAGGTTTTCCAGTAAGGCCGGGCCATAGACGTCCTGGCCTACCATGCCCACCATCTTCACTGGATAGCCCACTCGAGCAGCCGCAACCGCCTGGTTCGCGCCCTTGCCGCCGGGCGTAGTTTCAAAGCCGGTGCCGATCAATGTCTGGCCGACACGAGGAATATTCTTGGCGCGCGTGACCATATCCATGGTGACGCTGCCGACAACGACGATTGGCTTTTGGGCGATGTTCATAGCAGTGTTGTGCGTTCAGTAAAGCGGCGCCAGGGCCACGGCAGTGAGACCGAGCACGAAGAAGATGAACATGTAGAGGAGCAGTCGCTTGGCCTCGCTGGGCGCTTTGGCAAATTCGTGCCAGACAAAGACACCCCAGCATGCGGATACCATGGTCGCTCCCTGGCCGATGGAGTAGGAGACAGCTGGACCTACGAGATGGGCTCCGGAGGCTACAAAGTTGGCCACGCCGCCGGTGCACCAGATCGCTCCGCCCAGAAAGCCTGCCAGATGCCAGCCGAGCGGCGCATTGAAGTATTCCGCGCGCGTCACAGGTGGCTTGCCATCAAGTGGCTTCTTCATGAGCAGCCAGTTTGCGGGCACTGTTGAGATCAGAACGCCGGCAGCAAAGAAATAGGCAACAGCATACGGGCCAGGCGTGTGCGTGGGATCACCAGCGAGGGCGCGCGCAACCAGTGGATAGAAGAGCCCCATCAGCACCCCTGCTACGAGGCTCAGGACAATGCCGCGGGCTGTCGTCGCCTTGGCCTCGCGTTTACGATAGGCAGCGGCGTCCAGGACAATTGCCACGGTCACCAGCGCAACTCCACCAAAGAGCAGCAGGGGATTGCCTGCCGGGCGAACAAGG
>PLKU01000559.1:0-2738 GCA_003140705.1 Acidobacteriaceae bacterium
TCAAGCCCAGCTAAACCCGCTCCGAGCCAGCGGAAGCGTCCGAACTCGCTTCCCGGTGGCCGCGAAAATCGCGTTGCCCACCGCAGGCAGAATCGGCGGAAGCGTCGGCTCACCAAGACCTGTTGGCGCGTAGTCCGTCTTGCGCCAATAAACCTCCATCTTCGGCGTTTGCCTCATCCGCATCAGGGGATGGTTGTGGAAATTCGACTGCTGGATCACGCCATCCACCAGCGTGATCTCCTGACCCATGTGCCCCAACCCCTCCATGATGCCGCCGAATCCCATGCTCTCGGCTGCCTGCGGATTGATGATTTGGCTGCCCACATCGCCAGCGGCCCAGACCTTGTGCACGGTAACCTTGTTGTTCTTGTCCACGCTCACATCCGCCACTTCAGCAAAGTAGCCCAGGTGGCAGAACCAGGCGGCAATTCCCATGCCGCGCCCAGGTTCCTTGCGGCGATTCGCCCAACCAGATTTTTCCGCAACCAGCTCCAGCACGCCTTTATATCGCTCCGGGATAAGAATGGACTGGCCCACCGGCTCATGGTCACCCACGGCATCGCGCTCGCTCGCGGACCAGGGTGACTTCTTGTTGCTCAGCAACTCCAGTTGGAACTCCAGCGGATCGCGGCCGGCCGCATGAGCCACCTCGTCAAGAAAGGACTGCGCCACCCAGCAGTAGGCGTTGTCACCGGGCGCGCGCAGCGCTCCAGCGCGCAGCATCAGCGGCTGCGCAGAGGTGTAGAGCGCGTAAGCCGGAGGAAAACCTGCGGGGTAGGTGTCAGATCCAATGCCACCGCCAGAAGCCGAATGCTTTGCATCGCCAAATGTAACCAGGTGATGCCGCCATGAAGTGATCTTGCCCTGCGCATCAAGCCCTGCTTTCAGGCCAACCGTTCCGCCTGGACGGAAAGGGTCGTGTGCAATGTCATCTTCGCGGCTCCACAGCAACTTTACTGGCGCGTCAATGCGCTTGGCGATCCAGGCAGCTTCAACGGCATAGTCGTTCTGCAGCCTACGCCCAAAGCTCCCTCCTGAGCGCGCCATGTGCGTCGTGATGTCGCTCTCTTGGATGCCAAGCGTCTTGGCGACAAGGCCACGCCCGTCCACAGGCAGCGTACTTGTCGACCACATCTCCAACTTGCCGTCCTTCCAGTGCACAGTGGCGCCCTGTGGCTCCATCGTTACGTGCGCAATAAACGGATACTGGTAGGTGGCTTCCACTACCTTTGCCGAGGCCTTCAGCGCCGCGTCCACGTCGCCATACTTGCGCACCGTAGTTCCCGGCGTCGCCTGCAAAAGCTCTTCCGCCCGTTTTTTGAAGACCTCGGTGCTCTGTGTGGCTGCCGGGCCGAGGTCCCAGTCAACCTTCAACTGTTTGCGAGCCTTTTGTGCCTGCCACCAGGTGTCTGCCACAACGGCAATGCCCGGTTCCATGCCTGGCTCCCATGGCGTGAACGCGGCGGGAGTGATCCCTCCGTCAATCACCAGCACATGGCGCACGCCCGGCAGAGCTTTCACCTCCTCCACGTTTGCGCTCTTCACCTTCCCGGCAAAAACAGGAGCTTTTTCAATGGTCGCATACAACATTCCCGGCAGTTGCACATCAATGCCGAAGAGCGGCTTGCCCGTCACAATTGCGTGGGTGTCAACTCCCGCCTGCGAGTGGCCGATGATGTGATAATCCTTCGGGTCTTTCAGCTTCACGCTGCCCAGCGCGGGCGGGGGCAGAGCTGCCGCCTTGTCGGCCAGCTCTCCATAACCGAGCGAGCGCCCTGAACCGGCATGGATCACACGGCCGGATTGCGTTGTGCACTCGGCTTCTGGCACTCCCCAAGTCTGCGCGGCAGCAGTAATCAGCAACATGCGCCCGGCTGCACCCACGCGGCGCATCGGTTCCCAACCTTGTGGCGTGTTCGCGGATCCCCCGGAAAACTGCCCGCCGTAGATCTTTTCGTTCAATTCGGCCTGCTGCACATGGACGTCTTTCCAATCCACGTCCAGTTCTTCCGCAATCAGCATGGGCAGCATGTTGCGCATGCCCTGACCTGACTCTGAAGCACGCGCCATGATGGTTACCACGCCATCCGGAGCAATCTTGATGAAGGTCTGCGGCGTCAGGTCGGGCGGCGCACCTGGCCTTTGAGCTGCCGCAAGTGGCGTCCGATAAAGACCCAGAGTGAGTCCTCCGCCTGCAAGGGCGCTCAGTTGGAGAAATGATCTGCGATCGATGCGCATGATTCGAGCCTCCCTTCTAGCTGTTGGTGGTGGCAACTGTGCCAGCGGCTTCGTGAATCGCCTGGCGAATTCGGGGATACGTCCCGCAACGGCAAAGGTTGCCGCTCATGGCCGCATCAATCTCCGCGTCCGTGGGATGAGGCGTGCTCGCCAGTAGCGCCGTGGCCGCCATGATCTGGCCAGCCTGGCAGTAGCCGCATTGCGGCACGTCCAGCTTCTCCCATGCCACCTGCACGGGATGCAGGCCGTCCGGCGACAGCCCCTCGATGGTGGTGATTGGAAGGCCCACCGCGGCGCTCACCGGCGTAGTGCACGAGCGCACCGCGCGTCCTTCCACCAACACCGTGCATGCGCCGCAGATGCCCATTCCGCATCCGAACTTGGCGCCCTTCAGGTCCAGCACATCGCGCAGTACCCACAACAGCGGCGTGTCTGGCGACACATCCACCGACTTGACTACGTTGTTCACTGTCAGTTGAAGCGGCATCTGATTGCTCCAA
>PLKU01000559.1:2814-4355 GCA_003140705.1 Acidobacteriaceae bacterium
TCACATACTTGCGTCCGGCATAGAGCCTGAATCCGCCACCCGCATCCGCCATCACTTGCAGAGGCATCGGCCTTTTCAGTTCCGGATCCTCAGCCGTGTTCGCGGTCAGCACGTCGTGCCCGCCCACATCGGTTACCAGGAACTTATCGCCCACAAAGCCCACACCGTAGATGCCCGCTGCCAGGTTCTGGCCACCCACCTTGATTGGAACCTCGGTGATGAAATATGCCTGATACTTCACCTGCAAATCGGTCGAGTAGCCGCTCGTATCTACCAGTGTTGCCAGCACATAGAAGCCATCGGCAAACTTCACGCCGCCGGAATTCCTTAGTTGCGTTGGTGCCGACTGCCCGCGATAAAATACGCCCGCCGGCAACAGCTTTTGCGTGTCCGCCGGCTTGAGAACTGTATCTGTTCCCTGAGCGTTCATTGCTGCAGGAACCGTCAAAACCGCCCCGGCCATCACCCCAGCCGCCGCCAACTTCAAAATTGCATCTAAACGCATCGTAAAACCTCCGTGCTTCTGTTGCGTCTGGAGTATACCGCACCCTCCGCTGCGCTGGCCCAGTGCTATACCGCGTACAGATCCAGGTATTGATTCACCGGCATCGCTTCCAGCCGCTCTTGATCCAGCGACGCCTCAAGAATCCTTCCTCGGCGACCCTCAACGTAGCGCCGCCGCAGGTTCGTCTTGAACTTTTCCACCAGCTGAGGCAAGCCCTCCTCGCGCCTTCGCTTGTGCCCAATCGGATACTCAACCGTCTCCTGTAGCACCGTCCCGTCATTCAATTCCAGATGCAAAGAGTTGGCAATCGAGCGCTTCTCCGGGTCGTGATAATCCGCCGTGAACGACGGTTCCTCGACGCATCGCACCTTCGCCCGCAACGAATCAATGCTAGAGTCGGCAGCTACTTCGTCCTCGTAGTCCGCCGCAGTGAGCCTTCCAAACAGCAGCGGAATCGCGATCATGTATTGCACGCAATGGTCGCGGTCCGCGGGGTTTGCCAGTGGCCCCTTCTTGTCAATAATGCGCAAGCAAGCCTCGTGCGTGCGAATCGTGATCGCGCGAATATCGTCCGCCGATTTGCCCAGGCTACCAAGCCTCGCGCGCAGCGCCATGGCGGCCTCTACCGCCGTCTGCGCATGGAACTCCGCCGGATAGCTGATCTTGAACAGAACGTTCTCCATGACGTAACTTCCATAGCTCCGCTGGAACTGGAACGGCTGCCCCTTGAACGAAACGTCGTAGAATCCCCAGGTCTTCGCTGTCAGCGCGGAAGGGTAGCCCATCTCGCCTGCCTTCGCCATCAGCGCCAGCCGCACCGCCCGGCTCGTCGCGTCGCCCGCCGCCCAGCTTTTGCGCGAGCCGGTGTTGGGAGNNCCGCGGCCCAGCTCTTGCGCGATCCCGTGTTCGGCGCGTGTCGGTACGTGCGCAGGCTCTGCCCATCTACCCATGCCAGAGAAACAGCGGCAATCGTCTGCTCGCGCGTCAGTCCCAGCAACTGGCTCACAACGGCAGTCGACGCCACCTTCACCAGCAC
>PLKU01000375.1:0-2174 GCA_003140705.1 Acidobacteriaceae bacterium
TTCACTCCATAGCTTCCCGCTCTTAACGTCCGTTCGCCAAGGGCCGATTCGTCAGATCACCGGCGGCAGTACATCTGCTCTTGGCGGCCCGGCAATCCGAAGGCGTTTCCGATCCAGCGTTCGCGTCATGTAAAGCAGGCCGAGAATTGCAAACATCCACCCCGACACCGCCGGCCGCGGAAAAGGAAAATCATCGCATGCGTGCNNAGTCCCCATGGATTCCGAATCGCCGCGGGAACAGCAACCGCAAAGGGAATCAGGACCATCAGCAGGAAAGGAACTCCACCCTCGGCGGCAAACTCCGCCCAGTCGTTGTGGGCATGATTGGCATAGAACGGAAAATCCTTGATTGCATATCGCTGGTAGACCTTCGGGAAAGTCCCCAGGCCATACCCTGTCAAGGGTCGCTGCTTTGCCATATCCACGGCAGCAGTGATGTACTCCCGACGCACCCTAAATGGATCATCCTGCTGAAAGCGGAGCCAGACGCTCTCCCATCCCACGGCGAAAGCGAAAACCACTGCAAGGGCCGGGATCACCGCCAGCAGTGCCGTCGTTGAGCGAGTCGGCAGGCCCGTCTCCGGGTCGCGGAACCTCACGAGTCCAATTGCCAGCATAGCCAGAAGCTCAGCCGTACAGAGTGCGGTCCCCGTGCGCGAAGCCGAGCCGATCACAGAGGCATAGAGAAAGCCGCCCGCGGGAGCATACCACCACGAGCGCCAGCCCTCGTGTAGAGCTCGCCAAAGAGCGATTGGCAGGGCCAGTTCCACAAACTGCGCATAGCTGTTGGGAGATGCGAATGTTGCGAAAGCCTCAGGATACCCCGTCGGGAATATCCAGAAGACGCGCCCCTCGGAAGTAGATAGCTGCAACAAACAGAGCACAGACATCGCTGTCGCGAATGAAAGAAATACGCTGAGGAAGTCGCGCTGGGCTGACCTGGTGCTGCCGAAGACTTGACTTAGAAAGAACACCCCGGCAAGAGCCGCCCATCTCAAGACGCTCGCGCGAGTCTCGAAGGTCGAGGCGGTAGTATGCCCCGCAATCTGTACCAAACCCCAGATGGGGATTGCGTAGACGAACCATTGCGCCAGCCCACCGGCAAAAGGGCTCTTCTCGCTTCGAACCCCTGCCACAAGGTAAACAACTAGAAGAACGAAGATGCCTATCTGAAAGGACTGAAGCGCCCAGGCGGCCTGCACGAAGACGGTCGCCGTACAAAAGGCCAGCAAAAGCAAGAGGCACACGCCAAGCATGAGCGGAGAGATCCGGTTGGCCGTGACGACACCCGGGTCATGCGGCCCGGAATCCGCGCGGATAGGTTGGACTGGCAATGCGACCATTGTATGCCGAACGTTTGCTCTCGATGCAAGTAGGCCGTGGTTGCGGCAGAGAATAATGCCGCACCTCGCACTCATTCTCAAACTGCAAGAACGTACTTGACAGTGCCAGCGTCAGCGCGGCTCCGCGCACGCGCGGGGAGCTCTTGGCCAGGGGGCCTTCGTTTATTGATCTTGAGTGCTCTGAGGGCAACAAAATCAACTACTTTTCGTTTTCTGATCGAAATGAATTGTCTGTACGATATTGAAACCATTAGTTGGGGGGGAGAGGACTTGAACCTGCGACTCCGTGGTCACGAACCAGATTCCGCAACATTGCGATTGGTTGATTCATTTAGCGGTAGAAAGGCTTGCGGCGCAACCATGGCGACCAACATCTCATTTAGAGGGGCAACATTGGGGGCAACCGTAAGAGATTCATCGAAGTAACTATATGGTTATAAATCATATAATGATCGTATTTGGTAGTTACCGCGTCCACCATAAAATCAACATCTTAGGTGGACCCCGCGCTCTGCTTGCGCTCCATTGCTGTGGAACGCAAGCTCAGACACCCGCAAGGCCGCCGTGTTCACCTCATCCGTGGCCACATCAACGTAGCTGAAGGGTCTCATTAAGCTGTTGTCATAATAAGCCCCGGCAACGTTATCAGAGCCCTCGTTAAACTCTCATGCTCCGCGATCTTAAGGCACGCCCAGTCTGCGCTCTGTTCATCGGATTTAGGCTGTTTTGCATGACCCGAGGTGTCATCCGCTGACCTGCATGTTGTTGAAAATACGTTAACCTTTGATTCGATTCCTACCGTTTCCACCATAAACTCTGAAAACTTGAGGC
>PLKU01000375.1:2233-6175 GCA_003140705.1 Acidobacteriaceae bacterium
TGTTTGCCCGAGGGGGTGGGTGTGCCAGGCAGTGCGAGCCCCCGGCTCAAAGGTGACGCTTGCGCTCACGACGCGGGCTGGATCGGGTGCGCTGAACAACATGTCAACTCGCACCGTTCCCGTGAAGTAATCTGCCGGCCCCTTGCCGGATGGCTCAGTTCCGATTCTCTTGATTTCCATTCTTGGTTTTCTCCTCATTGATGCTCCCGTGCATTCAGCGAAGAAACGAATGCACGAGAGCGCGGTTCAATACTGTTTAGAGGCCGGTCATCTTCTCAATGTGCTCGGGGTAGCGTGCGCCTTGCACCTTGATCTCTGCGGCGGCGTCTTCGATCTGTTCAAGGTCGTCTGCGGAAAGCTCGACTGAGACAGATCCGATGTTTTCTTCAAGGCGATGGAGTTTGGTGGTGCCCGGGATAGGCACGATCCACGGTTTCTGCGCCAGCAGCCAGGCGAGAGCGATCTGCGCAGGCGTTGCCTTCTTCTGCGCAGCGACGGTGCCGAGCAAATCGACCATTGCTTGGTTGGTCTTGCGGGCCTCCGGTGCAAACCGCGGTATGCTGCTCCGGATGTCGGTTGAGTCGAACGTCCTGCTCTCGTCAATCTTTCCTGTCAGAAAACCTTTGCCGAGGGGGCTGAACGGGACGAAGCCGATACCGAGCTCTTCGAGTGTAGGAATGATCTCCTCTTCCGGCGTCCGGTACCAGAGGGAGTACTCGCTCTGCAGGGCAGCGACGGGCTGAACGGCATGGGCACGGCGGATCGTCTTGGCGCCAGCTTCAGACAGACCGAAGTGTTTGACCTTTCCCTCGGCGATGAGACCCTTTACCGCTCCGGCCACGTCCTCAATCGGCACGTCGGGGTCGACGCGGTGCTGGTAGTAGAGATCGATGACATCGGTCTTGAGGCGCTTGAGCGAGCCTTCGACGGCATGCCGGATGTGCTCGGGCTGGCTGTTGACCGGCCTGGGACCGCGACTCCCGTCGGGATTGATGTCGAAGCCGAACTTGGTGGCGATGGCGATCTGACCGCGGAAGGGCTCGAGAGCTTCGCCGACGAGCTCTTCGTTGTTGAACGGGCCGTAGACTTCCGCGGTGTCGAAGAAGGTGACGCCGCGTTCNNCCATGCAGCCGAGGCCGAGGGCGGATACTTCAAGATTGCTGTTGCCTAACTTGCGTTTCTGCATTTGTTTCTCCTGACAATGATTCAGAACTGCTTTGGAACTTCGAGTCGATGTGAAGCCAATCGGCGGTGCATGATTCTGCGTTATTCAGATTTGAGCGAAACCATATCGATGGAGAAGCGGTANNGCAGAAATCAAGCATCTCCTGGGTTTCTGCAATGCCCCCGATGAGCGAGCCAGAGAAGCTGCGGCGGGCGAAGATGAGGCCGAAGACGGAGACGGGAAGTGGCTTTTCCGGGGCGCCCACCATAGTGAGGTTGCCGTCGCGGCGAAGCTGGCCGATGAAGGCGTTGATGTCGTGTTCGGCGGCAACGGCGTCGAGAATGAAGTCGAGGCTGCCGGCGTGCTTCGCCATCTCGACGGCGTTGCGTGAGATCACGACCTCATCGGCGCCGAGTCGGAGGGCATCCTCCTTCTTGCCGGGCGAGGTTGTGAAGANNCGCAGAGCAGCGGCGCAGTTCCAGCGAGATCGAGATTCGAGGGGACGTGCAGGACGAAGCGGTCGCTGACGACAATGCTGTCAGAGTAGCCACCATATGTGACGCTCCCGGTGTGTTCGTCGGGGAAGTTGTAGGTCAGTGTCATATTGGAGCAGAACTGCTCGAAGCCGGCCTTGCACTCCGGGCAGGTGCCGTCGGAGTCNNGCGGCCGACGATTTCATGGCCGGGAACGCAGGGGTAAACGGTGGGCATGAGTCCGCTCCACTCGTTTCGTGCCTGGTGGAGGTCGGAATGGCAGATGCCGCAAAAGAGGATTTCGATCTGGACGTCGTGCTCTTTGGGATCGCGCCGTTCGATGGTGGACGATGCAAACGGCGATGTCGCGCTGGCTACGGAATAAGCGTTTGCCTTGTACATGAAGTTACCTCAGATTCCCGGGCAGATTTGCGAACAAGTTGCTCGTACATCAGACTACGAAAGACCGCCGCCGGAGCGGTATCCTGATAATGCCAATCTATTGCCTAATCCTGTCGATGCATACATTTTTGTGCACACATTCATGAATTCAGCGTTAACTTGGAGGTGAAGGAGCGAGGCCGGTGAAAGGGTCAAAATATTTGGATGCAATCGGGGAGACAGCGGTGGTTGGGATGAGAGCGGAGCTGGCCCGCAAGATCGCCGCCCACATTCCGGTCGCGGGTCTGGTGTCTACCGATGTGCCGGGCTTGAGACTCTCACGCAGAAGTGCGCCGACAGAATGCTATTCCGCCGCCTACGAGCCCGAACTGGTTGTCTGCGTAATGGGAGAGAAGCGCATCACCGTCGGCGGCACGACCCACCTCTGCGATGGTTCCACCTTTCTGNNCTCAGTGGATCTGCCGGTGGTGGGCCAGATCACCAGGGCATCAAAGAACGAACCGTTTCTGGCTCTGGCACTCAAGCTCGAGATGCCACTGGTACGCGAGATTCTGAGCCAGCACGAGTTCCTCGCCACTGAGGTGGCCTCGGGCACGCGGGGTATGGCGGTTGGCAAAACCCCCGTGGAGTTGCTTGGCGCCTGCTGCCGGCTGATGGATCTTCTGGATAAGCCCGGCGACATTCCCTTCCTGGGCGGACTGATGCAGCGGGAGATCATCTACAGGCTGCTGCGTTCGCCGCTGGGCAAGCATCTTCGGGCCATCGCCACACTGGGCGAACAGAGCAACCGCACGGCGAAGGCAGTGACTTGGCTGAAGGCAAACTTCGCCAAACCACTGCGCGTGGAAGATCTCGCCTCGGTAGCGCAGATGGGCGTCTCGACATTTCACCATCATTTCCGGTCGCTTACCGCGATGAGCCCGCTGCAGTACCAGAAGCGGCTGCGCCTTCACGTGGCGCGCGTGCGCATGACGACCGAGGGCCTCGATGCTGCTAGCGCCGCGTTTGAGGTTGGTTATGAGAGTGCGAGCCAGTTCAATCGGGAATACAGCCGATTCTTCGGCATGCCTCCCATGCGGGATGTCAACGCGCGCAGAATGGCCGGTGCAGTGGCAGCGCGCGACTGAGGTCGCACTTCGTTGGCATGCCGGGGGCGCGATTTACTTTNNGCACTCGTTGCCAGCGCTTCGCGGGCGTGAGTGACTTGGGGGAGCGTGGGGTCGGCGGAGGGCCAGGCTTCGAGGAAGGCGGCGTAGGCTTCGCGCGCGCCAGCATTGTCGCCGGAAAGCTCTTCGACATAGGCGAGGCCATACAAGCCGAAGCCGGAGTTAGGGCGTTCAACCAATGCAGCTTCGTAGGCAGCCTTGGCTCCGGCGTAGTCTTTTGCGCGGATGAGGGCGGCGGCTTCATTTTCGCCGACGGGGCGAATGGAGAACGGCGGCTCGTGATAGCCGAGCTTCTTCTCCTGAAGGCGTGCGAAGGCATACAGTTTTTTCGCCGCCTCGAGCTTGCCTTGTCCTGCGAGTATGCCAGCCTGCAGTTCCAGCGAGGCGACGTTAAGGCTCTTGAGCAGAGGTGCGGAGAGCGCATCGGGCGAGATGAGCAGCATGACGGGCTCGTCCTTCTTCGCGTCCTTGTCCTTTTTTGTGTCGGCCGTTTTCTTGGAGTCTATGGGCGAATTGCCCTGTTGCTGCTGGGCTCGCCACAGGCCAATATCCATGCGATCGGAGGCGGCCTGGGCGGCGGCGACATCATTGTTTTCCAGCGCTTTCATTCCGCGGGCGAATTCGCTGAGTGCCACGGCAAGGGCATGCAGGTTGGGTGTCTTGTCGGCGTCGCCGAGGTTGGCCTGGCGAAGCATGGTGAGCACGGAGTCCCAATCCGCAAGGCGCAGCGCGACTG
>PLKU01000159.1 GCA_003140705.1 Acidobacteriaceae bacterium
GAGACTTGCGCAGTTGGCGCAGTGCAAATCGCACATCGGCCCAGATCGATTCCAGCGTGGGCCACTGCCACACGTCGCGGCTGCGCACCTCAACAAGCGCCAGGTTGCCGAATGCAATCCGCGCCTGCCGTTCTGCTTCCTTTGGGCTCATGCCCTCACCCTTCAACTGTTCAACACGTTCTTCAATGTGCAGTCGCATCTCTTCCGAGAGATCGTCGAAGAGTTTGCGGCGACGAAAGAGGGTCGGCATCCAGTTCATTCGGCATTCCTCCTAGCTGGCTGGGGACCTACCTGGATTGAGGACGAGCGATATGCCTTCAAACATACGTTCGAAGCTGGAAATCTGTTGCTCCAGATGGTGAAGGCCTGCAGCCGTGATCTGGTAGGTTCTGACCCGGCGATTTGTGGATGACACACCCCAATCGGCCTTCACCAGCTTGGCTTTGAGCAGCCTCTGTAGCGCCGGATACAGCGATCCCTCTTCCACCTGAAGCAGGTCGTTGGATCGCTGCTGAATGTGCTGGACCAGCGCGTATCCATGGGCTGGCTGGCGGCGAAGCGACTCGAGAATCATCATCTCGAGCGCACCGGGAAAGAGATCGCGAGTAGTCGATTCAGTCATAGGCTTGTTCACTACAGGCATAGAGTAAACAAGTATAGACTTCATGTCAAGAAAAAATGCGGCCAAACTTACCCTGAGAATGAGCTATAGATCCACCCGCCGTAAATTCCGCCTTTTATGTGGCGCCGATTCGCAACGCCTTTCAATTGGGCTCATTTGTCCTGCGCTTTCTCGTCACCCAGGTCGTCATGCATCGATAGTCTTGAACAATCGTCGTCTTCAATGGGTCGACGAGCACCGCATTCATCTCCTCGGTCAATCCAAGAAGCATTTCCTCATCCACCAGAAACCATTCCGAACCATCGCCGACCACAAAAACGCCTTCTCTCACCTCTTCGAAATCCATCCCAATACGCGAACCCAACCGGCAAAACAGCATTCCTCCAGGCCGCAGCACGCGCCAAAGCTCAGCCAACAGTCTCCGAAAGTGCGGCTCATCCCTTGCAAAGTGCAGCACTGAGTTGCAAATCACCACATTCGCGAATCCATCGGGGAATGGCAACTCCTCGATCGGCGCCACTTGGAAGTTCTCCACCGGCAATCCGGTCATGAGCGCTGCAGAAAGCTGGCGCACATGCTCAATACCTGCGGCATCCGCGTCCACTGCAAACACTTCGCACCCCTCGCGCAGCAGATGCACAAGGTTGCGCCCATAGCCGCATCCGGCGTCGAGCACACGCATACCCGCCGCGATGTTTCCTCGCAGAATCTGATCGAAAACATAGATATCAATCTGCCCGAACTGTTCTTGAACGGTTAGCGCCACTCTCACTCCCTTCAATCCGCAGAAACGCTCAACCGTTGAAGAGCACGCCGCCACGATAAAGCGATTCTCATTACAAGACCTAAGTAAACTTCGCCTGTTCGATGACAGTTCTGGAGGCTGAGGCCCGGCAACCTGCACCTTCCAGCAGCGTGGACACAAGCGAGATGGGCAATCCCACCACGTTGAAGTAGTCGCCCTGAATGCGCGGAATCCACCGCGCAGCGCGTCCCTGTATTGCATAGGCGCCGGCCTTATCCATGGGCTCGCCGCTCGCGATGTAGTCGGCAATCTCCTCTTCAGACATATCCAGAAACGTAACCCCAGTGATCTCCGCCGCAACTTCGACGGAGCTTGCAGTCACCACGGCCACGCCGGTGATGACGCGATGCGTGCGGCCAGAGAGCAGCCGCAACATGCGCGCTGCGTCCTCCGCGTCTTCTGGCTTCCCCAGGATGTGTTTGTCGAGAGTCACCGTAGTGTCAGCTCCCAACACGGCTAGTCCGTCAGCAGCTTCCGCGCCCCCTGAGACATGCCCAAATACCGCCTGCGCCTTTTCGCGCGCCAG
The DNA here is from genome assembly GCA_003140705.1 of Acidobacteriaceae bacterium. Taxonomy (GTDB): domain Bacteria; phylum Acidobacteriota; class Terriglobia; order Terriglobales; family Acidobacteriaceae; genus Telmatobacter. The sequence goes on from PLKU01000159.1 coordinate 1,954, forward strand.
CCTCACCACGTACGCGATCGGGTCCTCGTTCGCCATCGGGTCTTCGGGGATATGCGCGGGCTGCACCTCAAACGTGAACCCTGCCTGCGTAAGAAGTTCGCGCCGTCGCGGTGAAGCTGAGGCCAGAATCAGCATGTTGTGATTATGGCAGGGCGACTCGCCCTGTACTTAACCTCCCGCTTGGACAGTGAAGAACGGGTTGGCCACCAACGACAAACCGTGCCCAACGGAGTCCGGCAAATGCGAATGATGAATGAATTTGAAGCTCAGGTGATGAGCGATTTGAAGACGCAGATGGCCGGACTCATGGGCGACGGCAACGGCAGCCGCATTACTGATCTTGAAAGGCGCATGGAGCAGCATGAGCAGAACTGGTAGCGCGCCAAGGACTTTCTCGCGCCTCAGCGTGCTCTTTGCTGCCATCGAAGTGGCCGTGGAGGTCTGGCGCCATCATTAACCCTCGACTCTGATTCCCTTCCGCCCAGCCACAACGTTTTCCTCCACTTACTGCTTCCCATACCCTCGTATAATCAGCCGTATGAGCGAACAGCCACTGGTAGGCGTGGTGATGGGCAGCAAGAGCGACTACGAGGTGCTTTCGGTTGCCGTAGAAATTTTGCGTGAACTTGGCATTCCCCACGAGTCGCGCGTCGTCAGCGCGCATCGCACCCCCGACTGGCTCTTCAAATACGCTGAGACGGCGCGGGAACGCGGCTTACGCGTCATCATCGCTGGTGCGGGCGGCGCAGCCCACCTGCCCGGAATGCTCGCCGCCAAGACTCTGGTTCCCGTACTCGGGGTTCCCGTTTCGGCCACGCAATTAGCCGGTCTTGATGCGCTCCTTTCCATCGTTCAGATGCCCAAGGGAGTTCCCGTGGGAACGCTGGCCATCGGCAAGCCCGGCGCAGCCAACGCCGCCTTGCTGGCTGCAGAAATCCTCGCCGTATCCGACAGGGAACTCTACGCGCGGCTTGAAGCATGGCGCGCCGCCCGCACCGAGGAAGTGCTCGCACAGGAGCTGCCCGGGTGAGCAGCAACTCTGAAGCTTCTCACCACCAACAGTCTCCAATCGTGAAACCCGGCGGCCTGATCGCCATTCTCGGCGGAGGCCAGTTGGGCCGCATGACAGCCATGGCCGCGCGCACCATGGGTTATCACATCCGGGTCATGGATCCCGAGTCCGCCTGCCCCGCAAGCTTCGTCGTAGACCAGACCATCGTTGGCCGCTGGGACGACCACCGGGCGGCACGGATGCTCGCGAACGGCGCGGACGTTGTGACCCTTGAGATTGAACAGATCGGCATCGTCGCCCTCTCCGCCGTTGCTAACATTGCTCCGCTGCGCCCAGGGGTCGAGCCGATTCGCATCATCCAGGACAAGACTCTGCAAAAAGCCTGGCTCGCCAGCGAAGGCTTTCCCGTCGGCCCGTTTCGCGTGGTCAGCACCGAAGCCGAACTCCACGAAGCGGTAGCAGCACTAGGCGGCCGCGTGTTCCTCAAGATCGGCCGCGGAGGCTACGATGGCCGCGGTCAAGCGCGCATTGGAATCGATGCACCCGCCACCGAAGAATCCATCACTGCCGCCTGGAAGAATATCGGCGGCCAACCTGCTGTCGCCGAGCAGGCTCTTGATCTCGACCTTGAGATCAGTGTCATGGCCGCGCGCAATCCCTCGGGCGAAGTGCGCACTTTTTCGGCGGCGCGCAATCACCATGAGAACCAAATCCTTGCTTGGAGCGTCTTGCCTGCCGGCATTCCCGCCGAGCTCGAATCGAAGGCTGAAATTCTTGCGGCGGCCATCATTGCGCGTTTCGATCTTGAAGGCCTGCTCTGCCTCGAGCTGTTCGTCAGCAGGCAAGGCAACCTGCTGGTGAATGAGCTCGCGCCACGCCCGCACAACAGCTACCACCAGAGCGAGCGCGNNGCGCCTGCGTCACCAGCCAGTTTGAGCAGCACGTCCGCGCCGTGTGCAATCTTCCGCTGGGCGATACCGCACTGATCACATCCGCCGCCATCGTCAACCTGCTCGGCGACGTTTGGCTCAAAGGCGAACCCAACTTCGCCGCCGCATTGGCTGTCCCCGGAGTCCGCCTGCATCTCTACGAAAAACACGCCCCGCGCGCAGGAAGAAAGATGGGCCACCTATCCGCGATCGGTCCTACACCCGAAGAAGCCCTGGAGCGCGTACTGGAAGCGAAGAAGAAGCTCTAATCGAGAGCAGGGAAGGACATGGCGGGGGTTTGCGGATCGACGTGAATCCTTAATTTCCTGTCTGCGGATAATGGCGCACAAAGGCATCGGCATAGTTGGGATAGTTATGCGGCTTTTTCATCACGCCGTGAAAGCGCTCCACGTCCATCTTGCATTGGTATTGAAGAACTATTTAATTTCCGCTGTAGCCATGCTTTTCAAACTGACAGTGGACAACCGTGCCTGCCACAGTGGGCCATTTGCCGCTAACCGCTTTGCGCCAAAGGATAATCATCCATCGCACGATGAAACCGATGAAGGTATCGATGACGAAGCCGGCCATGGTCCGACAAGTATAGCAAGTGCGGACTTTGCAGGGGATTGTCTATTTGTGCATGATGTCCAACGCGGGTGCCCCAGGCCTCAATCCTGAGACCTGGGATCCCAGCGAACTCATAAGTCCGGTCTTACCCAACCGGCTGTCCCTTTTCCCACCGCTTTGGCCGCCGATTCTGCTGCAAAATCTTCTTGCGCAGACGCAGCGACTTCGGCGTCACTTCGACCATCTCGTCTTCGGCGATGAACTCGATCGCCTGCTCCAGATTCAGAGCTCTCACAGGCACCAAACGGATGGCCTCGTCTGCGCTTGACGCGCGCATGTTGGTCATCTTCTTTTCGCGGACGACGTTCACGTCGAGGTCGTTGTCGCGCGAGTGTTCGCCGACGATCATGCCCTCATAAACCTCAACGCCTGAGCCAACAAAAAGAGTGCCGCGCTCCTGCAGGCTGTTCAGCGAATAGGTCGTGGTCACGCCCTGCCGGTCGGAGATCAAAGCTCCGGTGGGCCGCTGCGGAATCTCGCCCTGGTAAGGAATGTAGCCGTCAAAGAGCGCATTCATCACAATCGTTCCACGCGTCTCCGTGAGCATCTCACTGCGCAGCCCGATCAGCCCGCGGCTGGGTACGCGAAACTCCATCCTCACCCGGCCCGAGCCGTGATTGTGCATCTTGGTCATCTCGCCCTTGCGCGGACCGAGCTTCTCAATCACCACGCCCGTGAACGCCTCAGGCACATCGATGGTCAGATGTTCCACCGGCTCCATGCGCGTGCCATCCACCATCTTGGTCACGATCTCCGGCCGCCCTGCCATCAGCTCGAAGCTCTCGCGCCGCATCATTTCGATCAGGATTGCAAGTTGCAGTTCGCCGCGTCCCAACACCTTGAAGCTGTCCGGCGAGCCTGTGTCTTCAACGCGAATGCTCACGTTGGTCAGCAGTTCCTTTTCCAGCCGCTCGCGCAGGTTGCGGCTGGTCACGTACTGACCCTCGCGTCCCGCAAACGGCGAATTGTTCACGCTGAACTGGATGGCGATGGTNNGTTTCGCCGATGGTGATGCCCTCCACGCCGGCCACGGCCACAATGTCGCCCATCGTGGTCTCTGTGGTCTCGATGCGCTTGAGTCCGCCGAAGGTAAACAGCTTTGTAATGCGTGTCTTTTGCAACGAGCCATCTCGCTTGGAGATGGTCACGTCGTCCCCGGCCTTCAAAGTTCCCTGAAAGACGCGGCAGATAGCAATGCGGCCAAAGTATTCGGAGTAATCGAGGTTCGTTACCAGAATCTGCAACGTGCCTTCAGAGTCACCTGTAGCCGCGGGAATCGTAGACACTATGGTCTCGAACAACGGCTGCAAATCAACGCCCGGCACCGCCGGATCGAGAGTCGCCGTGCCGTTCTTGGCTACGGCATAAAGCACCGGAAAATCTAACTGCGACTCGTCCGCATCCAGGTCGATGAAAAGATCGTAAATTTCGTTCAGCACTTCCTGCGGCCGCGCGTCGGGGCGGTCGATCTTGTTGATCACCACAATGGGCAGCAGCTTGGCCTCAAGCGCTTTGGCCAGCACATAGCGCGTCTGCGGCAGCGGGCCCTCGGCCGCGTCAACCAGCAGCATCACGCCGTCCACCATCTTCAGCGCACGTTCCACCTCGCCGCCAAAGTCAGCGTGGCCCGGCGTGTCCACAATGTTGATCTTCCCGCCTTCAAAGACGATGGCCGTGTTCTTGGCCAGGATTGTGATGCCGCGCTCCCGCTCCAGTTCGTTTGAGTCCATCACCCTGTCGGCCACCTGCTCATTGGCGCGGAAGGTTCCCGACTGACGCAGCATGGCGTCGACAAGCGTTGTCTTTCCGTGGTCAACATGGGCAATGATGGCGATATTGCGTATCGTCTGGGTCACAGGGGGGTTTTGTCCTTCTCTTGTTCGGCCAAAGAGGCCATGGGGTTGGCGGCGCCAAGGTGGCGAAGTGCCACACAAAGCGGCAACTTCCATTCTACCAGTAGCGTTGAGCCGCGGGCATTGCGCCTGCGCACCGCACGCGGAACTCATAGGATCCGCAAGGCATAAGTCGAGAAAGCGGCAATCGGCCGCCCCGCAATCCTCATCAGGTTCTTATGTAAAAATCTGCCGGCTCATGCCCACGATCAGTGCGACGGCGGGACAAATTCTGAGGGCAGACCCGTGCCTGTGCCGAAGAAAAACTCCTCCATCTGCTCCACAAGAAACGTCTGCGCCTGCGGGGTCCAGGGCTGCAACCGATATTCATTCAGCAGCATCTTCTGCCGGTCAACCCACTCCGCCCAGGCCGCTCTCGAGACGTTCTTGAAAATCTTCTGGCCAAATTCAGAATCGAAGGGAGGTTCGTCCAGTCCCTCCATCTCTTTCTTGTTCCGCGTGCAGAAAACCATGTGTGCCATTCGTCATGCTCCCTGTTTCTTCTGTCAGTTTCTATTGTATTTGATAAGCTTCCCGCCGCGGCCAGAAAGGCAAGCCGTCCGCCATCGCCTCCACCTACGCCAGCCACAAGCTTCCGTCGGCTCGTTGAAAATATGCGTGCCAACTAGCGTGAACCCATTGCATCATGGAGTTGATCATGTGCGGCCGATTCGCCCGTAAATCTACGCAGCAGGTTCTCGCCGACTGGTTCGGCGTTGAGCTGGAAGACATGCCCTGGTTTGCGCCCAGCTACAACGTGGCACCGCAGAGCGTGCAACCGGTGGTGCGGTTGAGCCGCGGCTCCGTTGGTCGCGAAATTGCCCTCATGCGCTGGGGGCTTCTGCCCTTCTGGGCCAAAGATGCCAAATTCGGCTACAGCACAATCAACGCACGCGCTGAAGAGGTGGCCGAAAAACCTGCCTATCGCGAGGCGTTCAAGAAACGCCGCTGCCTGGCGCCCGCAGACGCGTTCTACGAGTGGCAACGGATTGACAGCAAGACAAAGCACCCCTTCGCCATCGCTCTCAAAACCCGCAATCCTTATGCCTTTGCCGGCCTGTGGGAACATTGGCAGCCCAAAGATGGCGCGGCTCTCGAAACCTTTACCATCCTCACCACCGATCCAAACGCCATCATGGAGCCCATCCACAACCGGATGCCAGTGATTCTCGAACCGCATGATTACTCACGCTGGCTCGATCTCGGCGATCCCGCAAGGCCGCCCGTAGACTTGCTCCGCCCCTTCCCGGCAGAGGAGATGGTCGCCTGGCCAGTTGGCGACCGAGTAGGTAACGTTCGCAACAACGATGTGCAATTACTTGAAGCCCTCTCACCTACCCTCGATGAACAGTCACAGATGGGCTAAGACTTTCGTGCTTGCATGTTACTAATCGGCGCATCGAACTAAAGATTGCGCTTGACAACCGTTCACTTCAAAGCTTTCCTAGTGGTGATCCAGGTAAACGTTTTTCTCGTGCTCTCGGCCCAGGTTACTCGTAGTTACCCAATCTGGCGCGGCCGAAGGGCCAACGATTCGCACCCCACTCCTGACCACGAAAGGAACCATGATGTCTGATACTCCGCAGTCTGGCCTCTCTGACAACGCCGCAGGTGCAATCGCATACTTGACGTTTGTGCCGGCGATCGTATTCCTGGTCCTCCCGCCTTATAACACGAGCCCATACGTGCGTTTCCACGCCTGGCAGTCCATCTTCCTCAACGTGGCGGCATTTGCCATCTATGTCGTGCTTGCTATTCTCTCGGTGTTCGTGGCCACAATGATTCCCTTTGGCAATTTTGGGGGGTTCGGGCTCTGGTATCTGGTGGTAGCAGCGGTAAGACTTACCTTGTTCATCATCTGGCTGATCTGCGTCTTGAAGGCCGTCAACGGCGGCAAGTTCAAGCTGCCCGTCATCGGCGCCATTTCCGAGCAGATGGCCAACAAGTAAGCCGGTTCTCAATCAGGCATCGCCAAGGTCGGCCTCTCAAAAAGGGGCCGATCATCAACGGCGGCGCTTGCCCCTCGCGCCAAACCGCTTCTTTCCCTTCAAAACCTGCTTCGCCCCATCTGCCCGCTTGATCTTCTTTGGTTTGGAAAGACCTTTCCCTGGCTGCTTCTTCCCAGTCAGAATCAGCCCCTCCTCAACAATCGAGAATTGCAGTCTTCGTTCCTGCGCCAGAACGCGATCAAGGATTACCTGCAACCGGTCTCCTGCTCGGAATCGGCGTCCCGTGCGCTCTCCAATCACTTCGTGCGTGTTTTCACGCCATGTGTAGCGGTCGTCGCGCATCGAATCGATGGGTACCAGCCCTTCGACGAACATATCAGTCAATTCAACAAACAGGCCAAACTTCGCAGGGTTCAGCACCAACGCGGCAAACTCCTCGCCGACCCGGTCTTCCATGAAGCGAACCTTCTTCCACTCGATCAATTCGCGCTCGGCCTCCGCTGCTCGTCGTTCGGTCAGGCTGGTTTCTTCGGCAATTTGCGCCAGCTCCGCCTCGGGAATCGGCGCCTCGACAGAAAAGCTTCCACCTCCCATAGCCGCCGGGTGCCCCGTCCTTGGCGCGTTGTTGGCTTTGCGCGTAGGGTGGTATTCACTACCGATGATTTGCAGCCCTTCAGTCGGATGCGTCCATGGCGAACTGTGTCGGCCCTTCGCAACCGCGCCCTTCCCCATCACTCCCTGTCTTAGCAGAGCTTTGGTAATGCGATGCACTATCAAATCCGGGTAGCGGCGAATCGGCGAGGTGAAGTGCGTATAGCTCGGCGCCGCCAGCGCAAAATGGCCTTCATTGATCTCCGAATAGCGAGCCTGTTTGAGTGAGCGCAGCATCAGGTAGCTCAGGATGCGCTCCTCCGGCTTGCCCTCAATGCGTTTGGCCAGCTTTTGATACATGCGCGGCGTTACAGGAATGTCTTCTGCCACCTCGTGCATCCGCGGATTGCGTCCGCGGCCGTGCGAGTCTCTTCGCTCGCCGCGGGTCTGAATGCGCTTTACCGGCAAAGCGCCCAGGCCGAGCGAGTAGCCAAATGCCGCTGCCAGTTCCTCAAACTGGACTACGCGTCGCGCCTCCGGCTTCTCATGGATTCGATAGAGCGATGGCACACCCAGGTCTTCAAGCCATGTTGCCACGCACTCGTTGGCCGCCAGCATGAACTCCTCGATCAACCGATTGGCCCAGGTCCGCTCGGATTTTGTGACGCCGCGCATCTGCCCGTGTTCGTCAAACTCAATCACCGGCTCAGGTAAATCAAAGTCGATTGAACCCCGTTCCTCGCGCCGCTTGTTCATCAGCCCAGCCAGCAGCCGCATCCGCTCAAACTCAGGGACAAGCGCCTCATTGCGCGCGCGCGCTTCACCATCGCCCTCCAGAATCGCGTGAACCTCCGTGTAGGTCATGCGCGCTGCTGACCGTATCACCCCTTCAACAATCTCGTAACTCTCAATGCGGCCCTCGGAATCAAGCTGCATGATGCAACTGAGCACCAGCCGGTCCTCGCCCGGACGCAAGCTGCAAATACCCGTCGAAAGTTCGCGCGGCAGCATGGGAATTGCTCGGTCTGGAAAGTAGACGCTGGTTCCCCGCAGTCTTGCTTCCAGGTCGAGGTCTGTCCCCGCGCACACGTACTCGGCCACGTCCGCAATATGCACCTGCAATTCATAGCCGCTATTGCGTTCGGTCACCAGGATCGCGTCATCGAAATCGCGAGCCGTCTCGCCGTCGATCGTCACAATCGGTAACGATCGGAAATCGCGGTGGCTTGCTGCTTCAGTCTCATCCAGATGCGCAACGCTCCGCGCCTCGGCCAAAACTTTCTCCGGAAACACGCGCGGCAGCTGGTGCTTGCGGATCATCATCTCCACATCCACGCCAAAGTCATCCGGATCGCCCAGCACCTCAATCACGCGGCCAACCGGTGGCCTCGTAGGCGTGGGCCAACTCGTAATCTCGACATCGACGACGAGTCCCTCAAGATCGTCGTGAATGTCTGGAGTCGCCGCTTCGCTGCCAAGCACGCGGTGGGCCGTGGCCGATTCCCCGGCCGGTGGCAGCTCCTGCCCAGGTGGGATCAGGATGTGTTGCGTCATTCGTTCGTCAAAAGGAACAACACTGTGCCCCATCGTTCTGTCTGAGCGCGCATAGTGGAAAACTCCCACTACTGTAGGGTTGCGCCGTTCAATCACCCGGACAATCCGGCCCATGCGCCGCCCATCGGCCTTTGGCGGCTCCACTTCCACCAGCACCTGGTCGCCCTGCATTGCGCCGTTGATCTCATTCGGAGGAATGAAGATATCTTCCTGCCCTGAGGCCTGTCGCACGTTCGGACGCACAAATCCATAGCCGTCACGATGCAGATCGAGCCGCCCGACTGATAGATTTTCCCGCGTGCCGCCTACGCCGGTCGCAGCTCGAGGAATGCTCCAATGCTCGCGATCGAGCTTGATCAGTTCGCCGCGGGCTGTCAGCCGTGCCAACTGTTCCAGCAGCAGACGCCGCTCCCGCCCGCCGCCAAGGCTCAGTTCGCGAACTAATTGCTTGTATCCGGCTTTCTGCCCGGTGGAGCGGCCAATCCGCACCACCAGTTCACGGTCGGTCATACGGTAAGAGTAGGCTATTGACAGGCGAGCGCGCACCACCCGCCGTTATCGGGCCGTGGAGCATGCAGCGCGCAAAGTTGCATGCTGCACTGGCGGCGATTTGTTGTCACAATTGGCTACCTGTCGCCCTTGTTTAACCACGCATTCGATAAAATCAGGCTCGCCGCCTTAAAATAGCGGGAATGAAACGTTATGGCGCACCACCAGGGGGAAGCATCCCACTCGTGGCCGCTCTTGGGGTCGCCGGATATCAGATAGCCCGGCGGTCCAACATTCGGATTTTTGGGCCAGCGGCAATGGACCCTGCCTTGGCAGCCCCCAGTCCCTTCGGGACAGAAAAGGAATTACCTTGAGCGCAATGTGGAAACCCAGCCAATCAGGACCGATCAACACCAACACCACCCCGGAGCCTCCTCGCCCCGCTCCACCCGCCCCAGCCTTTGAAGCCCCCAGTCGCACCCAGCCGACTCCGGCCGGCGATCAGGCCACCATCGGTAAGGGCTTGTTTATCAAAGGCGAGATCTCCGGCTCAGAGTCGCTTTTTGTCGACGGAAAAGTCGAGGGCAGCATCAACCTTCCCGGCAACCGCGTCACCGTTGGCCGCAACGGACAGGTCGCGGCTAACATAATCGCACGCGAAATCGTCGTCCTGGGCAAAGTGCGTGGCAACGTAACTGCCTCCGACCGCGTGGACATCCGCGCCGAGGGCTCTTTGAGCGGCGACGTGGCTGCCGCCCGCATCAGCATCGAAGACGGCGCCTTCTTCAAGGGCGGCATCGACANNCCGGCCGCACCCGAAATACTCAAGCCGGTTCCGCAGTAACTTCGATTCATACCGGTTCCACCACAAGAGCCTCCGCGCCTGCGGGGGCTCTTGTGCCTCTGCAGGCGCCAGTTTTACTTTTTCCCAGGAAAGCAGCCAAAACACAACCCACCGAGCCGAAGACGATGAGAGGGGGGATGGCAATCGGCTCAGAATCAAGAACCTGTCCATGCATCAAACATTTAAGATTCAACCAGATAGAGACGCTCAACCGCGACTAACTTCGACCGCTTATCTCCATCCCAGCCGCTTCATCATCACCCTCGGCAGTGCAGATCCGGTCTTTTCAAGTACCCGCTTTGCGATCGTGATCCAAACTGCGGTTCCCACCACAAGCAATCCCAGGTCTGTCCATCGAATTTGGCCCGCCAAATGTGCGTTACCTGGATAGCCCAACATTCTCTCCAGGCCCCAAAGAACTGCCGCGACTCCGATGCCGCTAGACAACGCTGCCACCAGGCATCGGCCCAACTCCCGGTATTCAAGGCTCGCTAAAGACACCATGCGCCGCTGGTGAAGCAACAAAGCGATCGTCAAAGTTTGCAGTGCGATCCCAATGTCCGAAGCAAAGGCCAGGCCCATCGCGCCATGCCAGCGGTAGAGCCCGTAATAAATGGGCAGCGAAACCACCGTCACAATCGTCCCCGCTGCCATGGGCACCAGCGTGTTGCCGGCAGCGTAAAACGCCCGCGCATAAATCGCCTGCGCGGACCACAGAAACATCGAAACCGAGAAGACCGCGAAGTATGCGGCACACTCCCGCGCATCCGCGGCTGAAAAGCGTCCCCCCAGAAACAGCAATTCAACCAGCGGCACCGCCAAGGCCACCATGCCGGAAGCCGCCAGGAATCCCAGAGCCGCCACCCGCGAAACGGAATCTGCAACTCCCGTAGCGAATTCAAACTGGCGCTTCTGCGACCACATGCTGGCGAAAAATGGCATCGTAGCCGCTCCCGCCGCCTGCGCCAACATGGCCATGGGCGCGGCAAAAAGTTGCTTGGCATAACTCATTAGCGACACCGCACCGCTTGTCCCCGAAGCAAAGTGCCCGATGATCCAGCTATCAGCCGTCACCAGCGAGACGCCTACCATAAGCGGAAGCGACAACCGCACCCACTCGCGCAGCCCTTTGTCGTGCCAATCCAGAATCGGGCGGTAATGCGTACCTGCCCGCTTCGCGAAAATCCAATTCAAGAGGAACGGCCCAAGAAAAGCCCCCGCCACCGTGCCTATGGCCAGCGAGGAGACACCGATCCGCTGCACCAACAGCGCGCCACCTACAATGGTGCCCAGCCCATAGATCAGCGGCGCCACCGCCTGCACGCTGAACTGTTTCCGCACCAACAGAACCGCGCCAAATACCCCACCGGCAAAGAAACACAACTGCGCCGGCAGCAGTATCCGCGTCAGGCGCACGCACAACGCCGCCTTCTGCGCATTGAATCCCGGAAACCACCAATGGATGTACCACGGAGCAAATATCTCTGCCAGCACAATGGCTCCGCCCAGCACCAGGTACATGGTCGTCAGAATCACTGACAGCGACCGCTCGCCCTCTACCTCGCGCCCCGTTTCGCGATACCGCGTAAGAATGGTGACAAAGGTGATCGATGCTGCGCCGCCCACAAGAAAGTACGAAATCATGTCTGGCAGGTAGAATGCGCCGTTCAGCGCATCCGCCTCCATACCCCGCCCGAAAAGCCAGACGATGTACTTCACCCGCGCCAGGCCGATGATTCGCGATAGAAACGTCGATGCCATCAGCAGAATGGTCGCCGTAAACGCGGTATGCGCGTGCGATGGGCGCAGCATTCCCAGTGCGCGAGACCACCTCGAGCTCGAGGTGACTGGGGTTTCAGTTGGTTGTGTGCCTGCCATTGGACTTGATTCTACTGGGGCCGCGGCCGAACAGGATGCCTCCTCGCGAAGTATCCTGTTCTCAGGAGGCTCTCGCATGGTGCGGACCCTTGCACTGGGATTGGCGGTCTGGCTAGCCTTTGGCGCAACAACCGTTGCCCAGACCATTCACGGGCGCGAGGGCATCACATTGCCACCCCCTCCCGCCGTCGATGCCATATCTGTCGCCGACGACTACTTCGGCACGAAGATCCCAGACAGCTATCGATGGCTTGAAGACGCCCGAAGCTTAGAAACCCGAGCTTTCATCGATGCGCAGAATGCATATACCATCCGCTACATGAAGCAGGCCCGCATTCACTCGCAAATCGCCGACGACCTTGACGAGTTGGAGAATGTATCGGAGGGCCGTATCCCCCTGGAGCGCGCAGACAACTACTTTTTCCGCAAGCGCCTCGCGGGCGAGCAGCAGTTCTCTATCTACGTGCGCAGAAACTGGACCGGTCAACCTGGAACCTCGAAGGATGAGCGGCTCATTGACCCTGCCAAGCTTGGCCGCGATCCCAACACTTCAGTCTCTTTGGAAGATGTCTCCCGGGATGGGACACTGCTGGCGTATGGGGTGCAGGAAGGCGGAGCAGACGAAGCCAGCATCCACATCTTCAATGTCAAAACCGGCAAGGCCCTTGAAGATGAACTGCCCACAGCTCGCTATTTTGGAGTGAACTTTGCGGCTGACGGGGCCAGTTTGTATTACGCCCGCAATAACAAGCAAGGGACGCTCCTGTATCAGCATGCGCTAGGCACACGCGTCTCCCGTGACAGCCTGTTGTTTGGCCACGAGTTTCGCGGAGAGGAACTGACCGGCGACGATCTCTTTTCGGGCGTGGTCACTGACGATGGACGCTACCTCGTCGTAACCATCAGGCGCGGCGTCCCCGCCCGGCGTGTGGACATCGTCTATCGCGATCTCACCAAGCCGGGATCGCCGTTTGAAGTCTTGGTCTGGGGAATCGACTCACGATTCAATGCGATCTATGCGCGTGGCGGGTGGTACGTAAAGACGGACTACAAGTCACCCAAGGGAAGAATTCTCAAAGCCGACCCCGGCATCATGCCTGATGTCTGGAAGACGATCGTCGCCGAGGGCCCGGATGTAATCAACGATTGGTCCATTGTGGGCGGCAAAATCTATGTCAGCCGCCTCAAAGACGTAAAAACAGAAACCACTGCGTACACGTTGGATGGGAAGCCCGCTGGAAGAATTGACTCCAACGGCATTGGTTCCTCATCGGGAGTCGTGGGCCGGACGACGGATCGTTACGGCTTCTACAATTTTCAGTCGTTCATTGTGCCGCCAACCATCTACCGTATCGATACGCTGACTGGAAAGCGCGATATCTTTTTTCAGACAAAGACCCCGTTCGACTCAAACCAATATGAGCTGACCCAGGCTTTTTACAAGTCCAAGGATGGCACCGAGATCCCCATATTCATCGCTGGGAAGAAAGGGCTGAAGCGCGACGGCACGGAACGCCTGCTCATGACCGGATACGGCGGATTCAATGTGGATATGGAGCCTTACTGGAGCCCGTCCACCGCATGGTGGCTTGAGCAGGGAGGATGGTTTGCAATGCCCAACCTCCGCGGCGGCGGCGAGTATGGCGAGCGGTGGCACGAGCAGGGGATGTTCGACAAGAAGCAAAATGTCTTCGACGACTTCTTCGCCGCCGCAGAATATCTGATCGCCAACAAGTACACATCGCCGGCGCACTTTGCCGTTGAAGGAGCATCGAACGGTGGACTACTCATGGGTGCATCCATCATCCAGCGGCCTGAGCTGTTTTCAGCCGTTCTCTGCGAGTACCCGCTGCTCGACATGCTCCGCTACCAAAAATTCCTTGTCGGCTCCTACTGGACGACGGAATATGGCTCCTCCGACAACGAAAAACAGTTCTTCTATCTTCTTAAATATTCGCCCTACCAAAACGTCAAATCCGGCACAGCCTATCCCGCTGTGATGTTCTTCACTGGCGACAGCGATACGCGTGTGGATCCGCTTCATGCACGCAAAATGACCGCCCTGCTGCAGTCTGCCTCTTCCAGCGGACGCCCCGTCCTGCTGCACTATAGCCAGGCAGGCGGCCACAATGGAGGCCTGGCCGTGGACCAGCAAATGCAGGACGATGCCGACTTCCTCAGTTTTCTTTGGACTGAAACTGCTCAGCCGCGCCCTGGCAAGTAACGCTTTGCAGATGTTGACGAAGTAATCCTGCACGCCACCCGCGCAACCTGATGCCTGCGCTCCTGCACGTTTGAACCAGAGTCCCTGCGCGCCTTGGCCAAAGACACACTGGCTCAATTGCGTGCGGCCCCGCCCCAAGACAGAAGGGCTCCAGGAAAGACGGTCCGGCGTTCATCATTTCGGCGGTGGGAACAAGCCTTGACCCGCATGCACGCCAGCCGGCGCACCGTCCACGCACGAGTATGCAGCCAGGTTTCAGATTTAAGTCGGCCACTCAAAACTAACTACGCATGGTCACCGCTCCGCTTCCCGCTTTGCTTCATCATCACCGCTATCTGCATGGCAACAGGAACGATCATCACCTGGGCGATCTCCTTCGCTTCTTGTATGGCGAAGGGAGCGGCCCAGGTGTCTAACGCATCTTCCAATTGAAAATCGGGCAGGTAAATGAATAAGGCAATAGAAATCGATAGCAGCTATAGAGGTATGGTTGCCCATCGCCGAGGCACAAGTGCAATCAAAGCGCACGGAAAAATAAACATCGGCTGCGTGTAGCGAATAAACATCATCAAACTGTGCGCTTCGGGCTTGTAGGTATATCCATATGTAATCGCCCCCAGGGGGGACAGCCATAAGCCGTAGAGCACAACGACAACGATCATCAACCAGGCTACTTCCCTGCGAAGCTGCATCGCGCTTCTTCCTTCGAACCTGCGTCGCCCCGACTTCAGTCCACTTGCAGAACAAGACATTTCAAATACTCGGTCTCGGGCAGGTTCAGCACCACCGGATGATCCGCAGCAGCGCCTCGGCGTTCCAGCAATCGTACGCGCCGCGAAGCATCAGCGGCTGCAGACGCCACGCTGTCCTTCAGTTCCGTCCACCCCACATGATGCGAACAGGAGCAAGTCACCAACAGGCCGCCAGGCCGCATCATCTTCAGCGCTCGCAGATTCAGCTCTTTGTATCCGCGCATGGCACCCTCAACAGCCCTCTGAGTCTTCGCGAAAGCAGGAGGGTCAAGAACGATGGCATCGAACGTCTCACCCGAATCCGACCAATCCCGCAGAATCTGAAACGCGTCGGCCTCCACCCAGTCCACCTGTGCACAGAGACGGGCACGATTGGCGAGAAGATTCCGTTCCGCCACCTCCAGCGAGGCTCGCGAAGCATCAATCCCTGTCACCTGCTGGCAGACCTGGGCCAAGTGCAGCGCAAAGCCCCCCTGGTAGCAGCAAACATCCAATGCCCGGCCCACAGTACCAAGCTTCCGCGCCCACTCCTGGGCTGCGGCATAGTTGGCTCTCTGGTCAAGGAACGCGCCGGTCTTCTGCCCCGAGTTGGCATCGAAATTGAACTCCAGCCCATTCAGCAGGAATTGAGTGTCCGTTCCTAATGACGCCGAGGCTTTCAGAAACAGGGGTTCGGAACTGGGCGCCGCCAGCCCTTCCAACTCGCGCATCCGCGGATCGGGCCGCTCCACAATGGCCGCTGGTGTCAGCTCTTCGCGGAGCACCCGCACGCAGGTTTCCCGCACGGCAGCAGAGTCCAATCCCTTTGTCAGGAGCTGAAGAATGATCAGGTCGGCGTATTTGTCCGCCACCAACCCAGGCAACTCGTCAGCCTCGCTGAAACACAATCGGCAGGCGTTTGTATCGGAGTTCAAGTAAGGCTTGCGTCGTTCAATTGCTCTCTTCAGCCTGCCGGCAAGCAATGTCAGCCACTTCGCCTCATCAATCGCCTCACGAGAAACCAGCCGAAGCGCAATCTGTGATGACGGACTATAAAGCGCCGTGCCAAGCAACAAGCCTCGGCTGTCAGCCACTGGCAGCAGCGCCGGAGGCACCGCCAAACCCGTTTCCGGCAATTCAAGCAATTCAATATCCGAAGCGTAGACCCACAAATACCCACTGCGTAGTCGATCAGCGGCACGTCGGCTGACAAGTGCGCCACGACCTTGGCGCGCACCCGAGCGCCCTGGTCCGGCGCGTTCAGAGCCCGTCCGCTCCAATCCAGCTCGTTTTAACCCTCCCATATCCGCTCCAGGACCGTTACCTTCCGTGGACACATTTTGCTTCGATTTTCGAAATCCAGGGCGTTGTCTCGCCGGAGGCTTTTCCTGATCACGCGCAAAAAGCGCCGCAGGTCGTTGCAACCCGGGCGCTTTTTGCTTTTTATCGAACTGGGGGGTGCGCGGCTTGGTCATCATGCTCCTTTAGGGGTATTGTGGCGCCCCTGGCCGGGAGCAATTGGGCCGCCGGCCCTTATCTTGTCTGAATGCTGTCCAGGTAACGGCTCAAATTGCTGATTCTGAGCACCCTTTCCTGGTCATTGGACATGTCCATCTTACCAAGGATCGGCCCCCAGATCGGCATTTCGATAGAGCCGTGCGACGGAATCTCCGCGCCAAACTCCAGCATGGTCACGACCCGGGTGTCCGGGAACTTCCCGTGGTTGCTCTTTCTCAGGATTGTCAGGTCGGTTGGCGGCGTCCTAAGTGCTGAAGCAACAGGACCTTTACCCCTGCCGTCCACACCGTGACACGGCGCGCAATACCCTACATACATCTGCTTGCCGTTGCTGGGCGCGGTCTTACCTACTTGGAGAATGACCTTTGAACTGGATTGGTCTGCATGACCCGTGCCTGCCGCTAAAGCCGCGACAATGGCTGTAATCAGGAGTGGTTTCAACATAACTTCCTCGGTTCTGGACCGCGAGGTCGTTCTCCAATTGACGTGCCGTTTCTCTCTCTGTGCAGGGGGACATTCTTAAGAAATAAGTCACTCCGCAACCGCGATTTCCAGGCATGGACATTGGAGAATCGCTCTAGTCCGAAGGGGACTTTACTCCCCTTCTGGAGTAACCTGGATGTGACGGCCAGCACACCACGCATAGGGTTTCAGCACCAACGTACCTATAGCCGAACGGCTATGATCCTGCAACATAGTTGAGTATTTCAAGCCAAAGTATTTGTCTTACTTCAATGTAAGTAACCAAGATAGATTCTCATTACATGCGACCTCAATCAACAAACCATCTCATAGCTTCCAGGTACGATTCCGCACTTAGAAACATTGGACGTTCTTAATAATCCGCTCGTGCGCAAAATTCACCGGATGAATGAACCCGGAAAATGCGCTTGATTTCATAAGCCCCAGACCGGAAATCTCCATCCCTCGTTTCTCTGCAACTTCTTCTCGGGCAAGGTCTCTGGCTCGCCGCGCCAGCTTTCGCTCCCGGCAGTTTCATGCGCGTTCAAACGGTGCGGCCTATAATGAAGCATGGCGAGTGTCCGGCAGGCCATACCGGCAGAGATCCTCAACGCCCCCCCGGCCTCTCCGGGGGATTTGCAGCCTGCTGCGCACGACTCCGAACATCCCACACCCCAAACCCTGATAAATGAGCGCTTTGAAGCGCTTCTCCGTCAGGTCCAATTCAACCGTCCCAGCGAGGATGTCTCCCTCATTCGCAAGGCTTGGGAGTTCTGCGTCCGCCATCATGACGGTCAGATGAGGGCATCTGGCGAGCCCTACATCGTTCACCCGCTCGAGGTGGCCGAGGTGCTCGCGGAAATGAAGATGGACGCAACTGCCATCGCCGCCGGCCTGCTCCACGACTCCGTCGAAGACACGCCTGCAACCAACGAGGAGATTGCCGAGGAGTTTGGCGAGCAGGTCGCCCACATCGTCGAAGGCGTCACCAAGATCGACAAAATCCAGTTCGCCAACCGCGAAGACCGCCAGGCCGAAAACGTCCGCAAGATGCTCCTCGCCATGGTGTCGGATGTGCGCGTCGTCCTCATTAAGCTGGCGGATCGACTCCACAATATGCGCACCCTTGAGCACCTCCAGCCAGACCGCCAGGAGGCCATCGCGCGAGAGACCCAGGACATCTACGCCCCGCTCGCCCATCGCTTGGGCATGGGCAAAGTGCGCGGCGAGCTTGAGGATCTGGCCTTCCGTTACACAGACCCGGTCAGCTACGAGAAAGTGTCCGCGGCCGTTGAGGCCCGCCGCATTGAAGGGGAGCAGTTTCTGCGTGGTGTAGAAGACACGCTCGTCGAGCAATTGCGTGAAAACAACATTGAGGCCCGCGTTGAATGGCGCATCAAGCGCCTCTACTCAATCTTCCAAAAGATCGAGCGCTCCAAAGTCTCCTTCGACCAGGTATACGACCTACTCGCCGTCCGTGTGATTACGCCAGATGTAGCATCCTGCTACGCCGTTTTTGGTCTGATTCACACCCTCTGGCGACCGGTGCCGGGGCGCATTAAGGACTTCATCGCCATTCCTCGCGCAAATCGCTACCAGTCGCTGCACACTACGGTGATGGGCGCCAGCGGACATCAGTTCGAGGTGCAGATCCGCACCGAAGAGATGCACCGCATCGCCGAGGAAGGGATCGCCGCCCACTGGAAGTACAAAGCTGGCGGAACCGCCGTCACCGCTCGCGACGAGGAACGGCTCAACTGGATCAGGCAACTTGTCGAATGGCAGAAGGAGATGACCGACCCGAACGAGTTCCTCTCCAGCCTCAAGATGGACCTCTATCCCGACGAGGCGTACACCTTTACGCCCAAGGGTAAGGTGGTCGTCATCCCTGCCGACGGAACCCCAATCGATTTCGCATACACCATTCATACTGAGGTCGGCCATACCTGCGTCGGCGCCAAAGTCAATGGCCGCATGGTGCCCTTGCGCCATAAGCTGCGGACCGGCGACATCGTCGAAATCGTCACCCAGAAAGATCACAAGCCGAGCCGCGACTGGCTCACCTTCGTCAAGAGTCCCCGTGCACGCAACAAAATCAAGCATTGGCTCAATGAGGATCAGCGCCGCCGTGCCGTCGAAATTGGGCGCAAACTCCTCGAGCGCGAGGCCAGGCGATTCAAGGTTCCCATGAGCCAGATCGCCGACCAGGATCTAGGCCGCATCGCGAACGAGTATGGCGTCGCCACAGCCGCCGATCTGCTTGCCACGTTGGGCCAGGGCAAACACTCAGCGCACCAGGTACTCAACAAGCTCGTCCCCGGCTTTGCCACCCAAGGCGACGCCGCGCCACTTGTAGAAACCAAGCCGGGCGACAGCGGATCGCCCGCCATGTCCGACGCGGTGCGCAAACTGCACCTCACCGGTTCCGATTCTCTCCAGGTTGAGGGACAAAACGACCTTCTCGTCTATCGAGCGCGCTGTTGTAACCCCATTCGTGGCGAAGAGATTATTGGTTATGTCACCCGCGGCAAGGGCGTAGCCGTCCACGCGCGCAGTTGTCCCAACGTGCAAAACCTGCTCTACGAGAGTGACCGCCGCATCGCCGTCGAGTGGTCCCGTGTCGGCGACGACTCGGCCGGCAAGCCTCAGCGCTATCCCGTTAAGATCACCGTCTTTTGCGACGACCGCACCGGCATGCTGAAGGAAATGACCGCCGTCATCTCTGACGACAACACCAATATCCGCGGCGTTGAAATCCGCCAGGACGAGAACGGCGAAGCAATTGTAGATTTTGTGGTCGAGGCCGAAGACGTTCGCCACCTCAACCGCATGGTGCTTGGCCTGCGCCGCGTTGAGGGCGTCCGCGCCGTACAGCGAACGCAAAAACTGTAAGGGACTGTCACGAGGTTTTTGGCCGTTTCCTGTTGTGGTGAGGGCGGGATTCCGCTGCACTCAATTTCCACGCCCATCAACCACCCACTGTTCACTGACCTCTGTCCACCGCCTTTACAGCACCTGCTTCGCAATTGTCGCCAATTGCATATTCGACGTGCCTTCGTAAATCTTCCCCACTTTCGCGTCGCGATAGTACTTTTCCGCCGGGTAGTCCCGCACAAATCCATTTCCGCCGAAGATCTCAACGCATTGACTGGCTACTCGTTCCGCCACCTGCGAGGTAAAGTACTTGGTCATCGCCGCCTCCCGCACATACGGCTGCCCTGCGTCCTTCAGCCGAGCCGTGTTGTAGACCATCAACTTTGCCGCCTCAATCTCCGTGGCCATCTCCGCCAGCGTGAACTGCACTGCCTGAAACTCCGCGATTGGTTTGCCGAACTGCCGTCGTTCGTTTGCATAGCGGGCTGCATGACCCCACGCACCTTCGGCAAGCCCCAACATCTGAGCACCGATTCCGATGCGCCCCTCGTTGAGCGTCTCGATTGCGATCTTGTACCCTTTGCCCGGTTCACCAAGCAGGTTCTCCTCTGCCACCTCGCAGCCATCCAGAATCAATTCGCACGTACTGCTGGCACGAATGCCCAGCTTGTCTTCCTTGCGGCCAACAGCGAATCCCGTCGCGTCCTTTTCAACCAGAAACGCCGTGATGCCGCGATAACCCGCCGACGCATCCAGCGTGGCAAACACAATAAAGAGCCCAGCTTCGCGCGCATTCGAGATCCACAGCTTGCGTCCGTTCAGGCGAAATCCGGCCGCTGTTTTCTCCGCGCGTGTTTGCAGTGCAAACGCATCTGACCCTGAGTTGGCCTCGCTTAACGCATACGCGCCCACCGTGCCCGCAACCAGCTTTGGCAGCCAATGCGATTGTTGTGCCTGGGTTCCCCAGCGGCGCAGTGCGTTGATCACCAGCGTATTGTGTACGTCCACAAGCACAGCAACAGCCGGATCGACGGTCGAGATGGCCTCGATAGCCAGCACGGCATCAAAGAAGCTGCCGCCTGCCCCGCCCAACTCCTCTGAAACCTCGATCCCCATCAGCCCAAGCTCCGTCATCTGTGCAACCAGGCCTTCCGCAAGTTTCTGCTCGTCGTCCATAACCCGCACCTGCGGCGCAATGGTCTCCTCCGCAAACCTGCGAACGGTCGTGTAGAACAGGCTTTCTTCTTCCGAGAGTTGCGTGAGCGGCGCGGGCGATGTGTGGGCCAATCTGGAAACCCTCCGGCCTCGGAGTGTATCAAAACAATCGGCACGCAGGCACATGTCCGCGCTTCGAGCGCAAGGCCTGCAACGCCGGCAGTGAACGGGCGCTTCTAAATCGAGGCGCAAAAAAAGGCGAACGCCCCAGCGGCGTTCGCCCCTCACAACTCAACAGCTACTGGATCGTCAAAGTGAAAGTTGTAGACGCGTTGATTGTTGGCGTTGTTGAGTCCTGCCCGCTGACGGTGATGGTGTAGGTGCCTTTGGGCGGATTTGTAAGCGTATAGGAAACACTGCTGCAGGCGGTGATGGCTACCCCGACGGCAACAAGAGCGATCAGCCCCGCCGTTCTGCGGAACTTCCGTGACCATCGACCAAGCAAGCCTGCCAGAAGCAATCCGGCAAAGGTCATCGTCATTGGGACAGGGTTTGGCCCATTGTTCTTTGCGGAGTGGGTTCCGTGCAACCGGTAGAACGGCTGTTTCCCCCCGCCGCGGGCCGCACCAGTGAACGGGCAGTCGGAGGCGTTGGTGTCAAGAGAGAGTTGGGTGGCCGCCGCGGCTGTCCCTGTCACAGTTAAAGTTCCATCGCCGGCGCTGTTCATGCTTGTGAACTGATAGCAGAGGTTCTGCAGCGCATTGTCGTTGGAGGTATCGAAGTTCAGAAGGACTGTGCCTGTGTAGCCGCTTACCGGCATCACCGTGATTGTTTCGGTCCCTGAGCTGCCCTGGGTAATGGTGAGAGTGGCCGGGGTTGCCGCGAGCGAGAAGGATCCGCTGCCTGAACTTACCCCCGCAATGTTCACTGACACTACGCCGGTTGAAGCTGCGTGAGTAGCATCGCCCGAGTATGCGGCCAGGATTTCATGCGTGCCCGCCGTAGAGAACGAAGTGGCGTATGTGGCCGTTGCGTTCGCTGTCAGCGAAATGGGTGCCAGCGGCGTTCCCCCATCGATGGTAAGCGTCACTGTGCCGGTGGGGATGGTGCTGCCCGTAGTGGATGCGACCGTAACGGTGAAATTGTCTGAAACGTTCACTCCCGGCGTCAGGTTCGACGCGGAAACGGTCGTGGTCGTGCCGATAAGGACGGGCCCGGTGCTGGCGGGCCACGCCGCGGCCAGGTTGGCTAGATTGATGGTTCCAAGCCCGGTGACCTGGTCATAGCCCGCGCCGGCGGAAAAGCCTGCGGTGCTGCTGCAGTCGGCGCTGCCTGCTGTGCAATCGTTGTTGCCGCTCGTGATGTCATGGAAGGCCGATGCGTAGGTGGTGCTGTTCGCGGCCAGCGCGTAGAGCGTTGGATTGATGAGGCCTTGTCCGCTGGAGTAGTTCTGCTGCTGATTGATGAGGGCCAACATCCCTGAGAAGATGGGCCCGCCCATGCTGGTGCCGCCCACAAGAGTCAGCAGCCCGGTGGAGGCGTCGCGGAACCCGCTTGTGCAACTGGCGTTCTGGCCTTGCGACCAGAAAGACTGATCGCCGGTGCAAAACAAGTATCCGGGAAGGTCGGGCGAAGCATTGACGGCGATATCCGGTACATCGCGCTTGCCGTCGGATGGAATACCGGGAACTCCCGTTTGCCAGGTCGGCTTCGTGAACAGCGAACTGGCTCCGCCGCCGGTCGCGCCCAGACAATCGGCCTGGCCGCAATTGACAAGGTCCTCGTTCCAGGCGACCTCTGGAATGTATTGAAGCGCCGAGCTAATGATGTCGGAACTGCTCTTTGCCTCCCAATAGCCATCGCCGGCTGTGAGATAGGCCGGATTGGCCTGGGAGACTTCAGTGCCGCCCACCCCTGTCACGTAAGGGCTGCTGGCCGGGTAATCCACGGCCAGGGCTTCCTGTTCGGATAGAGGAGGGTTCCCGGCGCCGACGCCGACAAAGCAATCGGTGGAACCGCTGTCGCCGGACGCGGCCATAATGGTTTGTCCCTGCGAAGCAGCCTGCTGAAGGGCCGATTCAAGAGTCGGTTCCAGGGCCAATCCCGAACCCAGCGTAGAACCGGCAAGGTACGCTTCGCACTCTCCGTAGCTGGTGCTGATAATCGGAGCAATCTTCTGGTCGATCGCGTATTGCAGTGCGTCGGCTGCACTGTAGTTGAAGTCGCTGCCGACGTAGACAAAGTAGATGTCAGCCCCCGGAGCAATGGCGCCCGACCATTCCAGATCGAGATCGGATTCGCCTTCATCTCCGCCTGCGTACACCGTGGAACTCCCCGTGCCCGGCATGAGCACAAGCGTGGGGTCTTTCACCGAGAGCCCGGCGGCATTCTGGAAGTTCTCGATGTCGCTCAGTGCGACGGCCGATTGACCGACGACGGCGATCGACTGTCCGTTGCCGTTATTCCCTGAACTGTAAACCGGCTTGATGTTGTACACCGTCGCAATGTCGCCGGGAGCAAAGTAAACATTGCCGCTCTCGCTTGAAGTGAAAGCGGGCCTCGGCCGTGCGTTCTTGTTCATCACTGCATGCGACTTGGGCCGGAAGTCGTCGAGGTTGCGGATTCCAAGGATCGTCGGCGCAATCGCCGCAGGCACGCTCAGTTCTGTCGACGCCGCGAAATGCTGCACGCCGTTAATCTTGTAGTTGTGCATCTCCGTTGAAAACGCGGCTTCGACTTGCCGCACTGTCCCTGAGAAGCGGATAGCATTCTTGCTGCGGGCAACCGAATCGATAACGAACCCTTGTTGCTGAAGCCAGTTCTCCATCTTGTCCAGATCGGAGTCGGACATCCCGAAACGAGCTGCGAATTGGTCCGGGGTGACCCAGTGGTGATAGAGCGGCGAGGCCGGATTCAGCTGCGCGGCAATCAGCGCGTCAAGACCGGCCTGCTGAGCGGCCGAGCGATTGAAGACGATGGTGATGCCGCTCAGCTTTGTGTCCGCGACGAGCCTGCCGGCGTCGAATTGCGCCTTCGCCAGGGGGTGCAGGGATCCTTTCAAGGGGGACATCTCTGTGCTGCTAATCTCCGAGGTAATGCGTGGCGCCACCTGTTGCGCGAAGGCAGAGGCGGCGGCCATTGTGCAGGCCGCGATAAAGCCGCAAGCCCAATACCGCAATTGCAGTGGGGGAAAAGTTATCATTTTCATTCATTGCCATCCTTAATTTATGAACGGTTGAGAGTTCATGCATTCGAAAGACCAGGCGTGCGATCTTCGATCGCGTCAAAGCCAAGGCAATGGTGCCTGTTCAAACCGGCAACAAGAAGGAAAAGAA
>PLKU01000106.1 GCA_003140705.1 Acidobacteriaceae bacterium
ATAACTCTGTTAAAAATATGTGAATTAGTCATATATTCATACAACTCTGCGAGGCTGGAACACGGAAAAGCCAAAGGAAGATTGTCGTCAATGGACGGACTAGTTCCTGCCTTTTGGTTTTTCACTGCACGCCGATAAATTAACCCAATGGCTTCTTGTTGAAAGTGTCGGGGGAAGCAGGAGCACAACGGGTATTGACTGCGAGCGCGCAGGACCACGAACTAACAAAATTCTCACCGAAAAAGAGAGGCTCAATGAACTTCAAGCTCAAAACTGCTGCCGCGGCAATGCTGGCAGCAGCGCTAGTTGCCTCATCCGCGTCCGCCAGCGATCCAGCACCGGAAGCCAAGAAGCATGTGGCCGCCAAGAGGGCGAAGACGCCTCCGCCACCAACAGTAGCCGAGCAGATTGACGCACTGCGCCAGGAATTTCAAGGCAAAATCGATAGCCTGAAAAACGACCTGGCAGATAAAGATGCGGAGTTGAAGAAGGCACAGCAAGCGGCCGCCGATGCACAGGCTGCAGCTGACAGGGCTCAGGCCGCCGCGACGGCGCAAAACCAGGCTGTAACGGATAATGCAGCCGCGGTGACGACGCTGCAGAGTACTGTGACTGACCTGAAGGCGAACACGGTTTCGATCGTGAACACGATTTCTGACGAGACCTCAGCGATCAAGAAGGCTATTGCCAACCCGACCACCCTTCACTACAAGGGAATCTCTCTTACTCCGGGCGGCTTCACGGCGGCTGAAACTGTGTACCGTACGAAGGCCACGGGCGGCGACATTCCTACGGCCTTCAACGCCCTTCCTTACGAGGGCGCGGATGCCTATCAGCTGAGCGAGTTCTTCGGCAGCGCACGTCAGTCGCGCGTTTCGCTCATGGCCGAGGGCAAGACGAGCTGGGGCACACTGCGCGGCTACTATGAGGCTGACTGGCTGGGCACTGGGGCAACGTCGAACAACAACCAGTCGAACAGTTATGTTCTTCGTCAGCGCGTGATTTGGGGCCAGGCTGAGACCAACGATCACTGGGCCATTACAGGCGGTCAGTTGTGGTCATTGGCAACGGAAGACAAGAAGGGCATCTCCAACTTGTCCGGCGACATCATGACGCCGCAGACCATCGACCCGAACTATGTTGTGGGCTTTGTGTGGACGCGCCAGTACGGGGTCCGCGTGACGAAGACCTTCCCCAAGGCGGCCTTTGGCTTCGCGGCTGAGAACCCACAACTTCTCTACACCGCTTCAGTGGCCGGCAACGAGCCTTACGCGGTGCTGGGTAGCGCCGGTATAAACGGCGGCAACTACAACCCCGCCATCAGCGCCTGCACTCCGGCAACTTCAATCGTGAACTACACGAACCAGGTTGAGACCGACTCAGCCGGAAACACGCTGAACGTCGCTGTTCCGGTGTACAAGACGTTGAACGGCTGCGCAGCGGTGGCCACGCTCTCCTTCAACCAGGCTCCCGATCTGATCGTGAAGGCCGCGTTCGATCCAGGCTGGGGCCACTATGAAATCATCGGAATCACCGGCTTCGCTCACGAGACCATCTATCCCGGTGAGACCACGAACGGCAACCTCTACGGCGGGCTAACCGATATCGCTACCGGTATTGCTATCGCGCCCGCTTTGACCACCGCGCTCTTCCACAACAACAGCATCCAACTGGGTGGTTTTGCAGCCAGTGCGCGCGTACCGATCATCAAGGACAAGCTGATAATTGGCGCGAAGGGTCTTTTTGGACCTGGCATGGGTCGCTACGGGAACAGCACGCTGGCCGACGTAACAGCGAATGCCGCTGGTGCGCTGCGCCCGATCCACAACGTGTCTGGCCTGTTCACACTCGAAGCAAACCCAACGCCCCGCCTGGCTCTCTACCTGAACTACGGCGGCGACTACGCGGGCCGCGACGATTACGGCGTTGCCGGCGTGACCACTTCACTGGGCGCTCCGACGGCGGACTTCTGCGCGACGATCTCCGGCGTGATTACATGCAGCACCACTGCGACCCAGGCGCTGGTGGCGGCTGGCGGCAAATGGGGCGGCCACTGGGGCGCACCGAGCAACGCTGCCGTCGGTTACGGTTCGCGGCTGCTCTCAAACTCCGGCTGCCTGAGCACGGCGGCACCCGGCTACAACGGCGGCGGTTCCACCGGGTACATTCCGGGCGGCTCCTGCGGCGCGCAGAATCGCGATGTGCAGGAAATAACAGGCGGCTACTGGTATGACTTCTACAAGGGTGACCGTGGCCGCCTGCGGCAGAGCATCCAGTATGGTTATGCGGTCCGCGAGGGCTGGTCGGGCGCTACGGTGAGCGGCGTGAACATCGGGGCCAAGGGCATCGACAACATGGTCTGGACCTCTTTCCGCTACTACCTTCCATAACGCGCGAACCTTCGGGTTCAGGTGCAAAGAAGAAGGGCAGCCCGTCTCGGGCTGCCCTTCTTCTTTCCGGACGGAGCAGATAGTGTTCAGACGAAGTTATAGCAGTTTCGGAATTGGTGTAGACCGAAAGCACACA
>PLKU01000429.1:0-1853 GCA_003140705.1 Acidobacteriaceae bacterium
TGTGATTATAGTCACTTTGAAATTCCTGCGTCCCAAATCTGTGCACAACAGTAACCCCTTTGAGTCCCACTAAATGGAACCCCTTAGCATGCTCGCTTCGGGTAGCTCCTTCCCAATGCCAGAGTGGCGACGACCAGCCCCGAGTCCATCTCGATCAAGATCTTGGAGCAAGTCGCTTTTCGCAGGCGTTCTGGCGAGCATCAAAACCGGGGAAAGAGCATGTTTCCACAGGGTTTCCAGCCGAATTGGCAACAAGCTTATCCGCAATCAATTTCTGACTGTCCTGTTGCATAAAGGATGGGCTATATTGGCTTACGCCCCGAACCGGATCCCCGGCCGCGAGGGGTTGGGAGGGTCTCATGAAAAGCTCCGACACGATTGGACTGGTGCTGAAAAGCAAGGGCCACAACAAAATCCTTTCCATTGATNNCGGTCTACGAAGCCATTGAGAAGATGGCCGAGTACAACATCGGCGCCCTGCTGGTGCTATCGGAGGACCGGCTAGTCGGCATCCTGTCTGAGCGCGACTACGCTCGCAAGGGAGTGCTGATGGGTCACCATTCCAAAGAGACCCCGGTTCACCAGATCATGACCAGCCAGGTCGTGTTTGTGAGCCCGCAGCGCACTGTGGACGAGTGCATGTCGATCATGACGCAGCACGATTTTCGCCATCTGCCGGTCTTGCAGGGCGAGACGGTCGTGGGAGTTATTTCCGTTGGCGACCTGGTGAAATGGGTAATCTCGGGCCAGCAGCAGACCATTGAAGCCCTTGAGGGCTACATCACCGGGGGCTATCCAGGTTAGACCCGACGCCGAGGGCAGGTTACACGGACTGCACTACCCCATTTCAAGGACCGGCTATTCTCTGCTCCAAGCAACCGACGGCCGCGATTCCACCATCTTCGTAGTGATGACGAGCTTGGCCGGAGTCAGTTCAGGTCCGTCCCATCCCGATTTCACTGCTTCAATATTGATTTCGCCTGGACGCTTGCTCGACTGCACAATGACCTGGGCCAAACCGCTGAAGAGCGAGCGCTTAGGCTCCTTGTCGCTTTCCTGGCAATTTGGATCGCCATTCCCGACACCGATGAGCTTGCCCTCGCCGGAGATGTTGAATCCGATCATGTTACCGGCAGTGGGGACCGGGCGGCCATCCTTGTCCAGCGCCTCGACCTTCAGGAGGGCGATATCCTCTCCATCCGCGTTGATCTCCATCCTGTCTGCTGTCAAACGAATGGCCACGGCGGGGCCGGTGGTCCCCCGCTTTTCTGTAAGCACTGTCTTGCCGTCTTTGCTCCCGCGCGCCTCGATGGATCCAGGGAGGTATTTGACCTTCCACTGTAGGTGGCCAAGGTGAGGGACCTTTTGACTTCCCTGACTCTGACCATTCACGAACAATTCCACTTCATCGAGGTTTGAGTACACCCAGACGGGGATTTCCTCGCCTTCCCTGCCCTCGAAGTTCCAGTGTGGAAACAGGTGCAGCACGGGCTTGTCAGTCCACTGGCTCTGGTAGAATNNTGCCGAATTGCGAGTTGATCGAAGGCCATCCGTATGGGGTTGGCTCACCGCGATAATCAAAGCCAGTCCACACAAATCCGCCGGCTTCCCAATCGCGCGTTCCGTAGAACCTCCACCACTCTTCAGCGGTCTCGCCCCAGCGCACCACGGAATCATAGGCGTTGACGGTGTTGCGCAGCGGATCGGTTGTGTAGACACCGCGCGTGGAGAGGGCGCTCGAGGTCTCCGACCCGTAGATGGGCCGCGTCGGATGTTCCTTGTGATACTTGTCAGGGAGGCTAAGGCCGTAGTTGAAGCCGATGATGTCGAGCGCGTCGGAGACGCCCTTCTCG
>PLKU01000429.1:1956-4524 GCA_003140705.1 Acidobacteriaceae bacterium
ACATCATCATCATGCCCATGCGATCGCAGGCGTCAACCCACTCCGGCGTAGGCATATTGTGTGAGGTGCGCACAGCGTTCCCGCCCATCTCTCTGAGCACGGCGAGCCGGAACCACTGCAGGCGGTCTGGCAGCGCGCCACCCACGCCCGCATGGTCCTGGTGGTTGCAGGTGCCTTGAATCTTCAGCGGCTTGCCATTCAGGAAGAAGCCTTTGTCCGCCGTGAACTCCGCAGTCCGCACGCCGAAGTTGACGCGCTCGGCGTCTCGCGGCTTGCCGCCGGCTTCGACCGTTGCGATTGCCGAATAAAGAGTTGGGGAATCTACCGACCAGAGCGACGGATTGGCCACCTTCGCGGTTGCGGTAAACGAAGCCGCACCGTCGACTGCGATTGATTGTGTCGCGGATTCCGCGGTCGCTACGGTCTTGCCCGAGGCATCGAGAATCTGCCACGTAACCTTGGCATTTTCTGCCTGCTTGCCTTCGTTCTGAACGACGGTGTTCAGGCTCAGGGCGGCGACCGGAATGGGAGCTGCTTTGGTTCCGCCTGCGGTCAACGCGGAGCGCACGGTGCTCTCCCATTGGTCTAGGTGGAGTGAATCGGTTTTGGTGAGCCAGACATGACGATAGATGCCGGCGCCCTCGTAAAACCATCCATCCCCGAAGCTGGCATCGACGCGGGCCACAATATAGTTCTTTGCGCCATAGCTTAGAAAATCAGTGACGTCGAATTGAAACGGCGCATAGCCGTTATCGTTGCGGCCGATGAAGCAGCCATTCACAAAGATGAGCACGCTGCGGAAGGCGCCGTCGAATCCGACCGTGATTCTGCGACCCAAATCTCTGGCCGGAATCTCGAACTCGCGCCGATACCAGCCCACGCTTGTCTCAGGGTAACGACGCCCGAGAGGTTTGAACCCGTGTGAATTCTGCACCTCATCGTGGACAAATGGCAGCTCCACCGCCCAGTCATGGGGCAGATTCAACAGCCGCCATTTCGAATCGTCAAACTTCGCCTTGGCGAAGGCGAAGTCGCCGGTCTTGGCAAAATCTCCCTGACTGTTTCCGAACCCGAGGTCACGAGCCGGATCAGTGCCGTGCCCGAATTGGAACTTCCAACCGAAATCGAAGAGAAGCTTTTCGCGCGGCGCGGCGGCAGCTGCTGCATCTGCCGCGGCGTCCAGCGGATTCCCTGCAAGGATTGCGGCAGTGCGCCCCCAGGCCGAGCGGACCAATAGAGACGAAGCCGAAAGAGCCATTCCGGAAGCGAGCAGGTTACGACGAGAAATGCCAGACATGGAAGTCCTCTTGCAGTTGAAGTCTTGCCACACTTTCGAGTAGCAAGCAAGGCCGAACTATATATCAACGACCATTCAGAAGTAAACGATTTCATTCCTGATTTTGCTGTTCGAAGAGCGCCTCAACACACGCACCGCCACCCGTGGTGGAGCCCCCAACATATGTTAGATTCAAGAAGACAGACCGCCCTGCGGAGAGATGGCCGAGCGGTTTAAGGCGCACGCTTGGAAAGCGTGTGTACTTTAACGAGTACCGTGGGTTCGAATCCCACTCTCTCCGCCACATAAGTAAGTTTATAATCAATAACTTAACTATCAAAAATCTCCCCGTTTAGGGCTATTTGCGTACAAATGATCCACCAGAGAATTCCTCTCCGAATAGCTGATCTCCCTTTGAGTTGCTCTTTTCTCTGGTCGACCAGAGAGCAGTGGAGCTTTTGATCCATCCCATGGCTACTTCATTGTGCGACGGGCCGACAGTCGCTTGAGGCGAAGGTCTTTCAGAGATCCGGCTAGCCACAAACTGGGCACAACCACGTTCCAGGACCCTGAGGCGTTTTCATGACTAATTCATCCGAAAGCCCCAAACTGAAGCTGGATGAGCGCTTTGGGCTGAAGTCGGAAAGAGAGGATGAATGTGGTGGGCTTTTCGGGTGCTTGATCGGCGAGCCGCCACCAGAGTTACCGCCTGTGAACTCGCACAAAGCTGGCGGCTGGCCGACCCACCCACTGGCTGAGCAGCATGACCCGCGGAAAGCCAATCAGCGGACCGTTTACGAGGTTGTTGAGCATGCTTTCGGTGAATCCCGGTAGTTCATTGGCAACTTCCTTCCATGTCATCCGTCGTTTGCGGCGTTCCGCATCGATGGCAGCGTGCATGGCACAGGTGTCGAAGCGGAGAATGCGCCCAGGTCCGGGTTCGGGAAGACTTTCACTGTCCAGTGGAGCAGCGTCATTTCGCGACAGGAAGCTTTCCGGTGTCCGGCTCAGCCACCTGAGAATCTGAAGGACGACAGCGCCGGTGACGGAACTCTTCTTCCCCATTCCCTTCACGGTGCTTATGCTGATGGGAATGGAGGGCGTGCCATCAAAGGGCTTGTTAATTTCTGCCACCAATCCGGCCCAGGTCAGCTCCCGGTCGCGTCGTGCTCCATCGAGAGCCTCATACAGTCTCTTCATCTCGAATCTGCGAAGTGTGGTGGTCATGGCCCAAACCTAGCACACCGCAGAGCCTGGCTCGGTGGAGTTCTCGATGAGCGCGTAATCGCCGA
>PLKU01000357.1 GCA_003140705.1 Acidobacteriaceae bacterium
GGTGACGGAGATAACGCCGAAGAATTGAGTGTCGCAGGGAACAGCTGCGAGTGTTCTCTAGCCGAGCGCCAGTCGATGATCACTGACCGCGAGGATGTTAATCGTTTCGGTGTCGCCATTGGCATACCAGGTTGTCGGCGGCTATGGGCCAATCTGGGAATTCGAATTCGAAACCAGCATCGAGCAATCGGCCGGGGACAGCCCGGCGGCTCTTGAGAACCAACTCGGACTCGGTGCGCATGAAGAATGCGCCAATCTCAATGAATAGTGCCGGTGCGGGGAAGCCGTTGGGCAGGCCCCAGGCATCGCGCAGAGCTTGCATGAACTCGCGGTTGGGCAGGGGATTCGGCGCAACGATGTTGACGGGGCCGTCGATCTCTTCGTGCTCAATCAGAAAGCCGATCGCCCGCGCGAAATCGGCTTCGTGAATCCAGGTTACATATTGGCTTCCGTTTCCCTGGGTTCCGCCGAGCCCCAATCTGACTAAATTTGAAAATACCTGGAACGCATTGCCAGGCGTGGGGCTGAATGTAATGGCGCTGCGCAGCGCCACCTTGCGTGTCCGCGGGGTCTCTGCTTCAAAGAGCGCGGCCTCCCACTCCTTGGCAACATGAACGGAGAAGTTCCAGGTGTCGGGCGCGCGGCGATTTCGACCGATGAGTTCGTTGCCGCCGAGTTCGCCGCTGGTCTCGTCCATCGGAGTGTCGATCGAGTGGCGATAGATGGTGGCTGTCGATGCGTTGAGCCAGAGGAACGGCGGCTCTGAGAGCCTTGAGATGACATGACCGAGCAGGCGGGTTGAGCGGATGCGTGAGTCGTACACCGCGCGGCGGTTTTCTGGATTCAAGCGGCAGTTCACGCTGCGGCCGGAAAGGTTGATGCAGACATCCGCGCCTTCAAGGGTCTCAGTCCAGGGGCCGATGGTCTCGCCATCCCAATGAACAGTTTGCCATGGCGGGGTGTAGGGGCCGCGTGTCAAAACCGTGACGAGGTGGCCCTGCTCTTGAAAGTGGCGCGCCAGCATCTGGCCCACCTGGCCGCTGCCGCCGGGAAGCACAATGCGCAGCGGGCGCGTGATCATCATTGAGCCTCCCCGTAGATGTTCTTGAGCAGTCTCCCGGCGGCAGGAGATCCCTCACGAGCGGTCACCCCGCCCATCTTAGCGCAAGCAGCATGGTGAGCAACGTCTGACCTTGAATGCGTGGCCGGTACGCAGCAACGGGATGAATCAATGAAGAGTGCTCAGGAAGCGGAGAATGTAGCCTACATCCGGGGAGGGAAGTTGTGGGCGCTAAGGAACTGGCGCCGACGCCAGGCACGGTATTCGCGGACGATCAGGATCACGACCAGACCCAATAAAGCAATGGGCAAAAAGAGGACAATGGCGGGCATGGCAACGCGGTCGTGGCCCACGCTGACTGAGTCAGGCGCGTTCACAAATCCGAACATGGCCACCATGTCTTTGCCCACCGAGACGTTTTCTCCGAGGTTGATCAGGCCGAAAAAGCTCACCAAATCGTTGCCGATCTCGGCGTTGGTATTCGCTGAAACCTCTCCAAAAAAGTTCACCACGTCATGGTTGGCCCTGCCGGCGATGTGTACGTTGCCGAAAAAGACGACGGTGTCTCGTTGCACCTCACCCTCGATGTTGACGTTGCAGAAAAAGCAAACGGCGTCACGCACAGTAGCGCCGGGGTCTACCCTGATGTCGGAAAAGAAATGGACGGCATCCCGGTCGGCACGAGCCGGAGTCGCGCCGGCTGCAAAAGCGGCGCCAAGCAGGCAAAAGGCAAGCATTCTCTTCATCATTGTTGGCTCCCTGAGGATATTACGCTGAAGCCACACCGATAGTTCCCAACAGGGAGGGGAATCCCACTCGAAAATGGAGTTACGAAGGTCAACAGGCTCCCGCAGGGCTCAGGGCTGCCGGCCATTCCTCAGGCGAGTCGACGAGGACGTCGGGCTGGAAGGCGACGAGGGTATCGGGCGACAGGCCGAAGGTGCAGCCGATTGACCACACTCCTGCGTTGCGTGCCGTTAGTACGTCTACCTGGCTGTCGCCGATCATCACGGTCTGATCCGGCCGGGCTCCGGCTTCGTCCATGAGGGCAAAGAGGCCGGCGGGATCAGGCTTCTTTGTGTTGAAACTGTTGCCCCCGTAAATGCGGAGGAAGTAGGGTGCCAGTCCAAGCGCCTCGCAGATGTCACACGCAGGTCGCACCGGCTTATTGGTAAGAACGGCCATGCTGCGGGCTGTTCCGCCAGGTTGATCGTGCAGATTGCGCAGCGCGGCCAGCGATTCAAGAACTCCGGCATAAGCGTAGGTAAAGTCAAGCTTGTGAGCACGATAGTAGTCGAGGAAATACGCGTAAGCCGAGGCAAGAAATTCCTCACCTAGTGGTGCGTTTCCGCCGTGCGAAATGGCTCTCCTTACCAGCATCATGGCGCCGTCGCCAATGAAGCCAGCTATTTCGGCGTCGGCGAGTGGCTCGCGGCCAAAGTGGCTCAGGGTCGCATTCACGCTGTTACACAGGTCCTGTGCGGAGTCGATCAGTGTGCCATCAAGATCAAAAACCAGGAGTTTAAGGTGCTCAAGCGGAATAGGGCGAAGGACTCGAAGCATGACTCCAGTGTAACGGGATTGCCTTTGGAGCCCTGAATCCAGCAAAGGGGCAACCTGCCGTTGAGAAATGGAATTGCAGGGGGTTTCGAAAGTTCTAAATCATCTGGTGCTATACTAATTGGTTTCATTCACTCTGCCGATGAGTTCCTCGAGGAACCGAACGTGAAAAAGGCAAAATCTGGCGAGGCAGTTGCCCGGAACCGATTCCCTGATGTCGATTGCCCTCCTGGGGCTCGGCGCGGGACGGAGGGTGAAAAATACTGCGCTTACAACCAATCCAGGGAACGTTTCCTTGGCGTGGATATCGACGCCGCAGACTTTTCTGCAGCCAGCTTCGACGATCGGATGGCTACCCTTTCGCCCAAGTCGGATATGGGCCTGTGGCTGATTCCGTTTCGTGGTATCTCTGCCACAAATGTGCGCATTCCAATCGATCTGATTTATTTGGACGCCGATTACCGCGTGATTGCTGTCGTCGAGTCTTTTCCCATCTCTCGAGTCTCGGCTTCAACCCCAACTGCCTCGAGTGTTCTCGCGCTGCCAAGCAGCACCGTGAATTCGACGATGACGCAGAGGGGCGACCAGCTGATCCTTTGCAATCATGAGGAAATGAAGCGACGCCTGGAACGCCTGGCCGTTGCTGGTGGCGACTGCGGCACAGTGGAATGCGCCGGTTCGGCGCAATGTACAACCCCTGCAAAGAACGAGATGATTCGAAGCGGCTCTTGCCGAGTGCTGCAAATGGAGGACCGTACCGGGCTCAAGCCATCAGTCGAGGAACC
>PLKU01000557.1:0-604 GCA_003140705.1 Acidobacteriaceae bacterium
GCCAAGAAGGCGGACCGCTTCAAAGGCGGGGTTGAGACCCTGGGCACGGGCCATATGTCTTCGACCCAAGGGGCAAAGGAGTTCGACAGGCTTGAGCTTCAGGCCAAGCTTTTCGCTCCGCCGGCGATCAAGTTTACCGATCTTGACAACGTCATCTCTGAGCACAAGCTGATCAATGGGCCACTCTTCCCATTCGATGTCCGCACTGACTTCATCAAGGTAACCGATAGCACGGTCTTGGTGCCGGTGACGGTTCAGCTGAAGAACCGCGATATCACGTTCGTGACCAAGGATGGCGTGTCAAAGGGATTCGTGAACATCCTGGTGAAGGTCAGCACGCTGACGCACAAGACGGTGCAGAGTCAGGAAGATACAGTACAGGTGGAACAGCCGGCCGAACTGCTTGCGAAGAGCCTGAACCGTGCATCGGTGTACTGGAAGGCGCTTCCGTTGCTTCCGGGGCTCTACCGGCTGGATATCGCCATCAAGGATGTGAATAACCCGGACCATATTGGCATCTACGGCAAAAGCCTTGAGGTGCCGACCTTCAACGACGAAAAGCTGGCCACCTCTTCGCTGATCCTGGCCGACGAGATGAATACGG
>PLKU01000557.1:673-3590 GCA_003140705.1 Acidobacteriaceae bacterium
TCTGGATGCAGGTTTACAATCTGGGAATAGACGACGCCACAAAGAGTAACCAGGCCACGGTGACCTACCAGATCAGCGAAGCCAAGACGGGCACCGTGATTCTGGAGAAGGAACTGGAATCGAAGGACCTGGGGGCGCACAGCGACCAGCTGACGGTGGAGAAATCGCTTCCGATGGCGGGGCTTGAACCGGGGAAATACAAGGTGACGATCAAAANNACCTTTTGTCGTGGAATAGTATTGATCCAGCGCAGCAGGGTTATCGGACCCGAGATTCAGAGACCCGCGCAGGTTTGAATTGCAGTAGTCTTGCCAGGGACGTCGCCAGGTCACACATGGTGATAATGCGCACGATCCAACTCGTGGTTCTTACAGCGCTGGTTGCCTCGGGGAGCGTCCCGGGCAGTTGCGCGCCCGTTCGTGGAGCTGCCCCAGAGTCGGTTTCGGGTCTGGTACGCGACTCCGGCGGGGTGGCGCAAATCGGTGCAGTGGTGCAGTTGCTGCGCCCGGATCTGACCGTGATCGCGAGCGTCTTTACTGACAGCAAAGGTCGCTATGTCTTTCCGGGGGTCACGCCCGGCCGTTATGCGCTGAAGGCGATGGGCACGTCCTTTCTGCCTTCCCTGCGAGAGGATATACGCGTCCGCACAAACACCGTTGTGAATCTAACGCTCAGCACCTTGTATGAAGTGATGCAATGGCTGCCGGCAGAGCCGCGCAATGGCAATGGCCAAAAGGACGATTGGGCGTGGACGCTGCGTTCGGCCGCGAACCGGCCGCTGCTGCGCTGGCTTGAAGATGGGCCGCTGGTGGTGGTGACCGNNAAGTTGAAGGCCCGCCTGGTGGCTACCGGACAAGAGGGAACGTTTGGCGAGAGCGGCGAGCGCATCTCTGCCGCCGTGGAAGAGACGCCGAGCGACAGCCGCGAACTGCTGGCACGCGTGGATTTTGCTCCGAATACAGATGCCGGCATGGAATCGATGCTTGGATTCCGCCAGGATCTTGGGTTCGCCGGATCGGTTCAATCCGTGGCTGCGGCCGCGGTTCATCCGGATATCGATGGCCCGGGCGCCGACGGGCTGAATGAGGCGGCGGTACGGACCTGGGAAGAAATGAATCTTGGCGACGAGTTCGAGGCCGAGGTTGGATCGACCCAGATGATGGCGGCCTTTGCCAATCATGTGAGCAACAGCGGAGCAAGCAACACCATTGTTACGGCTTTGCCGTTTGCCACTGTGGGCTGGCGCGATGGCGACTCGACCATCCGCTATCGGATGGCGACTTTGCTTCCTGGCCCTCATGTCCTGGATGACACGGAAGCACAGGCGTGGATGCCCCAGCTCTCACTGCGTAATGGGAACCTGGTGGTGGAACACGGCCTGCACCAGGAAATCGGCTGGGAGCGGCGCACCGATGCATCCGGTATGTCATTCCTTGTGTATGCCGACAAGATCGATAACCCGGTGATTGAGGCGATGGGGCATTTCTCACCCGGCAATACAGCCGCCGATACCAGTGCGGTGCTGTTCGACCATGCCAGCGGGCTGATGCATGCAGCGGGTCCGGGTTATTCGACCTCTGGATTCGTGGCCAGCGCGGAGCATCGTCTGCCCGGTGGCAACCAGATTCGCGTGAGCTACGGCAACGGAGATGCGCTGGTGATGACACCCTCCGGGCCAACCGCACCGAGTCCTTCTGTGGACATGGCCGCAGTCATTGCGGCTGCGCGCCCTCGCCGCGCCCAGGTTTATTCGCTGTCGCTTTCAGGCACCCTTGAAGGCACCGGAACACGCTGGCGTGCCAGCTACAGTTGGCAGCCGGAAGATACCGTTACCCGTGTGGCTTCGTTTGCGGACAATGCCGCAGAACCCTACTTTAACCTTCATCTCCGCCAGCCTATCCACCTACGGCATGACGGGACTGGCGGCTTTGAGGCGCTTATCGATCTGCGTAACCTGCTCGCCGAGGGCTATCAGCCCTTCCTGCTGAGCGATGGCTCCATTGTTGTGATTGCCCAGGATCAGCGCAGCATAGCTGGCGGGCTCGCATTCACGTTCTAGGGGCGTGTCAGGGCTTTGGAAACAGCTTCCATTCTGTGCTATATTCTTCAAGGGTCGTCAAGAAATTCCTGCCTGATCGAGCCGTGTGCACTGACCCATATTGCGGCTCACTCCGATCACCTGGACGCGTAGCTCAACTGGCAGAGCATTCGGCTCTTAACCGACAGGTTGTAGGTTCGATTCCTACCGCGTCCACCATAAAGCCCCCGGTTTAAGCTTCCTACAATCAGCCTTTTAATAGAGGTTGGTGTCATCAGCTTGCGAGTTGTGCCTCGCCAAAATTCCGATCTGCCGCAGAATCAAGTATATAAACTGTTCATCAATCTTTTGTCTCTTAACATGTAAAACTGGCCTGATGTTGCGCTTGCTCGGGCTCTTGGTCTTTCTCTCCGCTCGATTCTTTCGCTCTCGCCGTGAGCTGCTCTTGGAAAACCTGGCACTGCGGCATCAACTTGGTCTTTTCAAACAGAAGCATCCGCAGCCTCGGTTTGCCGTTCTTGACAAATTGTTCTGGGTTAGCTTGAGGCGCTTCTGGGCTGGCTGGAGGCGGGCATTGATCCTCGTCCAGCCGGAGACGGTCGTTCGCTGGCACCGATCCGGGTTCAAGTTGTATTGGACGTGGATTTCTCGACACCGGAGACGTGCGGGAAGGAAATGCGTGAGCATGGAATTGCGGGAGATCATTTTCCGCATGGTTTCCGAGAACGCGACCTGGGGTGCGCCACGAATTCATGGCGAGTTGAAGATGCTCGGCTTCGATATTTCCGAACGAAGCGTGTTGCGCTGGATGCGGAAGGCACCGAGGTGTCCTGAGCCGGCAAAGCGATGGGCAACATTTCTGAGCAACCATAGTGAGGC
>PLKU01000005.1 GCA_003140705.1 Acidobacteriaceae bacterium
ATTTATGCAGCAGTCAATAATCTACCAAGTCCAGATTCTGAGGATGGAATTCGGTCTGACCAGCAAAAACAGTTTATCCCGCCTCCGATCGAATGACGGGTATCCGCGCAAGGACACTTATTCAATTGTCAGACACCGAGAGATCCCCTCAGAATGCGCAAAGCCCAGTTATCGCCAACTGACACGTTAGCTTGGGCAGTCCGCCGGTCCAGACGCGACGCGCCAAAAATGGGCCTCAAACAATCGATTAGCAGAAGGCGAGGCGAAGCCTAGTCCACCCGGAGTGCGGTCATTGGTTCAACCCGCATAGCGCGCCATCCGGGCACCAGGCCCGCCAGCAGAGCTGTTGCGATCAAAATCATGGCCGCGGCCCCGATACTCGCCGGATCCGCGGGGCGCACGTCCGTAAGCATTGCAGTGAGCAAGCGCGTGAGCATGAGGCTCACTGCCAGTCCGATGGCGATGCCCCATACACTGAGCCAAACCGCGCTCTTCAGCACGTCGAGCATGATCGTNNTATCGCGGCATGCGCCAGCACCGTGCCCAGGATTGACCCTTTCTCCGCGCCGAACGCCATGCGTATGCCGAGCTCGAACGTCCGCTGTGTCACGGTACAAGCCATGGTGCCATACACTCCCATCGTGGCCAGCAGCAGTGCCACGAGCGCAAAGCTAACCGTCAACACCGCGCGGAATCGATGTGCAGCGACGGAGTTACTCACCATGCGGTCCATCGTGGTGAAGCGAAGCGCAGCCGCCGGATTGACACTGCGAATCGTGCGCTCCGCCGTCGACATGACGGACAGCGGCTGTACGCGCGTGCGCAACACAATGTGAATCTGGTTAGCGTGGTAAAGATGTTGCGTCATCGGCATGTAAAGCATCGGCCCCGGCTTGTCTGCAGGAGAACTCTGGCGTACATCGCTGACTACGCCAACGATCGTCATCCACTTGTCCGTGTCCAGTCCGCAACGGATTTGCTTTCCTACCGGATCGGCATCTCCAAAGCTTTGCTGTGCTAGCGATTCGCTGATAATGGCGACTAACGCGCTCTTATCCGTGTCCTGAGTACCGAAGTCGCGACCGCGCTTGCTTGGAATCTCCATCGTGCGAAAGTAGCCGGGGCTCGCAACACTGAACATAGCCCACGGCTTTTCATCTACTGAGATCGTCTTTCCACCTTGGGTTTCGTAATAGCCGTTTGAGCCGTAATCTCCGGTCGGGAGTCCCATGATACCCGCCGCACGCTCAACGCCCGGTATCGCCGTCAGCTTTGAGAACATCTCGTTGAGCTGCTGTACGGCGCGGCGATAATCCTCGTCCGCGTGAGACGGCAAATCCGCGTCCTCCACCAGCAATTGGTGCGTGTCATAGCCCATGTCACGCGCTGTCAGCTCCATCATCGTATGCAGAAGCAATCCTGCCGCCACTGCGAGGACAAACGTTGCCGCCACCTCCGCAACCACCAGGCCGTTCCGAAGCACCGTAGAGCGTTTCGAGTTCATGCCGCGCAGAATGTTCTGCTTCAATGCCTCTGCAGGGTCCACCTTCGCTCCTCGCAGAGCGGGCACCAGCGAAAATAGAAAAGCTGTCAGCACCGAAACACACAGCGTAAACGCTAGGACCGGCAGACTGAGGTGAACTCGGCTGCGCGAGGAAGCTCTCGGGGAGCCATGTCCACCAGGAGACGCACCGTCGGCAAGGCCAGCAGAAAGCCTGCCAGTCCTCCCGTCAAAGCCATCAATAGCCCTTCCAGCAGCACGGGACGCATCACGCGCAGGCGCGACGAGCCGAGGGCGCGGCGTATCGCAAGCTCGCGCTGCCGCTCCAGCGAACGCACAAGCTGCAGGTTCGAGACATTGACGCAGGCAATCAGGAGAATGATGGTGACCCCTGCCCACAAGAGCAACACTGTTGAGCGAGCATAGCCCGTTATCGCGTCCTTCAGCGGCACAACGGCAAATTCTTTGTTGCGGTTATCCGCTGGATAGGCGGACTGCAACCGTTGCGCAAGCTGGCTCAGCTCAGTCTGCGCGCTCCTGAAGCTCACTCCCGGACGCAGCAGTCCCACGACCCTGTAGTTGAACGCCGTCCGCGAGTGCGATTCCGGCTGGAGCGAAGACGCTTCCCACACCTCAGTGTGATCCGGGAAATCGAACTCTTCCGGCAGAACGCCAGCAATTTCGATCGCCTCAGTCTCGACGTGGAGCACCTGACCTACCGCTGCCTGTGCGCTTCCGAAGTTCTCCCGCGCAAAGTGCTCGCTCACGAGCGCCGTCCGGTGCGCCTCTGCATCGTCAAACAAACGGCCGGCGATCGGCACCAGGTTAAACACGCGAGCAAAGTTCGCGTCCACCCACGTCACCGTTGTATACACGCCGTGATCTCGCAACTGCACGCCTTCATTGCCGCCAAAGTACAGGCTCATCGCCTCGAAGCTCCGTGCCTGTTCGCGCGCGTCAATGGCATCCGGGCCCGTCATGCAGGGTGTAAGGTGTCCTGCGTCGCTAAAGTGAGTGTCTAATTGCGCCAGCCTGTCAGGATTCCTGTAGGGCAGAGGGGTCAGCAGCACCGATTGCACAACAGAAAAAATGGCCGTATTTGCGCCGATGCCGATCGCAAGCGTGATAACGACGCTCGCTGTAAACATGCCGTGCCGCCAAAGCTGGCGCACGGCAAACCGAAGATCGCCTGCGATTGAGCGAACGTGGTTCTCCCAGCCGTAGGATTGCACAGTGTCCTTCGCGGCCGAGAGGCTACCCAACTCGATGCGCGCCGACCTTATTGCGTCTTCCTGCGACTGACCACATTCGCGCCTTTCCTCGATTGCCATCTTGAGAAAATGCTCGAGCTCCTCCGTCGTCTCGCCATTCCGCTGCTCGCGGTGCAGAAGGTTCCGCACACCATAGGACAAGTGGCGCCACAGGCTCATCTCAGACCTCCGCGCCCAACAACCGAGCGACCGCCGCTACACGTCTCGTCCAGTCCGCCGCTTCTTTCGCAAGCTGCCTCTTGCCGCTNNAGCCCGGATTTATCTTAAAAACTCCTCGGGATATTTGCTCTACCCGCCGGGCTATCCCAAAACCATGCATATCTTCGAGGCTCACAGTCTTCAGAATCAGCATGTCTAGCGTCCCCTGAATCACATCTGTGCTGGCTTCTTCCATGAACGTGAAGGTACGCCGTACTCCTCTTGACTGTCAGGATGTGAACGTTTAAAAAGTGTCCCCAATTCTGCGCGCGAAGCCGGCCCAAATCTGCGAATACAGTTCAATGGCAGTCAGCGGTAGTCAAGATTTGTAGGCGGACAACGCATCAAATACGGATCCGTAGCAAACCTGGCATTGCTGTGGCACAATTGCAGCCGTCGGTGAACTGATGAACTACGAAAGTGCATCTAGAACGGTAAAGCAGTCAGCGACAGCTGTGGCGTCCGCTCATCTCGCGCTTATCGTCCTGAACGTCTCGGTTATGTCTTCCAGCTTGCCGAACGCGTATGTAAGCGATCCTGCCGCGAACTGCGGAGCCAGATACTTAGTAAATGTCGCAGCTCACAATGTCCTACAGGCCGGCTTATTCGCAATCGCGGCGCTTGTCATCGCGCTCATGTATTCAGGCTGGATCTCAGGAAGAAAACTGACCTTTATGGTCGTTGGAGAGGTGGGAAGGGCGTTCCACGTTGCAACCATCTCTTCACTCGGGATCATTTCGCTTTTCTTCTTTCTTTCGGCCGCCAGTCAACTCGGAAGGCTAGGAAGCCCTCCTCGCCTGCCGGAAAGCTTTGAGAAGACTCACGTATGCCCCGTCTTGCCGGAAACCCCTTAGAAACGCCAGAAAGATGTGCCGACGAGGTAAGATTTCATTCAGTGAGCCTCTAGGCCTTCGCCGCAAATGACCCTTCGGTCTCATTTGGTGCAAAGTCCAGTTTTCGCCAAC
>PLKU01000100.1:0-1679 GCA_003140705.1 Acidobacteriaceae bacterium
TTCTCCTTAGGATGATGGTATTTGCCCGAAGTCCAGCTTCGCGCTCGGCTATTTGAGGGCCACAGAGAACGTGACCATCACCAATTGCTTCGTCACTGGCGACTATCAGCTTGGCAGCGTTCTTGACGGCACATGGAAGAGGCACACGGACCTGGCAACGCATAATTTTGCCACAGGCCGAATCAAGT
The DNA here is from genome assembly GCA_003140705.1 of Acidobacteriaceae bacterium. Taxonomy (GTDB): domain Bacteria; phylum Acidobacteriota; class Terriglobia; order Terriglobales; family Acidobacteriaceae; genus Telmatobacter. Next base: position 189 of record PLKU01000100.1, read on the forward strand.
GCGGAACCGAGTCCAACGGCGGCTNNACGGCCCCACCGGCCGCATCAAGTTCGGCACCGAGTCCAACGGCGGCTTCAAGAACATCACAATCTCGAACTGCGTCTTCGAGAGTTGCCGCGGCCTCGCGCTTGAAACGGTAGACGGCGCGCAGTGCGAGGACATCACATTCACCGGTATCGCCATGAGGGATCTCCGCCAGTCACCCTTATTCCTGCGGCTTGGAGCTCGCCTGCGTGGACCCAGGGAAACTACCAAGGTAGGGACGCTCAAGCGCATCATCATGAGCAATATCACGAGTTCCGGAGCTGCTCCCTTGTGCACAAATATCAGTGGAATGCCGGGGTACATGATTGAAGATCTGAAGATAAGCGACGTGTTCTTCCATCAGGCGGGCGGCGGAGATAGTGAACTTGCGAAGCGTCAGCCTCCGGAGTTCGAAAAGGGGTATCCAGAGCCTCCCATGTTGGGCGATCTTCCAGCCACGGGTCTTTTTGTGCGTCACGTGCGAAACCTCGAGGTATCCAATCTGGAAGTAATGACAGAGACCGCGGATGCGCGGCCGGCATTCTGGCTGATGGATGTGGATGGCGTGGACTTCTTCCGTGTCAAAGTACCGCGGATGAGCATGGCTCCAGCCTTCCACCTGCAAAATGTCAACGAGTTCCGGGTGTTTGGAAGCAAGTACCTGAAAGATGCCGTGTACGACCGATCAGACGATCGTTCGCTCTAGGGCGTGTTTCATCATTGGCTCCCGGCGCATCGCGGCAATCCCTCAGGGGGCTAAACGGGCTCGGGGCAGCCTTTGAAGTCTGCCCTGACACGAGGCCGGTAATTGAAACTGCACAACACGTGCTGACGCATAGCAGGGCAGCCCTGTACTATCGATTCCGGCCAACAACCGAACGAATTCGGCTTACTGAATCCTGTACACGCCTGTTGTTGACCAAGGAGTATCTACGTGCATTCAAGAAAGCTGCTTCGGCTGGCATTCTGGCTTCCCGGCATCGCGATGTTTACTGCATGTTTCGCCATCCTCGGCCAACACTCGTCCAAGGCCGCGCCGTCCCCATTGATGGCTCAGTTGGGCCACTTCACGGCCTCTGACGTGCCAGCCATTGGCCCCGCCGAGATCGCAGTAGAGCCTCGCAAGTGGAACCAGCCTGTCCCGTCCGGCTTGCCCGGTAAGGGCATCGCCCAGCATCCGATGCTCTACATCGGCGAGGGCTATAACAAAATGCTCCTCGTCAATGACGGCAAAATCGTATGGACCTATTCGACGGGCTCAGGCTGGGAATATGACGACGCTTGGATGCTCTCCAACGGCAACATACTTTTTTCGCGCATGCAATACGTCGCCGAAGTTACACCGAACAGGCAGGTGGTCTGGCGCTACGATGCTCCCGATGGAACCGAAATCCACACATGCCAGCCGATCGGCCTGGATAAGGTATTGTTCGTTCTGAACGGCCTGCCTCCCAGGCTGATGGTCGT
>PLKU01000100.1:1737-10001 GCA_003140705.1 Acidobacteriaceae bacterium
AAGAACGGAAACACTCTGATCACCGACGAGAACGATATTCTAACCCGCGAGGTAAACCCACAGAAGGAGACCGTCTGGGAAACTACTCCCAGCGACTTGCCCGAGGCTTACCGTTATATCAATACGCAAAGTGCAACGCGCCTGGACAACGGCAACACAATCATCTGCTCGCGCGGCGGGGACGGAAAAGGCCCGCAGCTCGTGGAAGTAAGCCCGGACAAGAAGGTTGTGTGGGTTTTGTGGGACTGGGCAGATTTTGGCCCAGCGACTGCGGTTCAAATCCTGGATGAACCCGGCATTCCTGAAAAGCCGGGACAATCGCAACACTGATTGGGCTCAGCGTGCCAGCCACTACGGCTCTGCCGTCAAATACCGCATCTCTTATTCGGTGGAGGGTATTCCGATGGTGCTGAGCGTGAGGATCTCGCCGGGCTGAATGAGTATCTTTGCAGGTACGTCCTCGGGAGGACCGTCGAAGCCGTTCAGGTCTTAGGNNGGCCGCCCCGTGCAATGATGTCCCGCAGCGCCAGCTTATGCAGGCACAGCTCCGACACCAGCCTCTTCAGATTTGCGTTCTCCTGCTCAAGTTCCCTGAGTCGCCGTGCTTGCCCGTCCCCCGCATCACTGTATTCCTTGCGCCACCTCAAGTACATCGCCTTGGTAATCTTAGCTTCCAAACAGCCCTCCGCCGTCGTCTTACCGTTCGCGACACCCTCATCTATCTGCCGCAGAATCTCCATTGCCTGCTCAGAGCTATGCCTCTTCCGGCGTGCCATGCTTCGCTCCTTCGATGCAAGTGTCTACAAACAAAATGGCGCAAACTATCGGGGTATTCCGGGAATCATGCTCATCGTTCCACAGCCACTTGATCTATTGGCATCCGTGGAAGCAGGGTGTCAAAGTGAAAGATTGGGGCTTATGCACCGTCATTTGTTTGTTTATCCGTGGTGTTGAGGCAGACGTGCCCCGTTTCAAAGCTCGAAACGGCGCACGCTGGTTTAGAGACAATTCTCAATCGTGTAGATTGATACGTCGCCTAGAAGATGACTTTTAAACTTCCCTGGAAGATTCTGGCGCCAATGGTGGTTCCGGAGATCTCGCCAAAGCTTCCTCCGCCTCCCACCACTGGTCCGCCTGAACTTGGGTTGCTGAAAGACGGGTGATTAAGCACGTTGAAGGCTTCAAGCCGAGCAGCCAGGGAAAGCTTCTCTTTGATTGGGAAGATGCGGGAAACCTGGCTATCGAACTGGAAGGACATGGGGCCGCTGAAAGTGTTTCTCCCGATGTTTCCGTAGGTTCCCAGATACGCGCATCCGTTGGCAACATAGGTATTGCCGGCGCCCGTGTAGCAAGGAGCGGTTACCTGGGTGAAGGCAGCCTGGTTGAGGTATGAGCGGGTCGCCACGCTCGCGGCTCCCGACCGAATTGTTGCAAAGCTGTATGGGTTCACGCCCGGAATCTGGACAGCGCGATCGTTGCCGATATCCGTGAGCGAGAAGTCGGATCCTGCCGTTACATTGATCGGGCCACCGCTGACGATATGAAAGAGCGGTCCCAACTCCCAGTTGTTGACGGCATACGCCGTAACGCCGTGGAGGCGGAAGTTGCTCTTCGCAATCAGGGTTGTGTTGAAGATTTTCCGGTAATCGGAGCCGCACCGACCGTAATCCATGCTGAAGTTGTTAGGATTCTCAACCTGGGTGCCGGAAATGTCGCCCTGTGCGTCTGTGACGTTCAGGCACTTGGACCAGGTGAAATTGCTCAAAAGGCTGTAGGTGGATGAAAGCCGATGCTGAAGGGTGGCCACCATCCCGTTGTAGTTGCCCCAGGCAATGTCGTCGACAATGAGTGAGCCTCCACCACCGCCGGAGTATTGGTTGCCCTGGAGGGGATTCGCTGCTGTCAGCGCAAAACGCGAGTTCTGGTTCCCGGTTGTGGAACAGTTCGTACCAGCTGCACCCGGCTTTACCGCGGCAGGGCCGGTGGTAACGATACCGGCGCAGCCTGTGCCTGCCGCGCCCCAAACTCCTGGAATGAAGACGGCAGGGTTAAGCGGGTAGCCGGTGGGCATATTGACGGTCTTGTTTCCGATGTAGTCGATCTGTGCTTGCCAACCGTGGCCGAACTGACGCTGCACACTGATTGTCCACTGCAAGGTATCGGAGGGGTGGAATTGCGTGGGAAGCACGATGAACTGTCCTTGTGCCGGGAAGACAGCCTGAGTCTTTGTAGGAACCGGGGGCTGAGGATAGGGGCTTGTGTTGACGCCGCCCACCTGGCTGCAGCCGTAGCCGGTGCCGCCAACGAGCCAGGGCTCACTGAAGCACAACTGACTTGAGGTTGCAGGGCTGCTGGCGGTGGCAAACGGCGGATTCTGGTTTACGCGTTGGCCAGTGAAGAAGTTGGCGTGGTCATAAGCAACGGAAACCCCGCCGCGAAGAACCGTCTTTCCATCGCCAAACGGATCCCATGAAGCACCGGCAGAGGGGGAGAACTGCCAAGGCGAATTTTGTGTGAACTGCCTTGAGACGTTGTTATCTCCATAAAAGAACGATCCCGCGGGAGCTGTGGGATAGACGCTGCTTACCTGGTTGGCAAGGAACTGACTCATGCTGAAGATGGAACCGCGGTTGTAGAAATCCACAGGCATGAACTGTGGCTCCCAGTTAATGCCGCCAACCACGGTCAACCTCTTCGATGCGTGAAACGTATCCTGAAAGTAAAGGCTGGGGATGGGAGCGCGCAGAGCGTTCTGCTGCTGCTTGCTCTGCTGGAAGCTGCTCATCGATCCCCACATGAAGTCAAGGTTTGCGTCTCCCACAAGGCCGCCGCTGCCGGTGGGCCCGTTTCCGCTGTATTCACCGTTGAAGGTGAATGTTCCGTTGGATTCATAAGCGCCCACGATATTCAATTGATTCTGAACGTACTCGCCACCGACGACCATCTGGTGCTTGCCTTTGACCCATGTGAGGTCATCGGCAAAGGATTCGTCATCGTCGTTGTAGTGTCCGGGTGCGCATGTTCCGCAATACGCGGTCCAGCCGTGGTTCTTGCCGGAAGAAGAAACGGTCATTTGCAGGCCGGTCGGCACGGCAGTGTACATCGTAATGCCAATATTCGACGCGTTGATGCCCGGAGCCGATTGGCGAAGGTCGACGCGTTTGGCGCCGGAGATATGCGCTGAGTTCACCAACGTCGGAGTAATCGTCCATTCTTCTCCGACGGTCAGGGTTTGCACGCGCTCATAGTTTCCAGGAGCGTTTTGTGTGATCAGGATGTTGGTTGGCGAAAAAAAAGACGGCGACTGGTAGTCATCGTACAAGTAACGCCCATACATATTGTTCTTGGAGTTGATGGTGTAATCAACCCTGCCAATATACTGGTCGTCACTGGTCTGGGATGGGATAGCGTAGGTGACCGTGCCGCACCCGTACGTGTCAACCGAAGGGATGGGTACGGGCAGATACTTCTGTAGAGCCAACGCTGCCGCATTGTACGTTGGAGGAGTTGGATATTTGTTTCCGGGAATCGCCGCACCGGTCAAAGGGTCGAACAGTTGCTGAGGTGCGCCGCAATTGTTCTTGGCTGCGCCCGGGGGTGGGTCGGTGTTTGACCAGTCACCAGCCAGGTTTGCCGCTGTGGGTACATATTGCGTGGTGTTGGAAGCAGACTGGTCGGCCTTGAGGTGCTGGTATGCGAAGAAGCCAAAGAGCTTGTCGCGGATAATGTGGCCGCCAAACGTGCCGCCATACTGGTTCTGGTGCAGCGTGTCCTTGGACGTCGAGAAGAAGTTTGTAGCGTCCACAAAGTTGTTGCGGATAAACTCAAATGCCGATCCGTGATAGGCGTTCGTGCCCGACCGGGTAACAACGTTCACCAGGCCGCCACTATGCATACCCCCTTGTGCGCCGAGCACCGAGGATTCCACGCTGAACTGGCTCACCGCATCCGGGAAGGGAAACGGAAGATTGCCGTTGCCCATGTAATCGTTATTGTCGCCGCCGTCCAGCTTCCAGGCGGTCGTGTTGCCCATGCCGCCGGCAACGGAGACTGAAATTGTCTGATAGGAGTATTTGGACCCGGTGAAATCGCCGCCGGGGGCCGATGACGAGCCGCCTGAAAGGGTGATCAGGCCGGTCATCTGGCGGCCATTCAGGGGCATCTCCTGCACATCCTGCTGGTCGATAGTCTGCTTGAAGGAGCTGTCCTCAGTCTGCAGTGCCAGGCCCTCGGCATGTACCTCGACCTTGATGTCCGTCCTGCCGACAGCTAGGACAACGTTAATCGCGATGTTGCTGCCGACCTCAAGGACAATGCCCGTCTGCTCGTAGGTCTCGAAATTCGGGGCCGTCACGACAAGATTATAAGTCGTGATGGGAATATTAGGAAACACATAGACTCCGGCCTTGTCGGTCTTGGTCTCGTGCTTCACAGCGGTCGCCAATTCGATAAGCGTGACATTTGCGTTCGCTACCAAGGCACCCGATGAGTCAGAGACATTGCCTTGGATGGTGCCTGTTCCGGCGTTCTGGGAATTGACCTTCGTGGCGAAAAGCAACAGAGCCACGCAGGAGAATACGTATACACAACGGCGGATACCCGCTATGTACTTCGAGATGGAATTTCTCATTAAAGCCTCCAAATAGTGATTGGTTGTTAAGTCTTTGATTGTTGCCTCCGGTTGGGTCAACAGTGCGTCGATAGCAATTAGAAACTTGCAAAACGCACTTTCTTCGATCTGCATCACACCTCTAGGGCCCACTGAATCATTGAAACTCTCGATATCTTGTGTCAGCCTTTGGAGACTGTCCTGTTCGAGAGGAACAAATAAATCTTGCTAAGCGTTAGCATCGCTCCGCGCAGTTAGAAGCTGCAGCAATCGCAACGGTCAATTCAACCCTCGGTTGAGTCGTACTCGAAGTTTGCGGAGTTGATGAAAGATGAGTGCCGTACTCTCCACAGCGCCCGCAAAGTACGCAAGTTATTACACAGTGCTCCCGATCGGCAGTTCCTCTTCCATTGAGAGTTACCCTGCATTTTCCGAACGGCCAGATACTACCTGCGCTTGATAACAACGCACAAGGCACGATTGGGGGGGATGGGTAGGTCTCATTGGGTAGTGAGCGAACGCTATAAATAGATAGCTAACTAATGGCACAAACGGGCCATATTGCTCATAGTCAAGTTGGAGCTTGGGCCAGGTTTGCAACCTGCGATCACCGCGAGTAATATCTTCACCTAGCCCGATATCGGCTACAACCTATTCTATGATGACGCATCAATTGCCTCGCACCGGCGGGGGAAGATCGGCCTGTGGGATCGCAACGTTGTTGCGCTGCTGCCGCTTCGAACGGCGGCTTAGAAAGTTCATGAGAGTTTGCGTATTCATGGCGATGGGCGCGCATGGCGCGCTGGCTTACGCGCAGACGCCCGATTCAGCGCCGATTACGTATCGAACCGCGGCGTCGGTTTCCGCACTCTCTCCGGAGCAGGCAAGCAAAGCAGAACCTGTTGAACTTCGAGGTGCTGTCACCCGATTCACCGAGCGCGGCTTTGCGCTCCAGGATCGCACCGGCGGAATTTGGGTCGCTTGGCTCCCTCCTGGAGTACCGATCAACGTTGGTGATGAGATTGAAGTAAAAGGAGTTGTTCATCCGGGGGTCTTCAGTCCCATGGTGAAGACAATTTCGCTGCGCAAATTGGGACGCTCTGCTTTGCCTTCGCCGCGGAGCGTTACTTTCAGGCAATTGAGCACAGGAGACATGGAGAATCTATATGTTTCCATTCTTGGAGTAATTCGCTCAGCGGGGATCCGGTCATACACATCGCGTTTGCAGAAATTCTGGATGAAAATCGAGATGGCAGACGGCATTGTCTATGTCTCTCTACCGGAGGAGAATGCCGACGCAGGAGGCAAATTGATCGACGCCGCCGTTCGAATCAATGGAGTTGCCGCATGCACGAAGAACATGAACCGGCAGATTACGTCTCCCACCCTTTTGGTGCAAGGAATGGAGAACGTAACCGTGCTTCGCGCTCCGCCCCAGAACCTGTTGGTCCTTCCTCTTACGCCAATTGGAAGGTTGATGCAGTATAGGTCTGAAACCGATTATTACCATCGGGTCAGGATCGCGGGAACAGTTACCTACTACTNNCCTCATCCTCGAAGATGGGGGCAGAGCCCTGGTTGTCATGACAGCGCAGTCCACCAACATCAAATTGGGAGATCGAATCGAGGCAATAGGATTTCCTGCTCCCAGGGACTCAGGGCCTATCTTGCAGGACGCCATCCTCCGCGACATTGCCCCCGGCCAGCAACTACGGCCCACTCCCGCCACCTCCGCGGAGTTGTCCTCCGGTTCGTTCAATTACAGCCTGGTCAGTACCGAAGGACGACTCTTGAGGCGCATGCAAGAACCATTTCGCGAAGTGCTATTGTTGCAGGATAATTCCAACCTGCTGTTAGCCGAATTGGATGAACCTGGAAATTCAAATGAGTTGCGCTTTCTCGAGGAGGGAAGCACGATACGGATATCCGGTATCAGCACACTGGATATCTCGGGAACCTGGGGTACAGGTGGTCCAAATGCCAGCACGATTCGTTATAAGGTGCTTCTTCGGTCCCCCGGCGATGTACAGGTGATTCGGCCGGCTTCCTGGTGGACCACGCTGCATGTAATCTATCTCGCCGCGATTTTGGGTGTTCTCGTTCTTCTCTTCTTCGGCTTGCTTGTATACGGCCGCCTGGAGGGTTGGCGCCTTCAGGCTGTCCTTGAGGAACGTGAACGCCTGGCACACGAGATTCATGACACTTTGGCCCAGAGTTTTGCTGGAATCGGTTTTCAATTGCAGGCGATACGCAGGGCAATTCCGAGTGAAACACAAGGGCTGCGCCAGCAAGTAGACCTGGCCCGTGCGCTGGTGCGACACAGCCACAAAGAAGCGAGGCGCAGTCTTGAGCCATTAAATCCCGAGTTGTCGGGGGAAATTGATTTGCTATCCTCGCTTGAGTCCTCAGCCCGTACGATGGTCGAAGGCGGCTCAGTCGAAGTAACCGCGGCTAGCACCGGCGCACCGCACCCAATTCCGCCGAAGATCGCTGCCTCGCTGTTACGGATCGGGCAGGAGGCCATCGCCAACGCTGTTCGTCATGCGGATCCGAGCCATTTGGACATTTCTCTTGCCTATAACATTGGTTTTGTCCGTCTCGCTGTTAAAGACGACGGCTGCGGTTTTGTGAAAAGCGGCAACCTGCTTGGGTTCGGATTGCGCGGTATGCGCAAGCGATCCGCGGCTCTCTCTGCCAAGCTTGACATTGTTAGCCAGCCGGGAGAAGGCACACGCGTCGAAGTCACCGCGCCGCTTCCGCCCGATCTTACCTTGTTTGCTCATTTAAAACGAATGTGGAAATATCCCCTGGAGCGTATTTTGTATGTCAACGCAAAAACTAAATAGCGGCATCATTCGGATTCTGATCGTTGACGATCATCCGGTCGTCTGCTCGGGGCTTACGAGTATGTTGAGTGCGCAAACCGGGATTGAAGTCGTCGGTTCCGCCGCGAGTGGAGAGGAAGCGCTCGCAATCGTTCAACGCGATAGACCCGACATCATGCTACTGGATCTGCGCATGCCGGGAATGGACGGCATTGGTGTTTTGAAGGCGCTCGGACGGATGGAGCACGCTACCCGCGTCGTGGTCTTGACGAGCTTTGAAAAAGAGGAAGATATCTATCGTGCAATTCGCGCCGGAGCACAGGGGTATTTGCTGAAAGATACAACCGAGTCCGAAATGGTGGCTGCCATTTCCGTTGTGCATTCGGGCAAGCGCTATATTCCTCGCCACATTGCAGCCCGTCTGGCGGATCGCTTGATGCGCTCCGATCTCACTGCTCGCGAATTGCAAACGTTGGAACTGCTCGCTCAAGGCTCGACAAACAAGCAGATCGCCGGGGCCCTTAATATCAGCGATAACACGGTCCGCCACCACGTAAACAACATCATGGAGAAACTGCAAGTGACCGATCGCACCGAGGCAGTCGCAACAGCCCTCCGCAACGGAGTTCTTTCGGGGACGGACTAAAACTAGTTCCCTTAGGCTGGATGACGAAGCTCTTCGCGGTGTCGATCACTTCCTTGCTGAACTGTGGGCCGCGATCGAAGATCAAGTATTTGGGAGCCGAGTCGTAGGGGAATGCCTCGCGCAATTGTTGGACGACCCAGGCAGCGGTCGGGTGCTTCTTCACGTTGAAGTGAAGAATTCGCCG
>PLKU01000225.1 GCA_003140705.1 Acidobacteriaceae bacterium
TGACGTGGGAACCCAATCACTCCCAAACACTGCAATTCTCGTTCGCGGAAGTGCCCTGCTCCCAATCCCCTTCTAAGGAGAAGGCGTCGCTGCTGTCTGCGGTTGGAAGCTTCCGGCCCGCTCGCGCTGCTTGCGAAGAACCTCCTCGCGTTGTGTGTTTAAGAGAGTTTTGGTTTGTTGCGCTTCCTGCTGGGCCTCTGCGTGAAGCCCCAGGTGCGCATAGACCTGGCTCAACTGGTAATGGCCCGGCGCGAACCGAGGATTCAACCCGGCAACATGCTCGAACGCCTTTCGGGCGTCCGGCCAATCCTGTTTTGATGCGTAGATCTTCCCGAGCTCAAAAGAGGGATCAGGAGACCTGGGTTCCAACTGTGCCGCACGTTCAAGCGCGACGATGGCTTCGTCCTCGCGGCCCAATCGGCTGGCTAAGAGGCCAAAGTAGTATTCCAGGAGATAGCGGCCAGGACTCTTGGAGCGCGCTGCTTCAAGAATGCGAATGGCTTCGGTGTCATTGCCCTGGCGTGCATAGGTCTGTGCCAGGCCAACATACCCGGCATCGAGTTCCGGATTGTCAGCAAGCGCCGCATTGAAGGCATCGCGTGCGGCGCCATAGTCGCCTTTGATCATTTCAACAGCGCCCAACCTCAACTTAACCGGTGAACTTGAGGAAGTCTCGGTTGTTCCAGACTGGATGAACTGGATCGCCTCATCATAGCGGTCCATGTCCATGAGCAGACGCGTGTAGTCCAGCGTTCGATCCGGGTTGGAGGGATCGGCTACTGCGGCAGCGCGATAGGCCTCCAAGGCCTCGGGCATCTTTTGCTGCATTTCAAATGCTGAGCCAAGAAACATGAGTGCGTCTGCGTTTGCAGGTCGCTCGGTATGAAGCGTGGACAGGAGCTTGGAGGCCTCCGCGAACTGTGCATCGTAGAGCAGCGCCACCGCGAGGTTGTAACGGCTCTCCCAGGAGGGATCGAGCGAAGCGATCCGCTGGAAGCAACGTACCGCCTGCCCATAGAACGCATGCCCGCTGAGAAGCACAGCGATCGCATACTCCCGCACGGGAGTGAGTTGATTTGTTGTCTCCATATTCTTGATGCGGCTGGAAGCCTCATCCACACGCCCCAGGCGGATTTCGGCCTCGATCAAACCAACTCCAGCATCCGGATCGTTTTCGATCAACTTCTCCGCATGAGAGGCCTGCTCGAGCGCTTCGGCATCATGATCCGTAGCAAGCGCAAGCAGGAACAGATAATAGTGAGCAAAAGGATCGTTGGGATTCAGGCGTGACGCTTCCCGCAACTCCGATTCCGCAGGACCATATTCCTTTGCAGTGAGCAGATTGAAGCCAAGGTTCCTATGCGGCGCCGCTTGCGAGGGGTCAAGCCGAATTGCATTGCGATAGTGGATTGCGGCCTTGTCTGAGTGATTGAGCTGAGTTTCCGCGATTCCAAGCAAGTTCTCGATCGTGGCATCCCGAGGAGCGAGTTGATGCGCCTCTTCCAACCTGGTCAGAGCTTGATCGAAATGACCTTCTCGAATCAGTCTCACCCCGTCGTCCAATGCCTTATTCTGCGCAGTGAGTGAACAGGCAGATGCAAGGAGCAGGACGGCAAGTGCGAGGATCCGATTCCAGGTCATTGCTTCGCCCCGTCGTCTGCATGATCGTCGGTCGATTNNGATCTCTCGGCCTTGATGGCGCGCACCTGGGCAAAGAGCTTAGCAGCTTCAGCGGTCTTGCCCTCAGCGCGCAGGACTCGCGCTAGCTGATAGTGCACACCGCCGTCATGATCATGCGCGAGATCGCGCTTCAGAATCTCTTCAGCTCGGGCATAGTTCTTCTGCGTTGCGTAGGCTTGGCCCAGTTGCTGGTATGCAGGCCAGAGATCGGGCTTGCTGCGAATTGCCAACTCGAGATGCGGAATTGCCTCTGCTGTGCGATCTTTCGCGACAAGCACGGCGCCTAGCTCCCCGTTGGCCTCGGGATGCCCCGGATCGATCTCCAATTGACGCGTCAATTCGGCGAATGCATGATCTGCATCGCCATGTTTCCAGTAGAGATGACCGAGCCAAAAGTGTACGTCGGGAAGATTCGGACGGGCTGCGGCCACGGCGAGATATTCGGCCAGGGCCTTCTCGTCTTCCTCGCGGTCGACATAAAGCTGGCCCAGCAACTGATGCACATGGTAGGAATCAGGAGCGACTGCGAGCAAACGGGCAATTTGCGCGATGGCGACTTGACGACGCACGACAACCAGCTCATAGCGCGCGGAAAGATCGCCGGGGTGAAGTGCCAGCCAGCGACGAAGAGCTGCCTCCGCCGCGTCATTGCGGTGCTGATGCATCGCATCCATTGCCTGGGCGAAAACACTCTCATTCGGTTTCGCGATTTGCGGAACAGGGGCAAGCCGCTGGTAGGCTCGGGAAGCAGCGGCGTCATCTCCCGATAGTGCATATAAGCCCGCCAGTGCAACATTTCGTGCGACGCTTGATGACTGCATCGCCTCCAGCTTCTCCTCTGCTGCATCACAGAGCGCGAGAAGGTCGGTGTTCGCTTCGTTGGCAGAGATGCGGCCTTCCACAGGAAGCCCCAGTGCGTCGAGAGCCTCGCTTTCGTCAAATTTGATAGCCTGCTCGACGCGGGAAAGTCCCTCTGGCAGTTGTCCGGAGAGAATCAGCAACTCGCCGCTTTTTGCCAGCACGGTTGCCGAATTTAGAGACAGCGCTCCGGCCTGCTCAAGCTGCTCCAGCGCGGCCGGCAGTTGAGCTTGATGGAGAAAGACCTCCGCAAGATCGAGGTGCGCATCGGCCGAGTTCGGATCGCGCTGGATGGCCCGGCGAAGGTGGCCTTCGGCTTTGGTCCAATCGTGGTCTGCGGCATACGTGCTCGCGTAGATTCGATCCGAGATGGCTGTTCCAGAGGAGTCTTCCAGTAGCTGCTCCGATTGCTGCTTGGCGGCTTTGCCGTATGCTTCACCGAGGGAGAAGAGCAAATCAGGATCATCTGGAAACTGCGCAGCAGCTTTTCGCAATTGCAGCAAAGCCGCATCCGTTTGTCCTGCGTTCCAAAGCGCTGTTCCCAACCAACTCTCGGCCTGTTTGTCCTGTGGGTCCTGTCGGACTGCCTCGCGCAAGAGCGGCACTCCCTGTGCCGGCTGATTCAGCCGAACTTCATCGATCCCCAGCCAGAGGCTAACACCGCGCATGCCGGGCCTCAGCTTGCCGGCAGTCGACAGCGCCCGCGCGGAATCGTCGAATTTTGACTGGGCGTAATAGACCAGCCCAAGATTCACGTATGCCTCGGGCAATCCGGGAGCAAGCTTCAAGACAGCCAGATACTCATGGACTGCATCATCAAGCCGGTCCTGCTGCTGCGCCTGCTGAGCAGCGAGAAAGTGTTCCTGAATTTGATCCTGGATCTGTGAACTTACGACCTGCGCGTTGCCAGCTAACGAGAGCACACATGCAATCGGAATCAGTGCGGAAAAAAACAGAAAACGCAGGCTGCGGATACGAAACATGGATTGATAGTAGTGTATTTTCACGTCACTGAATGCCATTGCGCGATCCTGTAGGGTGTTTTCCTACTGGGCGGAACGTCGTGCTGTCTCAGTTGCGGAGCTTGCAAAAGTACAACACTCCCGGACCTCACTGAAGAGACCCGGGAGTGTTGGTTGTTATCAAACTTCAGACGCGACAGGGATGGTTAAACCGGTAACGTCAGAAGGCGACCCGCAGGGATCCCTGGATGTTTCTCGGACCGTAGGCAAGGCCCGAAGCGTTCCCAAAGTCTGTGTTGGTATTGACCCCCGGGTTACAAGTTTGCGTCGACGACGCACTGCAACTCACTGTCGTGTCAAAGCCGGTGAAGCGATGCCGGTTGAAGACGTCGAAGAACTCCACCCGGAAGTCGGTGTGGACTCGTTCGGTGAACATGGGGATGGCCTTGGTGACGTTGAAGTCCTCGCTATTGTTGAAGAGTTCGCGGACGCCAAGGGCTTTGGGCGCGTCGCCAAAGGTGTAGTTGGCGGCTGGAGTAAAGGCGGCCTGGTTCAGGAGGCGGCTCTGGCCCCAGACAAACTTACCTTGAAGCGCGCTAACTTTCTGTCCGGAAACGCTGTTGGGACGGCCGAATGAAGAGCCGGTTGCGCCCTCGGGGCCGGCGAAGATTCCCGAGGTCCAGCCAGACGAAGATACGGCAAGTGGGGTGCCGCTTTGGTACTTCTGGACGGCGGCAATTTTCCATCCACCAGCCAGCACGTTGACCGCGCCGCCCTGATCGGCGAACTTTTTGCCTTTTCCGAATGGTAGATCGTAAGTCCAGGCCAGGACGACGCGCTGCGGGATGTCGAACTGGCTGAGGGCCTTCTCGACCTTTAGGTTGTAGGTGTTCAGCGCGCCGGAATTGTCGTTACCTTCCCAGGCAGCCTCGGTTGGATACTCAGAATCGGCATTGGTGAGGTTCTTCGAAATACTGTAGCTGGCCAATACGGTCAGCCCGGCGCTGGTCCGTTTGGTTACCTGGGCCTGCATGGCGTTGTAAGTGTAGTCGCCGAAGGGATCGTCCATGGTCGCTGAATCCACCGTGACGGTTCCATACTGCGGGAAGGGACGCAGCGCCTGAGAGACGGAGCCGCTGAAGCCGGCATAGGGCGCTGGGACCACGCTCTGGCCCGCGCAAGCTGGGTTGCCGACCTGAGCCGCGACTTGCACTGACAAACATGTGCCGCGAGCCATGTTGCTGGGACTTCCCTGGTTGGGGTCGTGCATGAATGCCTGCAGGTGGTCGCCATGAGCGCCGACGTAGGCCACGTCCACAATGGTCTGGAAAGGCAGCTGGCGCTGCACATCGAGGGTCCAGTTTTGGATGGTGCCGGGGCGGTCGACCTTCGACTCGAGGAAGAGGGCGTTGCTCTGCCCGTTCATGACTGTGGGGTCGATGAAGGGCGGCAGTTTGCCGGGATAGGCGGTGATCTTCGAGAGCACAGCGACCGGGGTCTGCGGGCTGGCCGAGTTGGGGTACGTGTAGCTGGAGGAGAAGCCCTGGCTATCATCCTCGGCGAAGCCACCGACGCGTTGGGTGGAGAAGTAAATGCCGTAGCCGGCGCGGAAAACGGTGTTGGGATCAACCGCATAAGAAAGGCCGACGCGAGGGCCGAAGGCTTTTTGGAAGATCGACTGCGGGGAGTTGCCTCCGAGGCGTCCCGTACCGCTGCCTTCAAAGACGTAAGCGCCGGGAATGCCGCCCGCCCCAGGGTTTGCCAGGGTTGGGTCCACATAGGACATGCGGTTTGCCTGCTCGGTCACCGGGATTGGCAGGTCGTAACGCAAGCCAAGGTTGAGGCTAAGCTTGCTGTTGACCTTCCAGTCGTCGGCGCCAAAGAAGGCAACATACTTGGCGCGGAATCCGTTGACCTGGGGAATGTCAATATACGCATTGGTGGCGGCGCCGAGATAGAAGCTGGCGAAGCCGAAGCCGGAGTTGGTATCGGCCGGAGTGCTGGTGGGGCCGGTGGTGAAGTTGAACTGGCCGGCGCTGCCGGTCAGGATGCCGAGGTTGAACTGCGCGGCGCGGAATTCCCCGCCGAACCTGAAGTTGTGACGTCCCTTCTGCCACGAGACCGCGTCGTCGTATTGAAAGACGTTGTCGTCGAAGACGCTTTGGCCATCGCTGGGGCTGTTGATGCCATTGGCCGGATAGTTGTAGGTGAATTTAGGGAAAACCGCGTTGCCTACGCCCTTGAGGCCGAGCTTGGTGGCCCAGTCGCCGCCAAATCCGCCCTCTCCCGAGGTTTCGAGGCGATGGCGGCGAGTGAAGCCGGCGTTGAAGTGGTTGAGCATGGTGGGCGTGATGATGTAGTCATAGCCCAGACGCAGATATTTATTGCCCTGGACGTTGCCGCCGGTGTAAAGCGGGCCCAGGCTGGAGGTGCTTACGTAAGGCATGTTGCCGGTGAAGTAACTGCCAGTGATTTTGTTGCGCGCGTTGATGTTCTCGTCCATGCGTATGGACCACTGGTCGGCCTGCTCGAGGTTTTCACTGCTGACTGGGATGTTGAAATAGGGGCTGGTGGCGGCGGAGGGGGCGGAGGGCATGACCTTAGATGCGGCGGCAAAGACCGGATCCGGGGACTCGGTGATTTTGTTGTTCGGATAAGCCTGGCAGGTCTTTCCCTGGTTGGCGCCAGTGCAGGTCGTGTAATCGTAAAGGATGTGGGCCTGGTAGATCTGGCCGCCGATATTTGTCGGGGTTAAAAGGGACGAGAAGTCGCCGCCGAGCATCGCCTGCGTGGGGGCCGACAGAAGCGAGGTGCCTCCGTTGGCTTGCCGGAAGCCTTCGTAATTGAAGAAGAAGAAGGTCTTGTCTTTGCCGTTGTAAAGCCAGGGGACTCGCACCGGCCCTCCGACGCTTGCGCCGAAGTCGTTCTGGGTGTCGAGGGGCTTGGTTGTGGATTTGGGCCCGAAGACGGCGTTTTGGTAGTCGTTGAGCCAGCTGTCGGCATCCAGGACGCGGTTCTTGAGCAGGTCGTAAGCCGAACCGTGAAGGCTGTTCGTTCCATGCTTCGAGACGAGGTTGACCACACCGCCGCTGGCGCTTCCAAACTGGGCGTCGAAGGTGTTGGTCATGACCTTGAACTCGGAGACGGCCTCGACGCTGAAGTTATAAGTGACCTGCATGTTGGCCGATGCGAGCTCGGTGGTGGAGCCGTCCAGCAAAATGTCGCCGCCGCCCTGTTGTCCGCCACTGAGCTTGAAGTTTCCGGAGGGTGGCGAGGAGGGGTTGTTGGTCATGCTGCCAGCAAATCCGGGCGAGAGTGCGGCAAACTCGAGCGGGTTGCGAATCTCACCGCCGAATGGCAGCGGAAGCGATTCCAATACCTGAGGCGACATCGTGAAGCCGACATCAGAGGATTCGGACTCCAGGTGCGAAGCGTCGCTGGTCACGGTCACCGTAGCCTGTGAGGAACCGACCTTCAACTGAGTATTGGCGGTGGAAGTGCTGGCAACGGCCACGTCGATGCCGACCTGCCGGTATGTCTCAAAGCCGGTAGCGCTCACTTCCAGTGTGTAAGTTCCCGGCGGAAGCTCGGGAAACGTGAACAGACCCTCAGGGCCGGACTTGCTGGGGTAGGAGCTTCCCGTCTGGGTCTCCGTAAGCGTGATGGCTGCACCTTGAATCACGGCGCCATTTGTATCTGTTATGGTGCCGGTTAGTGTTCCTCTGCCCGATTGGGCCGCGACGGGGACGCCTGCAACCAAGCCAAACGCCACCAACAGCAAGAACAAGAGGCGCCACGTTCTCTGCGCCGGGGGTCGAGTGTCAATCATTTTGTCTCCTTCTAACGTTTGCACTGGCTCTTAGGCCTCCATTGTGTTTGCGGCGAGGCTGGCGACGGGGGAGGTGAGGTTTCCCGCCGCAGTCAGACCCCGAGAGATCTGGCCAGCCACCCGGATGGATAACAACTGCAGCAGCGCAATCACCGGCAAGGCGTATTTGAGCGCTGCATTTCCAGACCATCCGTAAGCGATGCCCAGGAATAACCCGCAACCCAGGCAGCGCCCCGTAAATAGTCCGAATTCGTGGTTGAAGATATATGCGTATTCGTTGCGTCCCTCGAGCTGGGAGACCGCATCAATGACCTGCAACTGGATCGGGTAATAGGCAAGATCCAGCAGCGGCTTGGCCAGCAAAAGGCAGCCGATGAAGATGAGCACGCCCACGGCGTTGAATAGCAATGCATTGGTGGCCGCGCCGNNGCACCAGACCGGTGGAAAAGACAATGATGCGATGCCGGGGCGCTGTCATGCGACCGACCGTATACATGATGCAAGCGGAGAAAACGCCGCCAATGGCCTGCGTGGCGCCCAGGGTTCCCTCCTGCCCGACCAGCAACATGATGAGCATGGCCGGCGCCGTGACGATGTATCCCTGGGCCAGACCCTTGAGCAGAGCCAGCTCGAGCATCCGCCACCACAGCGGATGAAACCGGAAGTAGACGAAGCGCGTATGCTCCGGATTGCGGAAGGAGCCCCGTTCGAGGATGCCGGCGGCCAGAATTGTCAGGCCAAAAACCACCATCGCGACGATGTGGTAGGCGCGGTTGGGAATCCCGCCCAGCCAGCCGTACAGCGTGGTGCCGCTGATAAACCAGCCGATCAGCGCCGGAACCACGACGGCGGCCAAAACAGCTACGAAGTTTTCCAGGCCGTAGTAGTAGTTTCGGTTGCTGTTATTGGTTGCGGTCAATGCCAGGAATCCGCGATTGGCCCAGAAGATTCCGGTGGCCAGTCCCATGGTGAACCCTGAGGTGGCGACGCCGATGGGAGTAAGGATGCTCAGCTGCATCATCAGCATCATTGCCACACCTGAGAGCAGCATTCCCGCGGCATACAGATGCTTGGCTCCAACACGCCCTAGCAGCTTGCCGTTCAGAAAAAAAGCCAATGGCGTGGCAGCATAGATCGAAAGTTGATAGGTGACCACCTTGGCGACGGCGTGCGAATTCCGCATGACATAGGCAGCCACGAAGACTTCAATCACAGGAAGCACAAGGGCATAGATCATGTTGGACACCATCAATACCTGCATGGAGTGGGAGCAGCGAAGGAAGACCTCGAATTCCCGGCGCAAGTGATTCATGCCTTCGCTCCCTGTGCCTTCTTGGTCAGGTTCGAATCGAGACTGGCGAGAATACTCGATATGGACAGATGTGCACCACAGATCACGCTATCGGCCGCGCCGTAGTACATCGTGATGCGGTCTCCATCCACCAAATGGCCGTTGGTGAAGATCACCTGGCCGAAGAAACCCTCCAACTCGTATTGCGTCGACGGCTCCATAATTGGCGTCTCGGAGCGAGCCAGCACCCGCCAGGGCTCGTCGAGGTCAAGCAGCAGCGCACCAAGGCAATAGCGATTCTCTTTGGTTGCGCCGTGATAAATCTCCAGCCAGCCTTGCGCAGTGCGGATCGGCGCCGCCCCCGCTCCCACACGCGCGTCATCCCAATAGCCGTCGCGGCTATGAGCCAGGCAACGGTGCTGGCCCCAGTGGATAAGGTCAGGCGACTCTGCCAGCCAGATGTAATTGCCGCCCAATTCCGGACTGCTGGGACGGTGCAGCGCGTAGTATTTGCCGCCTATCTGCTCTTCGAAGATCGCGCAGTCCTTGTTGTGGGGGGGGAAGATCATGCCCACGTGGTCAAAGTTCTTCCAGTTCGTCGTCGTTCTCAACCCCACACCTACCCCATTGCTGGAGACCTGCGTGTACGTCAGGTTGTAGGTTTCGCCGATCTGGGTAACGCGACAGTCCTCGATGCCGTAAGTTTCCAATTCACCGCTGCCCATGAAGGGCTTGCTGTCAGCAGGCTCCGAAAAGTGAATGCCGTCATCGCTCGAAAGCAGGCGAAGATGGGAAAGCGTGGTGAGGTAGTCTTGCCCGTCGAAGCTGATGACGCGAGGGTCGCTCAAATCGAGTCTGGGATCGCTTGAATCGAATTCAAGCACCTCCAGTCGGCCATCCGGGCTCAGGATGGGAAAGGAGGTCCTGCCCGGGATCTGCACCGGGCGCTCGGCAACCCGAACCAACAGCCACACCTTGCCTTGAAATCGGAACACTCCCGGGTTCAGCAGGCAGGTCACCTCCAACCCTTCCACGCTCGGACGGAGGTCCGATGGCTTTAGGATCGGATTCTCGTCGAAGCGCTGAGCCAGGTCTTTCATCATGAGCCCTTCAAGGTGATTGAGGATCAGCCCTTCGCGCCGTTGTTTCGCGACGCATCAAGTCGGAGTTCGGAAGGCAACAGTAACCTTCCTTGAAAAGCACCAACCCTGAAAAGGGACTCACGACTGAAATCATTGGGAATCAATGCGAATTACATGTGATTCGCATGTTGAAATGGCAAAGGCAATGCGGACCTTGTGCGCAAGACGCCGGGCCGGGGTTGTCCCGCGTAGGCAATTAGACAAAGAATCATTCCAGAATTCTGGTCCATCTTGCTCAGAGGTTACCGGTCATTCGGCGGGGCTTTGCTATCCAAGACTGGGTTCCCTGCAACGCATTCGGTGTGCTAGGATGCGTCGAGTAAACGGTATGTGTGGATTGTGATCAAAACTGCTCACCCGCGAATTCAGCTTGACGTCGACAGGGATCGAACGGGCATGACGGAAGTTGATCATGTTCTTCGGACAGACGCCCGCTGGCAGTTGATTGAAAGAATCACAGCCAGCCCACCCTTCCAGAAATCGGCGCGGCTAAGAGATTTGCTGTGCTTCCTCGCAGAGAGGACTCTTCACGGTCAGACTCAGGATCTGAGCGAACACCGCATTGGCAGCGCTGTCTTTGGCAAGGCTCAGGACTACAGCGTCGTCGAGGACAGTTCAGTCCGCGTGCATGTCCGGCAGTTGCGCCTCAAGCTGCATGAGTATTTCAATGGAGAAGGCCGCGGCGAAACAGTCGTCGTCGAGATTCCCAAAGGGGCTTACACCACGATCTTTCACTCCGCCGAGCAAGGGGCTACTACCGAGCCGGTCGCCGCGTGGTTCGATCACAGTTCGAAGTTACGCGTGCTGCCTTGGGCGCTCGCCGCGGTTTTCTTAGCCTCCACGATTGCAGTCTGGTTTCGCCCAACCCCGGCCCTCATTGCATCTCCTTCGCCCTGGCCTCTGGCCGCGCTTTTCGATTCGAGCAATAACCCGGTTCAGGTAGTGGTTGCCGACATCAACTACGGAATGATGCGGCTGGTCGACGAGCAGCCGGTAACGCTTGAGCAGTACTTAAGCCCCTCCTACAGAAGCGGCGCCGCGTTTACGACCCCTCACCCCACCGCTCGCGATGTGCGCGTCAACAAGTACCTCTCCGGTTCCCTCCTGACGTCTTATGCGGACTTGGTTGTGGTCGACACGCTGATGCGCCTAAGTGGTAATTCACGTGATCGGCTCGCCGTTCGTTCGGCCCGGGAGTTGCGCCCGCGCGACCTTGAGCAGGGCGCGTTTGTCTTTGTCGGCAGCCCCAGTTCCAACCCCTGGGTCTCCTACTTTCAGGACAAGCTCAACTTTCAGGAGCGCGAAGGCGTGGTGGGGGAGAGCCTCAAGTTCTTTCAGAATCAGCATCCGAAACCAGGAGAGCGAGCGACTTATCAGGGTTTGGCCTTCACCGGCAGTTCTGGCGAGGACTACGCCACCATATCACTGTTGCCACTTGCCAACGGCCGCGGCAGTGTTCTCATCCTGCAAGGATTGCAGCAGGAGGGTACCGAGGCTGCCGGGCTATTCCTGGCCGATGCCAGCAACCGGCAAAAGCTCCAGGAAGCCCTCGGCTTCTCCGGATCCCCTACCCAGCCCGTCTACTTCGAGGCCCTCATCCGCACTCAGGCGGTCGCGGGCGCTCCAAATGCCACTTCGATCGTCGCAACGCGCGTCATTCATCCCTGAAGCGCAGCAAACGGCTGGCCACACGCCACAGATGACACGGGCTTCTCTATCTTCGAATCTCAATCACCCGTGCCTCGAATGGTCGCAGTCTCAACTCCACCTTGCCAACGAGCGCTTGCACTGGCTTCTCGCTCATCAGATCGTAAACCGTGCTTGGCGCCTTAACTTCTTGAATCGCAATCCGCTTTTCTTCCGGCCATGGATTGTAGTAGAGAAACGCCGGTGGCAGGCCGGGTTCCATGAAGTTTGTCTTGCCCAAATCCCAGCGCAAGAGCCACGGATTGCCTAGCGGCTGAATCATCTTGTCCAGCCACATCACGTAGGCGCCACCATAGATCGACCGGTGTCCTGCGAAGTCTCCGCTTGCATAGGGGCTGTGCTGCCCCTTCTCATCGCGGCTCAACCGCTCATAGGGAAACATCGGCGGCAGATCGGGACGGCTCTGATACTCGCGCGGCAAGTACTCCGGATAAAACCAGCGCAGGTTCGCCGCAGCATTCAATGCCAACCGCGCTACCTCGCCGGCCAAATCTGGTCGGAATCGCAAGGCCGGCAGCAGATAGGGCAGTGTCACCATCGACTCCATGCTGTAAGTCTGACCCGCGGGCTCGGTCCGGAATCCCGCCATGAGCCCGTTCACTTCGCGCCCGCCCCACTTTCCTTTCGCCATCGGTCCGGCCTGTGCATCGAGCACAAATCCCAAGGCCTTTTTCGCGTTGGTTGGGTAACCCATCGCCTCGAGACGTGCGGCGGCCATCACCGCCATGGCGCCGCTGGGAACCTCATACCATGGGTTCGCGGCAAAATCCATGTAACGGTCGATCCCGATTTTTGCTTCTGCCAGAAACTCCGCTTTCCCGGTCAGCTTCCACGCCATCAGCATCACATAGCTGTATCCACCCACCGCATCCGGTTGCCTGTAGATGTCCTGATTGGTAAACGCCGCCGTCTTTGCAAAATCGTAACCCTGGGTGTTGAAGTCATAGCGGATTTGCTGCGCCATCTGCTTCAGCCGCGTAGCGCTCTTCTCCACGCGAGCCAGCCACTCGGCATCGTGACCGAATCGCAGGCCAATCAGCGCGTAGGCCATCCCTGTCACATTCATCAGGTACCAGTATTCGCAGAGTGTTGCCCCCGCCCCATCAAGAAATAGCCCATACGTGTCGCTGAAGTAGCCCTTCAGCGACGACGCCAAACCCTCCAGGCCTTCACCGCGCAACTCCTTGCCTAATGCCATCGGTGCATAGGTTGTTAGCCCGCCGTCGTCTTCGCCTTCCAGCGCGGATGGAAAAACCTGGCGGCCGTCCTTTGCCCGGCGGATCAACCCATGCGCCGGATCCATCATCCAGGCGTCAAACGCATTGGCCAGCGCGTGGAAATCCAGGGGGGGTTCTTTCGGCCGGTCCGGCAGCCCGCTCCACCCCGGCGTGTAATCTGCTGCAGCGCCGCGCTCCGTCCACCCGGCAAGCCCTACGGCCGCCAGTCCAGCCAGAAACTCCCGCCGATTCGTCAGCCAACCGATATGGCTCACCTCTTTCGCGTCGTTGCTCATTGTTCCCTCATGCATCTGTCTTTGCTTCTGCCAGCAAATGCGGCCAACCAACACCCTATCATCTGCGTTTGCTCAGGTTCACCAAGGAGCAGGTCTCATTCTCGATTTCCATTGCGGCGGCAAGGGATGTACAAGGCAATAAGTGCTCTGAACAATGAATTCACATGTGAAATTCATCCAAAGCACCCTCGCTCGATATGTCCGCGCCTGCGCTGGGCTTGCCCGCGCGCCAGTCGAAGCTGCCTTCCCTATCGCAAAGCCCGCACGCCGGGAATGCTGAGCGTGTAGCTGATGACCGCGGCAATGAGATACATGAACGCGAAGATCCAGATCACTCCGGAAACGCCCAATAACGGCAGGAAGACTCCGGCGATCGCGGGGCCGATGAAGGTGCTCAAGCCGGACCCGAGATTCATGATCGACATGGCAGCTCCGCGCGATTCCGGCGCCAGCGTGGCCATGATGGCGCCGATTGGAACGAATCCCGCGAGAGCCGTGCCGTATGCCATTCCTGCCAACACCGCGAGCGTGTAATTGGCACCAAAATGATGCGGCACATAGAACAGTCCAAGAGTCGTCACCGCGCAGCNNCCGCAGGATCCGGCGAAGGTGATCGTCCTGCGCCAGCCGATCTTGTCTCCTACCCAGCCCCAAAACAGATTCGCGACCACATTGGTTGCGAACATAATGCTCAGCACTTGAAGCCACTGCTCGAGCGAGAAGCCAATCACGTGAATGAAAAAGATGGGTAGAAACACCAGGAAGCCAAACTCCGACGTTGTGGTGATCGTCGCAACAATTCCGCCAAGCCCGACTTTCGGGTGCTTCCAGATAATCGACACGCTCGAGAACAGGAGTACGAGGTGATGCTCGCCGGTTGTGGAGAGCGGCTGGGCTCCTCGCTTTTCGCGGACACCGAACAAGGTAATGAAGCCGCCCACCAGCACTAACAGAACGGAAATCCAAAGAGTCTTGTATGTGCCGACCAGAGGCACGCAGTAGCTCGCCAGCAGAGCGCCAAGCGTTGGCAAACCGCCCGTCCGCGCGGACCAGAACCACCCGACAGCGGTGCCCATGTAACGCTCCGGCGTTACCGCCGTGATCCAGACCAAAAAGCCATAGGCGAAGAGCGGATAGCCGAAACCCCTCAATGCATAACTGGCCACCATGGCGGGATAGTTTGCGTGCGCCACGCCAAGAGTAAGAAATGGCAGCTCGAAGGCAAGCCATATCAGGAATCCGGCCCACATCACCTTCCTGGGCCCAAAGATGTCAGAGAGCGTGCCGCTGAGCCAGGAGGCGATGGCAGCCGTTGCTCCGTACGCCGTAAACACAATGGCGACCTGCGAAGTAGTGAAATGAAGGTCGACGAGCATGGGCGAGAGAAAGCCTGCCTCCACCCCATCGCCGATCATAAAGAGCAGCAGTCCAAGATAGCCGATTGCCAGCTCGGGGTGCATCCCAAGGCGTTCTGCTAGCGAGGCCGTTGCTCGTGTTTCTGGCGGGATAAGATCGGCTGTCATCGTGATTGGGCCTTTGAAAGCAAGTGCTTGATCGTGGCGCGAACCCCATTTGTGTGAAGTTCGTCCAGGTACATCTGAACCTCGCTTACGAGTTGAGGATGCGTAAAGGCAACCTCGCCAAAAATAGGCCGAACAGAGAACGCCAACCTGGCATCGCTCGAGCCCGCATCGATAAAAGTTTGCAAATACCCAAGCGACGGATCGCAAATGCTGAGCGTTCGCCCGTTCTCGTCGCTGCCGCGCAAGTAGTGGAGCCAACTGGCGAGGACGAATAGCAGAGCGCAGGGAGATTCTCGTCTATTCAGCAGGTCAACGAGGGTCGGAACGATGAACTTCGCCATCTTTGTGCAACCGTCGGAACAGATGCGTCCCACCTGGTCTCGTATGGCGGTGTTGGAGAATCGCTTCACTATCGTGGCGGCATAGTCATCGAGATCGATGCCGGGAAGGTCGTCCAATGTCGGGCGAACCTCGGCCATGAACTTAACCAGCAACGCATGCAAATCGGCGTCGGTCGCCGCCTCTGCGATCGTGCCGTAGCCAAGTAAGTCTGCGGCATAACCAATCGCGGAGTGCCCGCCGTTCAGCAGGCGCATCTTGGTCTTCTCGTACGGCGCGACATCGGACGTCATCTGCGCGCCCACCATTTCCCACGCCGGCCGTCCGGCCGCAAACTCATCTTCCAGAACCCATNNCTGAAGGGCTCTGAAACCACAGGGCATCGATCGATGACGCCGTACCTGCTTGCGATGCCGGAACGATGATCCTCAGTCGTTCTCGGGGTAATGCGATCGACCATGCTGTTGGGAAACGAAATGTTCGTCTCCATCCACCGGCGCAGCTCCGTTCCCCGCATCTCCCCAAAAGCAAGCAGGGCTGTGCGCGCCGTTGTGCCATTTCCTCTCAAGTTGTCGCAGGAAAGGAGCGTGAATGGCGCGCTGCCAAGGCGCATCCGCCGGTTGGCTGCTTCCGCCACGTAACCCAGCCACGTCCGGGGATGATCGGGAT
This sequence comes from Acidobacteriaceae bacterium, assembly GCA_003140705.1. GTDB lineage: Bacteria > Acidobacteriota > Terriglobia > Terriglobales > Acidobacteriaceae > Telmatobacter. The sequence goes on from PLKU01000225.1 coordinate 15,514, forward strand.
GCTCCAAGTCGTGCCGGATATCGTCGTGATCCGCCAAAAACCCACCTGACGCATCCTCAATGAAGTAGCCGCCCTCAGTCACGGTGAGCGAAATTATTGCGGTATCGCCAGAGGCTAGCCTTGCCAGTACTGTCTCGCTTAATTCCGGAGCATAAAGGTGGCCGGTAAGCGATCCGATAACTCGATACCTCTGGTGATCGCTATCCATCTCCAGGAGACCGTATAGAAAATCCTGTTCCATCAAGGCCGAATGAGTCAGTTTGTCGCCAGCCAGAAGGCCCACTCCGAGTTCTCCCCAACGGTTTGACTGGCCCAGAGTTAGCAGGTCGTCGAGATAGACCGCAAGGTGAGAGCGATTGAATCCGCCAACTCCAATGTGCACGAGCCCTGGCAAAATGCGGGTCCGATCATAGGTAGGGGTGGAAATTGTGTCAGCGATTTGACCCAATGTTGATGCGCGGAGCGGAAAAGGGGTGTGCCCTGAGTCAGTTTGCATGCAACATCTTTCAGTCGGATTCGCAGGTATCAGGGAGCCCTCAAAGAACGAAGTGAGTCTCAACCACGCAAAGCGTACTTGTCAAGCCCCAGTGGGCTGATCTTAGCGGCTACTCCCTTGCCGGCCAGAGCTGGAGAAGTCCCACATTTGCCTGCATTGCGTATTCTGTCTTTAACGAATTCGAAATCGGCGCCGCACGGCAACTCCCTCGAAGTGAACTAAGGGCTGTTCGGGTTAGGCCAGAGTTGCTTTTGCCAGAGCATGTCGCGTTGAAGTCAGGGGCGCGCACTATCTGGCGATCTTACTTCTCCTTCGGAGGAGCGTGGCCTGAGGGTAGCGCGGTGCCAGTCCCTTCCACCAAAGATACAAATCGATCGCCAAGGCCTCCGGGGAATTGTTCGAGCAAGCCGCTCGGCCAGAGGACTTCGATGCGGTCGAAGGAGGCAGCCGAGCCGAGTCCAAAGTGAATGCGCGGATCGCTCGTGGACAGATAGCTTCCTCCTGCGCGGACTTCATCCACTTGCTTGACGTTGCCGGTGGTGACGGTCACTCGGGCGCCGATCGCCATCCGGTTACTCTTCGTGCCCACCAGGTGCAGCGTGATCCAGTGGTTGTCATTCCTGGTTTCGTTGAGAAAAAGCGACGGCGGAGCGCCGACGTTGAAGACGAGGATGTCGAGTCTTCCGTCGTTATTGACATCTCCCAAGGCTGTTCCCCGCCGGGATTTCAACGGGCCTGCATTTAAGCCAGTAGCGGCAGCAACCTCGCGGAATGTGCCGTTCGTCTCATTGAGGAAAAGCTCGATCGGCTCGACAAAAGGCGGTTCACCGGGGGCCCCATCGAGCAAAGTCGAGAAGTTCCCCGAGGCCATTAAAAGATCCTGCCAGCCGCTGTTGTCGAAGTCTGCGAAGTTTGCTCCCCACTTGACGAGCGGCGAAGTGGGAGCGGCGATTCCGGCGTAATCGGCAACATCTTGAAACTCGTTGTGGCCGTCGTTGATGTAGAGGCTGGCCGGCTGGCCGGCAAAACGGGTCACGAACAGGTCGAACCTGCCGTTGTGGTCGAGGTCTGCAGAATCGCATGCCATGTTGCCGTAGGTTTGCCCCATTTCCCCGTAGGCAGTGCCTGAAAGGAGGCCGATATCCTCAAAGGTTCCATCCCTTTTGTTGTGAAACAGAAAATTGCTGTATCCATCGTTGGTGACATAGAGATCGGGCCATCCATCGCCGTCGAAATCTCCCCAACAGATTCCCATGCCGTGCGCCTTCTGTGTGTTCTGGACACCGGTGTTGGCCGCGACCTCTTCGAAGGTTCCGTCGCCCCGATTGCGGTAGAGGAGGTTGGTTTCGCCGGGCATGTTACCTGGCAGTTCGGTGAGTGCGTTCTTAAATACCGTCCTTTGAGGGTCGGGAAGATTCCGGGGATCGGTGGAAACATAGCGGGCAACGTAAAGATCCACAAATCCGTCACGGTCGTAGTCAGCCCAGGCGGCTCCGGCGCTAAAGCCTCCGCCGCCAACGCCCGCTTTTGTCGTGACGTCGGCGAATTTGCAGCCGCCTAGATTGTGATAGAGCACANNTCGAAATCGGCGACGGCAATCCCGGTGGCCCAGCCCTTGGTTGTCAACCCCGCGGCTGCGGTGACGTCAGTGAAGTGCAGTGTCTTCCCGTTGCCGTCCTCCCGATAGAGCGTGATCATGGGATCGCCGCCAGCAAGGTAGCGGTCGATTGAAGAATCGTTAACCACGGCGATGTCCAATTTGCCGTTGTTATCGCAATCCAGAAAGGCAACTCCTCCGCCGCTCATCGTTTCGATGACGTAGCGCCTGTCGAGATTCGTGTGAGGAAGAGTGCGAAGTCCGACCTCAAGCGAAACGTCTCGAAAATGCGGCACAACTGGCTGCGCGAGCGGCTTGGGCACTGCCACTGAGGGAGTTTGTGCGCTGAGAGCGAAGGCAGGGAAGAGCAGTACGATGCACGCTGTCGTTCGATTCCTCATCTTGCCCGGAATTCTAGCACTGCACAGTGCCAGCCAGTCGCAGTTTGTTGTTTCACCATGAAGCTTCTTCTTCCTTCCATGTTTCTGCTTCTCTCGATTTCATGTTCCACCGCACTTNNGTGAATTCGAAGCGCTGATTGATATTCAAACCCTCGTGGTCAACCGCGGGGAACTACCCAGGCGCGCAATGGCACTTGTCCTGGAGTGGGCGCAATAACATCGAGATGAACTGATGAAGGATTGGGAACTATGCGTACAGAATCAAACGCCGATGAAAATTCGCCCGTTGGTCTAATTGAGGAGATCGCACCCAGGTCCCCCTGGCGCGTGACGGATGTCGAGGCTCTTCCGGAGTTTCGACTGCGGGTTACCTTTGCTGACGGCTTGATTGGAATCGTCGACATGACCCAGTTGGTGCACTCCCCGAACGCTGGGGTTTTCGCAGCGCTTCTCGACCCGTCTCTGTTCGCCCAGGCGACGATCGAGTACGGCGCCGTGACCTGGCCCGGAGAACTAGATCTCGCTCCAGATGCGATGCTTGCTGCAATCCGCGAGCATGGGGTATGGTCGCTCTAAGAACTGCAATAGGCGGAGCAAACCTCGCGATTGAGCTTCGCTCCGCTCCTTAAGATGCTGGTAAGCCTACAAACTTCAAATTAGGACACCGCGCCATTTTCGATCCGGAGTCCCCACAAAACTCCGCAGACTCTCATCGCAGCTCACAAAGTGGAGTTCAGTCTGAGAGCTTGACGATCATCTTTCCGATGTTCCCCGCGCCGGAGTGAAGAAGATCGAGGAAGGCCGCGGGCGCTGCGTCCAGTCCCTCTACAACGGTTTCCCGGTTGATGAGCTTTCCGGATTTCAAAGCGGGAATCGCCTCCCCCAGAAACGTGGAAACTTCCCTGAAGTAATCCGAGACGATGAAGCCCTCTATCCGCAGGCGCTTGCCAATGACGAGCATCAGGTTGCGAGGCCCGGGCAGTGGCGTATTGTAGGCGGCAATTCCTCCGCACATCGCGATTCGGCCAAACTGGCGCATTGCGCTCAGTGCGGCTTCCAGTTGCGGACCGCCCGTATTGTCGAAGTAGACATCGATCCCCTTGGGAGCACCTCGCTTCAGATGTTCGAGCGCGTCGCCATCGCGATAATTGAATGCATACTCGACCTTGAGCTCTTGCCGGAGGAAGGTGGCCTTTTCTT
>PLKU01000317.1 GCA_003140705.1 Acidobacteriaceae bacterium
ATTCCAAAGCGTCGTTGAGCCCACACAAGAAGCGTCTGCTGTCCTCATTCAGCATATAGACTGTCCATACGAACTCTCCGAAGATCAGCAGGCAGGCTTCCCTCACGGCAAATTCCCGAGTTGATTATTCTGCATTTCCTGGCCGATAAATTCGGCAAGGTGGCTGCGGTGCTTCAGGTAATGCGGCCTCAGAATGTGGAATGCCAAGTTTTCAACTTTTGACCATCCATAAACGGTACGATGTGTTGGGCATTACATAAGAGTCTGTCAAGCAGGAGTAAGCTCTTTGCGACTACAGGCCCGGAGGGTATTTCGGTGCAAGCTTACAGATACCGTTTGATATCAGTTTCTTTGTTTTGGTATCTGCTTGTTATTCTCTCGCTGTCGTTCCCCGCCGGTGCGCAGACGACCGGCACAAACGAATGGGCATGGATGAGCGGCAACAACACGGGGGGAAGTTTCGGAGTATACGGAACACTCGGCACCCCAGCTTCATCGAACGCTCCCGGCGGTCGATCACAAGGTGCCACCTGGGCAGATAGCAAGGGAAACCTCTGGCTTTTCGGTGGTTCCGGTTTCGATTCTGTGGGAAATGCGGGCACCCTAAACGACTTCTGGGAATTCAATCCTTCCTCCAACGAATGGACCTGGATGGGTGGAATCAGCACTCTGCCGTCTGCGCTTGCCTCCCCATCCGGTGTTTATGGCACGTTGGGCACACCTGCCGCGGGCAACATACCGGGTGGCCGCTCCGGTGCGGCAACTTGGACTGACGCGAATGGGGATCTGTGGCTCTTTGGAGGCGCAGGCACCGGTGCTAGCGGAAGCGGTGGCGAACTTAATGATCTTTGGGAATTCCATCCCTCGACCAATGGGTGGGTGTGGATGGGAGGCGGAAGCTCGCCCAATCAGCCGGGCGTATACGGCACGTTGGGAACGGCTGCTGCGGGAGATATTCCCGGGGCCCGCGCCAACGCAGTCAGTTGGACTGACAGCAAAGGCAATTTTTGGCTCATGGGGGGCGCGGGATACGATTCTGCTGGCAATGAAGGCAACCTCAACGACCTTTGGAAGTTCAGCCCATCTACTGGCCAATGGGCCTGGATGAGCGGGGCGAATACGATCGGTCAGGCCAGCGTTCCGGGCACGTTGCGCGTTCCCTCCGCCGGCAACGTCCCTGGAGCTCGAAACACTGCGGTGAGCTGGACCGACAACAATGGTAACCTCTGGCTTTTTGGAGGCATTGGCGGATTCAACGACCTCTGGGAGTTCAATCCCACGACAAATCAGTGGGCGTGGATGAGCGGCAACAGCGCAGCGTCAGTCAATGGCCACGGCCAGCCTAGCGTCTACGGCACCTTACAGTTGACGGCTCCCAATAGCGTGCCAGGGAGCCGTACGGGAGCAATCAGCTGGACCGACAGAAAAGGCAATCTCTGGATGTTTGGAGGCGTGGGGCCGGATTCTACTACTACAGACGGGTTGCTCAATGACCTCTGGGAATTCAATCCATCCACCGGCGAATGGACCTGGATGGCAGGAAATTCTACGGCGCTCGGAGGCTGTGCGGTTCTCGCCAACTGGTGTGGCCAGTTCGGTGTGTATGGCACATTTCAGACTCCGGCCTTGGGAAACGCTCCAGGTGGCCGCTATGATGGCGTGAGTTGGACCGACAGCAAAGGCAATCTCTGGCTCTTTGGCGGCGGCGGCTACGACGCGAACGGCTTGATCGGCTATTTGAGCGACCTTTGGGAGTTCCAGCCGAACACAGGCTCCCAATCCATTACTGCGACACCCATCATTTCGCCGGGTTCCGGAAACTACGCTTCGTGGCAGACCGTGACGATCAGCGACGCTACTTCAGGCGCGACGATCTCTTACGTCATCAATGGGCTCACTCCAGCTTTGGTATACACAGGGCCGATCATGGTCTCATCGTCGGAAACCATCGAAGCAATCGCAAGTGCCAGCGGATTAGCGAATAGCAACATCGCCACCGCGAATTACGTCGCTAATCTTCCCCAAGCCGTTACCCCGATATTCAGCCTGACGCCAGGCACATACAGCTCAGCCCAGGTTTTGACTATTTACGAATCAACCCCTGGGGCGACCGTCTACTACGCATTTGGGGCACTGCCGACAGCAGGTTCCAATGTGTACACCGGACCAATAACCATCTCTTCGCCTGAAGTCGTTGAAGCCATCGCGGTGGCCGACAACTACTTGAATAGCAACGCTGCGACTGCAGCCTACAACATCGCCCCGAACTCGTCAGCAGAATGGACTTGGATGGGCGGAGCCAGCACGGCTCCGACCAGCTGTCCCAACACAACCATCTGCGGCCAGTCCGGTTGGTACGGCACATTCCAGACACCCGCGGCTGCAAATTTCCCAGGAGCACGGTGGGCTGCAGTTAGCTGGACTGACAACAAGGGAAACCTCTGGCTCTTTGGTGGCGTTGGGAGTCAGGTATCTCTGAACGATCTTTGGAAATTTGCTCCCTCTACTGCTGAATGGGCTTGGATGAGCGGAAGCAACTCGCAGGCTTGCAACACCAGCTGCGGCCAGACAGGCTCCTACGGCACATTGGGTATCCCAGCCAGTTCGAATTCACCTGGTAGCCGCCTCTATCCTGCCGCCTGGACCGACAACAATGGGAATCTTTGGCTCTTTGGCGGTCAAGGCTTTGACGCCAATGGCGATCAAGGCGCTCTCAACGATCTTTGGAAATTCGATCCTTCATCNNTTCATCGAATGAATGGACATGGATGGGCGGAAGCAGTACGCTCCCATGCTACGATGCGGCGGCAGACGAGTGCTGGGGGCAGCCCGGAGTCTTCGGAACACATGGGGTCCCTGCGCCTGGCAACATGCCGGGAGCCCGCTACCAAGCCACGAGTTGGATCGATTCCAAAGGCAACTTCTGGATATTTGGAGGCTATGGCTGGGATTCTCGAGGGATCGAGTGCCATCTCAACGACCTGTGGGAATTCAATCCTTCAGCAAACGAGTGGGTGTGGTGGAGCGGCAATAAATTCTGTCCGAACGTTGGGGAAAGTGGTTGGGAAGGGGTTTACGGAACCACCGCCGACGCTTTTGCGGTGGGGAATATCCCATGGAGCCTCCAGTCACCTGCAAGCTGGGCCGACAACAGCGGCAATCTCTGGCTCTTCGGTGGGATTGGCTGGGATACCTCCGGCGACGGCTACTATCTGAATGACATGTGGGAGTTCAATCCCTCAATCGACGAATGGGCATGGACAAGTGCGAATAGCGGTCCAGCAACCTATGCCGGAGAATATGGAACAATGGGTGATTGGGAACCGGCAAATATTCCTGGGGATCGCTACCTTGCGGCTAATTGGACCGATAAAAATGGCAATTTTTGGCTCCTTGGAGGCGAAGGCACAACTCCTTATAATTTCGTGCCAGGCACGCTCAACGACCTCTGGGAATTCAAGCCTTCGCTCAACGAGTGGTCATGGATGGGAGGAAGCAACAGCCCTGGCCAGGCAGGAGTTTATGGCGTGCTTGGAACACCCGCGACCGGGAATGTCCCCGGAGCCCGCTATGCCGCAACCACCTGGACCGATAGCAGCGGCAATTTATGGCTCTTTGGCGGTTCGGGTGACGACGCACAAGGTCATTTTGGCTATCTCAACGACCTATGGGAATTTGGCCTGACCGGCTCTCCAACCGTTCATCCCCCTTCGCCTGCGGCCACGCCGGTCTTGAGTCTGCCTGCTGGGCCGTATGGCTCACCGCAGACATTGACTATTACCGACCAAACTCCCGGTGCGACGATCTACTACACCACCAACGGCACAACCCCTAACGCCGGCTCGACCGTGTACGCAGGTCAGATCGCTGTCTCGTCGTCGGAGACAGTCGAGTCTTTAGCAGTATCCAGCGGCTATTCCATCAGCGCCGTAGCTACCGCGGCTTACACCATTAATCTTCCACAAGCAGCTTCTCCAATGTTCAGTTTGCCGGTTGGAACATACACGCCGCCGCAGACAGTGACGATAAGCGATGCGACAGCCGGAGCGACAATCTACTACACGACGGACGGCACGACACCGACCACGAGTTCATCCGTTTACAGCGGCCCGCTGACTGTTTCTTCGACTGAGACCCTTCAGGCACTTGCAGTCGCCCCGGGCTTAGGCAATAGCGCCATCGCCAGTGCGACCTATACCATCAATCTTCAGCCGGGTTTTACTGTCACAGCTACAGCGGTCACTGTAAATCCTGGCGCAACAATTGCAAATGGTTCAAGCGTCACCGTAACGCCAGTTGGCGGATTCACTGGCAACGTAGTGCTCACTGCAGCGGTAACTTCCAGTCCCGCCGGTGCGGCGTACATACCCACGTTGAGTTTCGCCGCGCCCGGCCCCGTGAGCATTGTCGGCTCGAACGCCGGGACAGCGACTCTGATCATCAACACTACTGCACCAACCTCCGGCGTTCTGACTCTTCCTAAGCGCCCCGGATTTAACTGGTACGAATTCGGTGACGCAAGTCTCGCTCTCTTCTTGATGTTCGGGATTCCCGCCCGTCGTCGTTCATGGAGAACCATGCTTGGAATGCTTGTTCTTCTCTTCACTTTCGCAGGAGGTATGGCCGCCTGTGGCGGCGGAGGAGGCAGCGGCGGCGGTGGAGGGGGTACGATTGCTGGCACAACCGCAGGAAGTTATACAGTGACCATCACCGCAACTTCGGGTTCTACTACGGCCACCGGCACAGTCGCGCTCACTGTTCAGTAAGCTTCGCGGGATGGAGACCGTCATATCGACATTGCCGGTGGCTTTATTTAGCTGATGTTTCTTCAATCCATTGTAAAAAAGAGGGACCATAGAAATCGAACAGAATGCAAGACCAAAACCGCATAGGATCAATAGTGTGCGGTCCAGCGGTCACTTCAAATGTTGAAAAATTGCCTTCTCACTTTCTGAGCCTCGCTGGAGCATACAATTGAGGTGCTTTGATAGTCTTCCTCAGTGAAAATGGAAGAGCTTGCGGACATCCTTGCGGACATTCGCGGCGCCAATCCTGGGCGTATTTCTATGATTAATATGCGATTATCATCATTTTTAGACGGGACAGTTTTGCGGACATTAGGGCGGCCATAGGATCGAATCACGCGCTCCCGTCGCCAGTCGACATTCCTGCGGACATCTATGCGGACATTTTTATACATGAAACAAGCATAAATATATGTTATAAATAGTGTTGTGAAGGACAATAAGCCGGACATTCAAGAGGACATCAAAGAGGTCGCAGACCGGGGCGAGCCAATCTCGCTGGTCGATCCATTGCTGATTGGCGAGACATCTCGCTTCCGAGAGCAGCTGACGGACCTCGCCTTGGAATTGGCCCAGAGGTCGTCTGGCTTTCGCCGAAGTCTACCGACCAACCTGACGGCTTCACTTGCAGACCTAGTCCGGGCAATGAATTGCTACTATAGCAACCTAATCGAAGGGCATGACACGCACCCAGTCGATATCGAGCGGGCACTAAAAAACGAATACAGCAGCGACAAGCAAAAGCGAGACCTGCAGCTGGAAGCAAGAGCTCACATAGCCGTCCAAGCATGGATCGATGGAGGAGGACTGCGAGGACGTGCGGTTACAAGCGACGGAATACGGGAAGTCCACTTCCGATTCTGTAGAGAACTCCCGGACGACCTATTATGGGTGAAAGATCCGGATACAGGCGAGCGCGTACGGGTCGAGGCAGGAGAACTGCGAAAGCGAGATGTGGCAGTCGGCAATCATTTGGCGATCAGTCCAGGTGCAGTGCCCCGCTTTCTAATGCGCTTCGAAGATGCCTACAGCGCAGCCGGCAAAACACAGCTCATTGTCGGTGCCGCGGCAGCGCATCACCGTTTAGTGTGGATCCACCCCTTCATGGACGGGAACGGTAGGGTCGCGCGGCTGATGTCGCACGCCATGCTGCTGGAGACACTCGATACTGGAGCAGTCTGGTCAGTGGCACGCGGTTTGGCGCGGAATGTGGACGCATACAAAAAGCATCTCGCTGCCTGTGACGCGACTCGACGCAATGACCTTGACGGGCGCGGTAATTTGAGTGAAGAGGCGCTTGCAGAATTCACAGATTTCTTCCTGAGAACTTGCCTCGACCAAGTCGCCTTCATGGAAGGGCTGATGCAGCCAGACAGGCTACGTGAACGTATTCTTTTGTGGGTCGAACAAGAAATCAAGCTCGGACAATTGCCGCTAAATTCAGACAAGATCGTTGAAGCCGCGCTTTATCGAGGAGAGTTGCCACGCGGTGACGCCGCGGTCTTGACGGGCGTCACTGCACGGCACGCGCGGAGAATCGTATCTGTTCTTTTGGAACGCGGCGTTCTGTCGGCCGACGGCGCGCGCGCGCCGTTGCGGCTGGTTTTTCCGGCGGCTCTGGCCTCGAGTTGGATGCCAGGATTATTCCCAGAAAAAGTAAGATAGTAATTTGAATGGCGCACGGCCTATGCGATTCCCGACACACACCGGTTTTTCTGATTTACAGTCGTGCAGAATTTGCAGGGCATTTTAAGTATGCATAGTGCACGCAAGGAATGCAGTGCACCACCTTAGGGCGCTGCCGATAATAATCCATTCTCGGCAGTGCCTGCCCAACCGGATAGCTGGAGCGGAGATTGAGAAGGCTGTCCAGCAGGTGAATGCAAAGCGGCAGGAGCAAAAAGAGCAGCGCTTACTGGAGACGAGTTTCTAGGTGGAAGAGGAAAAGCCGAGAATTCTGGCGGCTTACCCACTATTTTCCGCTTCAGAAACGGAAACGGCCTAGAAGCAAGAATCTTCTAAGCCATTGCAATGTCGAAGGTTATCGTGTATTCCGATTGGTTGCGGGGGCTGGATTTGAACCAGCGACCTTTGGGTTATGAGCCCAACGAGCTACCGGGCTGCTCCACCCCGCAAAGACAGTTTATCAACCTTACCTATCATGGTCAAACAAACCACAGGATGGGAGGTAAGGGCCGCGAAAAATGCCCTTTTCCTAGGCTCACTTTGTTATTAAAGCAAGAAGGACTGATGGATAGCCGGTGTTCGACCGCTATGGCAAAACCCGGAAGAACCGCTCTCGCTCGTGGGCGCCATGCGAACCGCATCTTGCGCGCTCCGGCGGGATTTACCAATCTTTGCCAAATAGACGTCAGGCACATAGATTCGGATAAAGGACGCGGACTGCTAGACTAACGATCACGAGTTGGGCGATGGCGAAAGACACGCGATGGAGTTCGACTTGTCCCTATGAACGAGCCCGATGGCTCGAAGAAGCCGGCCTCTTTTCCTTTGATGAAGAAGCCCTTCTTGCGCGGGGAGGTCAGCGGTCTGGGCCGACTCAGGGATGCGGAGTTGTTCACTGTCTCTGATGATCTTCCACGAATAGTTCCTTTGTAGACTTTCAGCGTTTGTGGCATCCTAGGTTCGATCACGTTCGCGGGGCTGCACAGGTGTAATGGCTTTCTGCCGAGAGGGAAGTTGATGCGTACGAGGCTGGTTCGTCCCGAGTACGCTGAGAGATTTCGCTGTATTGGCCCGACATGCGAGGACTCCTGCTGTGTGGGTTGGCGTGTAGACATCGATAAGGCCACCTACATCAAGTACCAGTCCATTTCTCCCGGATCATTGCGCGTACTGATTGACGCCAACATTGTGCGGACGTTCGAGGGTCCAGTCGGCAAGAAGCCGTCCAGGTTCGCTCAGGTGAAGATGGGCCGTCCCGGGCGTGCCCGTTTCACAACGAGGAAAAGCTTTGCCAGATTCAGGTGGAGCTTGGTGACAAGTATCTCTCCGAGACCTGCGCCAATTATCCGCGCCAAAGCTTCTTGGTCGACAAGTTTATTGACAAGACGCTGACGCTTTCCTGCCCTGAAGCCTGCCGCCTCGTGCTCTTGAACCCGGATCTGCTGGTATCCGACGGGACCAACGTCCATCACATCAGCCGTGACAACTCGAAGAGCGAGTACGACCTGGTGCACTACTTTTGGCGTATTCGCGAATTTGTAATTGGTTTGATAAGGAACAGGGTTTACCCGCTGTGGCAGCGGATGTTTCTGCTTGGAACATTTTCACGGCGTCTTGAGGCAATTGTTTGAGGGGAGGTCAAGGGCGGACTTCCTGCGATGCTGAGCGGTTTTTCGGCAGCGGTCGCGTCGGAAAGTTTGCGCCCCTCCATCGAGACCATACCCGCTGACCTTACGCTCCAATTGGGGGATGGTGCTGGAGTTGGTGAAACTACGAAGCAGCTACGCGCTTCAGGCTCCTCGCTTTGTGGAATGTATCGATGTCTTCTCGAGGGGCGTCGGATATGGACCCGAATCTACCATGCAAACCATGAGCGCCGAATACGGCGCGGCCTATGAACGCTACTTCGAGCCATTTTTCGAAGAGCATCCATACATCCTGGAAAACTACCTGATCAATATGGTCTTCCGTAGGCTATTTCCCTTTGGCGAAAAGCTGTTTGATCGGAAGGCCACCCCCGAGCCGGCGAAGGAATTCGCGCTGTTGGCCACCGATTTTGCCTTGATCAAGGGTCTGCTGATTGGAGTGGCAGGCGGCCACAAGGAAGCATTCTCGACCGAGCACGTTGTCCAGACGGTACAGGCCGCCTGCAAGCACTTCGAGCATAATGCTGAGTTTCTTAGAAAGGCCCATCAAATCCTGGTAGACGTCAAGCTGGACAATGCGCACGGCCTGACCATGCTGCTGCGCAATTAGCGCCGCGACCGTGGTGGATCGGCGACCATCCGGCGATTACTCCTGCGTTCATACCATATGCGTATGAGCAATGGGGCACACCGTTCGCGGCCACTATCTCCTGTCCCCGCCAGACAAACTACAGGCGGACGGCGCTCGATGGCCTAAGCGGAACATCTACCCTATCCGGTACACTGCTGGGAATCCTGCTTCAGCAATTGAGGAACCTCGCGAATGTCTCAACTCTACGTCGCTGTTCTGGCCGTCATTGTGGTTGCCCTGCTGGCCGTCGCTCTTTACCGCACCTCCCAGGTCAAGACCAAGGCCGACTACCTGGTGGCTGGCCGGTCTCTTCCTGCGGCGGTGCTGGTGCTCACACTGCTGACATCCTGGATTGGCGCTGGATCGTTGTTTGCGGGAGCGGAGAACGCGTACAAGAACGGTTTTGCCGCGCTGTGGCAACCAGCCGGAGGGTGGTTGGGGCTGCTGCTCATCTACTTCATTGCGCCCCGTGCCCGCAAGTTTGCGCAGTTCACGCTGCCTGACCTGCTCGAAGCACGCTACAACCAGACGGCGCGAGTGTTGGGCACCATCGCCATTGTCTTCGCGTATGTAGGAATAACAAGCTACCAGTTCAAGGGTGGCGGCAACGTCCTCCACCTCATCTTTCCGGATACTGTTACGCCGGAACTGGGCGCTTACCTGATTGCAGGATTTGTGATTGTCACGACGGCACTGGCCGGGATGTCTTCGATCGCCTACATGGACGTGGCGATTGGCTCGCTTGTGACCATTATCTGCATCATTGCCACACCGTATCTCTTCCTGAAAACGGGTGGATGGGCCGGACTCCATGCGGCCCTACCTCCATCGCACTTTCAAGTGCTGGGCAACCTGAGCCTTGTACGCGCATTGGAGTTCCTGGTGCCGACCATGCTGCTTATGCTCGGCAATCAGGTCATGTACCAGAAATTCTTCTCCGCAAAGTCGGAGAAGGACGCGAGCATCTCCGTCGTCGGCTGGATTCTGGGCACCCTGGTGCTGGAGACGCTGATCGTGGCCATCGCGGTGATTGGCTCGGCGCTCTATCCCACAGGAGAGGTTGCCCGGCAGGCCTACGAGATCATCCCTTACACGGCCCGCCACGGCCTGCCCGCATTCATGGGCGCGGTGCTGCTGGGAGCGGTTTTTGCCAAGGTCATCTCCACAGCCTCGAACTATTTGTTTTCGCCTGCCTCCAACCTGATCGAAGACGTCTTTGTGCGTTACATGGCGCCTAACGCCTCGAACAAGCAGATCCTCATCATCTCTCGTCTCGCCGTTGTGCTGCTAGGCACCTGGGCGCTCTACCAGGCCATCTATGCACAAAGCATCCTGCAGAAAATGCTCTATGCCTACACCATCTACTCCGCCGCGCTGACGCCGGTGGTGCTTGCGGCGTTCTATTCGAAGCGGGTCACTGCATGGGGTGCGGTAGCAGCAATTGGATCAGGCACTGTGGTTACTCTGGCCTGGGACTTTGAGGCTGTGCGAAGGCTTTTCCCGGCGATTCTCGCCGAGCGCGACGCCATTTTTCCAGCGCTGGCCGCTGCGCTGATTTCGATGGTTGCAGTGAGCCTGGTTACCCCGAAGCCAAGTGCGGAACAGCTGGCGAAATTTGCGGATTGAGATTCCTGCAATTTCGAAGTGATGGAGGCGGTGACGACATCGTTGTTGATCATTACGGGTTCGATGGGCGCAGGCAAATCAACTGTTCTGGGCGAGGCTTCAGACCTGCTTGCGTCCCGAAGGGTTGCTCATGCGGCGATCGACGTGGATGGGCTTGGGCTTGCACACCTTCCGTCTGCAGCCAGCAGCGACGAGTTGATACACAGCAACCTGCGATCTGTCTGCGAGAACTACCGAGCGGCCGGAGTGCAGCGATTCTTGTTGGCGTGCGCCATAGAAGACCGCGCCCAACTGGAACTCTGTCGGGCGGCGGCCTCAGCGACAGAAGTGGTGGTCTGCCGCCTGACTGCCAGCGTGGAAACGATGCAGAAGCGCGTGGGAATGCGCGAATCCGGCGTTTTGCATCGGGAGTTTGTGGCTCACGCTGCGAAATTGAATGGCATCCTCGACGGTGCGCAGTTGCAGGATTTTGTCATTGAGAATGAGGGCCGTGCTCTAACCGACGTCACAACGGAGATGCTGGTGAAAGCTGGGCGGATTGCAAACTGAACGACTCCCATCCGCTGCGCCGGGGCTCCCAGGACTCCCCACGGTAAAAAACTCGTCCAGCCGTACGCGGACAGGCTTACACTGTCGGTGTCAGTCGGTGACGCCATGCCCGTCGCTCATCTCACACTGGAAATCCGCATTGAACACGCCCAGTCACTCAAGGACCGGCGCCAGGTGGTGCGCTCGCTGAAGGACCAGTTGAAGCAGGGATTCAACATCTCCGTGGCAGAGATGGATGAGGCCGTTCAGTACCAGTCGGCCACCGTAGGCGTGGTGGCCATCTCCCGTTCTCGCGACTACCTCCACGGTTTGATCGAGGAGGTGGAGCGCGCCGCGCGCCGAATGCTCAACGAGCTTGGGGCGGAGCTTGCCGATTCCTTCTGGGACTACGTCGAAAGCTGAGCAAGTTTCTGCTGGAGCGCTTCTCGGACCGATTCAACTACTGGTTGCCGGTCCCCGGGTGTCGCCTGGCGAAAGAGCCTCACTGTTGGATACCAAGGACCGTCTTCACGGTTGATCATCCAGCGCCAGTCATGCAAGTAGGACAGCAGGAGCCTTGTTTGCTTTGCAAGGGCCTAAGCAAGATGAGCAACTTAGGTGCCCCCAGTGAGAATCAAGTCCAGGTGAGCCATTTGCGCAGCGGCGTAAGCCATGTCCTCAGTCGCGGGCGCCAGGTCAGTGATATTCGCTTTGATGTTGGCCAGGTCCGCTGCGGTAGGACCCATCTGCAGGGAGAAGAAGTAAACCTCGTGAAGATTGAAGAGCGGTTGCAACAGCGCGAGAAGGATGGAACGTGCCCAGTTTTTGGGGTGGCTTGCATTGCTCATCCACGCCAGTCCTGCGCGTAGTCCCCTTGGCGGCCAGTGCAGCCTGGCGGTTTTTTCAGTCTGCTACGCCGACTGCGATGCAATTGAAGAGCCACCGGAGAAAGACGAGATTAGAAAAATCTGATGCGATCGCGATCTGGTGCCAGACCGCAATTCAGCCCTGCAACTCCTGAAAGTTCGATTTGTCTCAGCCGGACCAGTTGGGTTTGTGCGGGCTATTGCGGCTTTTTGAATTCGAATGTTGCCAGGTTCATTTGGCCACCGGTGAGAATGTGAACCGTGAGGACGTTCTTCCCTACGGGGAG
>PLKU01000171.1 GCA_003140705.1 Acidobacteriaceae bacterium
CTCACAGAGACGAAAAGACCAGTAGCGCCCCGCACTTTCTGACAGAAAACTGCTTCACAATCAAGAAATTATCTGCGGTCCAGTCGCCGCTACAAAATCACGCACCTGCGCAGAGGTTCCCTAGAAGATGCAGCTTGGATCTACATATCGGCAAGTACAATTCCGTATGCGCCTTTTCCTGGTTCTGCTGCCGTTCATTTGGCTGTGCGCGATCGCTCCGGCTCAGGACTTAGTGATCCGCGATGCAAAGGTCTACACCTCACCGGAGGCACCTTCTCGCACACATGTAACCGTTCTGATACGCGGGGGCAAGATTGCAGCTCTCGGCAGCAACGCTCGCACTCCTGCGGGGATAACTGCTTTGCAGTGCAATGGTTGCGTGGTGTTTTCCGGATTCTGGAATTCGCATGTTCACTTCACGGGGGCGCAATGGGATGGTGCGGCGAGCCGCCCAGCCGAGGAATTGACTCGTGACATGCAGGCGATGTTGACGCACTCGGGCTTCTCTACGGTCGTTGACGTAGCATCGGACCCGAACGACACAGTCGTCCTTCGTCGGCGCATCCAAAACGGAGAGGTGGCCGGTCCGAACATCTACACCTCTGGATTCGCTCTTTATCCGCCCCACGGCATTCTTTTCTACCTGGATGATCTGCCTGAAAAGATAAGAGCGAAGCTGCAGCAACCAAATACCCCTGCTGCGGCGGTCGAGGCTGTACGAGAAAATCAGAAGCACGGCTCGGACGTGGTCAAACTGTTCACTGGTGCCTATCTCACTCCAGACAACATCACTCACATGCCGCTGGAGATTGCCAAGGCTGCAGTGCAGGCGGGCCACGACCACCAGCAACTTGTCTTCGCTCATCCTTCCGATCTCAAAGGCGTTCAGATCGCAATCGAAGGCGGGGTGGACGTTCTGGCCCATGCTCCAGACACGATTGCAGGCGTGGATGCGGACCTCGTGAACGAGATGGTCAGCAAGCACATGGCTATGATTCCCACGTTGAAGCTGTTCTCAGGAAGCAGCCATATCGGTAAAATCCGCGACATCGTCGCGCAGTTTCATCACGCCGGGGGCAGGCTCCTATTCGGCACTGACACTGGCTTCCTTACCGACTACGACGTAAGCGAGGAGTACCACCAATTGCAGATGGCTGGGCTGACCTTTCGTGACGTTCTTTCCATGCTCACGGTGAACCCAGCAAAAGAGTTCCATCTGGAATCGCATGTGGGCCAGTTGAGAGTTGGATATGACGGAGACCTTACCGTGCTTTCCGGAGATCCAAAGCAAGGGGATCTGCAGGATTTCGCCCATGTGCTCTATACCGTTCGTGCAGGCAGAGTGATTTTCGACGGGGAACCAGAGCACTGATTTGCTGGGACCTGAGTTTAGTACCGATATGCCGGCATGTGACAAGGTCAACCCTTAAGGAAACCTTGTCACATGCCTTCTCAGTACCTAACGCAAACGGCGTCAAGTACGAAGCGCATCTAAGCGCATCCCGCACCGAACCTAAGCGATTAGGGGCTGGCTAAGTTCGGCGCGCCAGTCGCCTGGATTTGGGCTCGACTCCGGCCCAACCAGGTAGCATTCATACAGGTCGGGACCCGCGGAGTGCCCGTTCGCTGTGATCCAGGCTCCAAATTCGCCCCAAGCTTCGCCCAGACGCTCATAATCCCCACATTAGACCGCGCGTGCCACAGTCATGGCTGGAAAGATCTTCGGTCTAACGCCGCCTGTGGGGGTTACCGGCGCAGTGACAGGCACGCAGATCTCGAAATCAAAGGTCGTGGGGTTCATCTTCAAATGGTGAGTAAACCATTGTCCGGCGTGCCCGATGCCCTGCGCTTTGACGGCTGCCATCAATTCGGTGAGGCCGGGTCCCATGACGGACCTTATCTCACTTCGCGGAATCGTGAGATGAATCACGGCAGCCAATCGCTCGGTAGTTTTGGCGATCTCTGGTGTTTCGATCATCTCCTTCGTATCAGGGAGCGATGTCAGCAGCTCCTCAAGCCGGTTGTAGCCTGCGGCCATGCCATGCTCCATGCCGGATCTGCTCGCGGTGTCGCGGGCTTCCTTCGATTGGTAGAGGATAGTGATCTTGACCTTGGTGATATCGCCGTCGTCGAGGAAAAAGGTCGTAACCAATGCCTCGCCGGGATACCAGGACTCGTCGAACCTCTCTGTGGCCACCAGCCGTTCGGGCAGCGCGACTTCTCGAAACGTGCCGCCCATCCCCATATCCTTGACGCGGGGCTTTCTCCACACATATCGATACCCACCGCCAGCTTTAAGATCGATTTCGCAAACCGGCATGGTCCAGCCTGGCGGACCGAGCAACCAGCGCTTCACCAAGTCTGGTTTGGTAAATGCGTCGAAGACCAACTGACGGGGTGCGCCGAAATTGCGAGTGACCTGAATTTCACGATCGCTAGGCAACGATATCTGAAAGGTGTCGGGATAGACCGTAGAGGCTCCTTGTTAGCGTGCTTTACTGCGTGGTTTCCTTTTCTTCGCTGGGACTTTCATCTCGCTGAGCAAACCATCCAGACGCTGGAAGGAAGTCTCCCAGAATCGACGATATTTCTCTAGCCATTCGCTCGCTTCCTCCAGTGGCGTAGCCACAAGCTGGCTAGGCCTGCGTTGCGCGTCACGATTGCGGGAAATCAGGCCAGCGCGCTCAAGAACCTTCAAGTGCTTTGAAATCGCGGCCTGGGTCATCGCGAAGGGCTCACGCAGTTCCTTCACGGACGCCTCGCCCGATGAGAGCCGGGCAAGGATGGCCCGACGTGTCGGATCCGCGAGTGCTGCGAACGTGGCGTCAAGACCGACTTGCGCGACCCGTGAATCACCACTTGGTTGCATAACCAAATGGTAATCGAATGGAATGAAGTTGTCAATTGGTGCAATTATGTTCTCAGACGGAGAAATCCGGCATGTTGGCGCAAAGATCGAGGGCGATGACCATCCGCCATCGCAGTCGCTGATCGACCTGCTGACCGAGATCTTCTAAAAGGAAGCCGCAAAGGGCATGTTACGTGCTGCCGGAATATGCTATGACGTCCTAACGGTTCCACCGGGCAAACATCAGAAGCGGGATGCCAGCATACATCTGTCCCGTTCTTTCACTGCACCTACGCTTCGCTTTGAACGTAAAGGATTTATCGCAATGGCACTATCATGGTGATTGCTTAATAGGTGAGATTCCCGACGGGATTCATCATACTCAATTTGGCGTCATGCGATCCAAAGTACTTGCAACATCTCTCAAAAGGTGAGCAAATTGAACGGATTTCCCCGCCGCCGGAGGAATCTCATGGTGAAGTTTGATTGAAGTGTGGAACCGCGCATGGTAACGGGTGCTTAGTCGAGGGGAGAAGATCCGGCATCCCTGGGCCCTGCCTGCGGCAGATGCTTCTTTACCCATCACGCACCTCATTTGTTAAACTGATGCCAATGGCGCCGCGCACTCCTCCAGCGGTCAGCCCGCAAAAGCGGCAGCCGGAAGGAGGCCCCTCGATGGTTGAACTTGAAAAGCCCGGATTCGATACCGCCGCTTTCCTTGCGAGCGCCGGCCTGGGAAAGAGAATCATCCAATTGGCGCCGAAGGAAGCCTTCTTTTCGCAGGGAGACCCGGCGGACTCGGTTTTTTATCTTCAGAAGGGCCGCGCAAAGGTCACCGTGGTTTCCCCAGTCGGGAAGGAAGCTACCATCACGCTTCTTTCCGCGGGCGACTTTGTGGGAGAAGAGGCGCTCGCGACAGTGGCCGGGCTGCGTTTGGCAACGGCCACTGCAATCACGGCGTGCACCACTCTCAAAATCAGCCGGGAAGAGATGATCCATGTGATGCATGTGGAGCACAGCTTTTCAGACCTCTTTCTGAAGGTCATACTTGAGCGCAGTATGCGCATTCAGGCCGATTTGGTCGATCAGCTTTTCAACTCCAGTGAAAAGCGCCT
>PLKU01000285.1:0-147 GCA_003140705.1 Acidobacteriaceae bacterium
TGATGTGCTGCGCAATCCTGAAGACCTGACGATCGTACTTGCGGACGAGCGTGTCGTACGCGGAGACATCACCGGCTCGCACCCTTTCAACCAGGGCAACGTCGGGATGCGGCTCGAGCTCTCCTGCAATAGGTTGGATGGTCGCCA
>PLKU01000285.1:158-13212 GCA_003140705.1 Acidobacteriaceae bacterium
GGCGGGGGGCCAAACCGGGCCCCGGGGGCGAGGGAGCGAATCGATCTGGATTTAGGAGGAAATGGGCCAAAGTCCGGATCCGCCAAACCTTAGGTATGTTCGGGGCTTCGTGAACAGTAACGCGAGTGGTTCGGGGTTGGTTTTGCGGAACGAAAGCAGCTTACATTGAAGGCATGAGGTTCACAGGTTCCCCAACTTTTCCTGAATGGCCGCGGCGCTGGCTGGCGGCTGCGCTGGCTGCGCTGATGATGGTTGCTCCGGTCGGCGGGCAGAGCGCCGAAAGCTCATCGAATCCGTCCAGTTCGTCTGGAAAGACTAGCGGCTCCACAGGCTCGAAGACCACGACAAGCGAGAAGTCGACCAAGCCGGGTACTGCGGGCAAGAAGACGGCAAGCAGAGCAACTGCTTCGCGACATAGCGTGCGGAGCGCGGCGGGACGAAGAAGTGCCCGGGGCAGGGCGGCAAGGATCAAGCTTGCATTTGTGGCTTCGACCGAGCTGCGGCCTATGGCGCAACAACTTGCAACAATGCGCACGCCGGCGGCTTACGCGGGGGTGGAGAAATACGCGCACACGCATGATGGCGAGGCAGCCTCAGCCGCGTACCTGGCACTGGGGCATGCCTTTTTGCTGGACAAGCGCTTCGCCGAGGCGGAGGGCAACTTCAAGCAGGCTCGCCAGGCAGGCGATGTGCTCGCCGATTACGCGGAGTTTCTGGGCGCGGAGGCTAATCACGAATCGGGGAATGACAACGGCGCCGAAGCGCTACTGCGCGGGTTCGCAGGGCGATACCCGGACAGCATCTTCTCCCTCCAGGCTCCCGAGCTGGAGGCCACGGTGATGCTGGGCATGGGCAACGCGTCGGGTGCTCAGCAGGTGCTGACGCAGGCAGCGGGAACAGCTGCGGCTGGGCGTTCCGGCTTCCAAATCGCGCAGGGTCAGGTGGCAATGGCGCAAGGGCAGGCGCAGGAGGCGCAGCGGATTTTCAAGAAGGTGCTGCTGGCCCACCCATTGGGCTCTGACGCACAGATTGCGCGGGCGAAGCTGACGGCGATGGGCGCAGAGGGGACGCTGACCTCCGCCGAGTTGCGGAGCCTGGGCGATGCGTATTACAACGCCGGCAAATATGAGTTGGCTGCCGAGCAGTATCGGAGCCTGGCACGCCTGTCGGGGCTGGACGCGGATGCGCGTAACGGATTCGCGGTGGCTGAGGCGGCGTGCGATCTGAAGCTGAAACTTTTGAGCACTGCGCAGGTGGAAGCGCTGGCGGACACGAATGACGAAGATGGCGCGCGGCGCTTGTATCTGTTGATGGAGCTGGCGCGTAATCGAAATGACCTGGACGACCAGAAGAAGATCGTGGAGCAGATGGAGTCACGCGTTCCGCGGAGCCAATGGCTGGCGGAGGCGTTGTTTTCAAGTGCCAACATGTACATGCTCCGCCGCGACTATCCAGTGGCGGTGAGCTACTACAGCTACCTGGCAACGCACTTCCCTGAGAATACAAACGCAGCTGCCGCACATTGGCGGGCGGGATGGTTGAGCTATCGGCAGGGGCTCTTCGCAGACGCATCGCGGATGTTCGACGAGCAGATACGGCTTTATCCCGGTGCAAAGGAGACCGTGTCGGCCATTTATTGGCGAGGACGGCTCTATGAGATGCTTGATCACAAGCCTGCCAATGCCGCAGCCAACTATCGCACACTGATCCGCGCGTACCAGCACTTCTTTTATGCGCAGATGGCCCGGCAACGCCTGGCAGCGCTGGGGAATGCGCAGCCGGCGCCGCAACCGCAACTCGATAGCTTGCAAGCGGCGCCGGTTCCCGCACTGCAGGAGAGCTTTCCCGAGGACAGCCCGCATCTGGCCAAGGCTCGGCTGCTGGCCAACGCTGGACTGAACGACTACATTGGCCAGGAGATTGCCGCTGATCCGGATTCCTCATCGTGGAGCGCGCTGGCCGAGGCACAGATCTACTCTTCTTACGGCGAGACCTACCGCGCGATGCGTTCGTTGAAGCGGGCTTTGCCTTATGCCGCCACGGCCTCAATCAAGTCAATTCCTCTGGTTTACTGGCGGATCCTGTTTCCTGAACCCTGGTGGGAAACGATCAAGGCGGAGTCGGCCAGGAACAGTCTTGATCCCTACCTGGTGGCTTCGCTGATTCGCCAGGAATCAGAATTCGACCCGACGGTTGTCTCCTATGCCAATGCTTACGGGCTGATGCAATTGCTTCCGGTGGTGGGCAAAGCGATGGCCAAGGAAGAGGGAATCAGCCATTTCGAAACGTTCCAACTGCTCGACCCGTCGATGAATATTCGGCTCGGAACGCGCTACCTGCGGCAGATGCTGGATAAGTTTGGCGGAGTGCAGGAGTATGCGCTGGCGGCCTACAATGCAGGGGATTCGCGCGTGGTGGACTGGCAGTCCGCCGGTCCGTATAGCGGGATGGACGAGTTTGTAGAGTCGATCCCATTTACGCAGACCCGGGATTACGTTGAGGCGATTCTGCGCAACGAAGAAACCTACAGAGCCATTGACGGGATTGCGGGTTCGCAAGCAAAGGCGGCTGTGGCTGGGCATGGGCAATGAAGGTGCGTTGTGCAACGGGGAATCCCGTTGAATACTCCCCACGGTCGATTGTGGTTGACGGCGAAGACCCTGAGCGGACACACTGATTTCGTCCTGAGGGCTCCTGCCTCTGGAATGACTTTCGCAGCCTGCTGTTGTTCGACAACAGAGCCAGCCTGAGCATCGGACGCGGCTCGGTTACATCACCCGTCGTAGACTTGGAGGGCAGGATGTCAGCCGACTTGCAATTCCTCGAAGAGTGGATTCCCGAAAAAATGGACCCTGGAACGGTTTTCGTGCTTGAGAACCAGGCAAAGCTGGGTCATGCGCAAAACCCGTTTGTGGCTGTCATGTCGTGTCCGCGCTGCGGGACGTTGGGGCTGATCACGCGCCATCAACTATGCGGGGGCGAGCCGATGATTTGCGGCGGCGACGCTTGCTCAGCAGAGTACAAGCTGGACGGCGAGAACATCTGTTTTCGAAAGGTTCAGTAGCGACTTTTCATTCAGGCTTTAGCTTGGAGCGGCTCATCCGCGGAAGCATGCCGTCAAGGGGCGCGTCCGCCCAGACTGGCAGATGTGGGTTGGCGGATGAAATGCGGATGGGCGGTCAAGAAGCAATGTCTTCACCTGCTCAGGTACCATAATGCGTAGAGTCGGTTCGTCCGAAGCCCGGATGGCGAAATTGGCAGACGCAGCGGACTTAAAATCCGCAGGCCGCAAGGCCGTGGGGGTTCAAGTCCCCCTCTGGGCACCAATATTAAATCTTAAAAGCCTCCACAATGTCCTCGTGCCAGCAATCGCGCAACGCTCGAATACGCGGCGCTTCCGGCCACTGCGCAAGCCGGGATAGTGAGTCTCATCGTCCTCACCATTTCCTAGATCAGTTGCTTCCAGCATTCGAAACGGCGAACCTGCGTGGGAAGGCGTGCTTTCGAAAAAGGAAAACAATCAAACCTAGAACACCTGTAGCGAAAAGGGTCAAGGTTGCCGGCTCGGGGGTGGGGGTCAATTGCCCGGCAGAGTACGATTCCATTTCAGAGTTGCCCCAACTAAAACCGCTAGTGGAACCGCCGTAACATGGCTCAGCCGTTGTGCAGATACTGCCGCCCGCGTAGCCGACGAGGGTATCCACCGGTAAGGCAATTTCGACGTCAAAGAAGGCGTCTTGCGGGGTTCTCCACGACTCGTTGATTTCGACAAACGCGTTGGGCCGAGCGCCTTGCACGTCCGAAAACGTGCTTGGGGTCGTTGAGCCAGGTTCCCCTGCGAAACTCAGGTTGATTGCTTCAACGGCTCCAGTGGTGGTGTCGATTGTGATGGTGCCAGATGCCGTGCCATCCGGTTGTTGAGCCTGAGGAGGTTGGTAGACGGTGGTCAGGGAAAACACTGTCACTTGGTCAGCGTATCCATGAGGAGCCAACAGAAGAACAGCCGACACAACGGCCGTTAGGAGGACAGGAAACCGCACGCTTTCCATTGGGATCGCGACCTCTCATTCGCTTGCGGGAATTATAGACACGAGACGGCCGCTAAGTCGAAGTGTTTTTATGCACACCTGGCCTCTTAAATATGTTCACTTGTTCAGGCATTGCTTCTGCCGCTTTCTGGTTCTGGCGCCACTTTGAATTGGAACTGCTAGGATCGCAAGTGATTCAGGAATACGGACTGATCAAACGGAAGCAGGAGAGGGGAAAGGTATCCCACCGTTATGATGGCGACTGCAAATGGTTCTGGTCGAGCGCCTGAATATGCCGATTCCGCTGCGACGCGGAGATACAACGTTTTCCTGCTGCTGGTGGCGGGGCTCGGCGGTCTGCTTTATGGGATCGACGTGGGCATTATTGGCGGCGCGCTGCCATACCTGGAGGCAACGTCAGGGCTGACGGCGGCGCAGCTTTCAGTGATTGTGGCAGCGGTGCTGCTGGGGAGCGTATTCTCCACACTGTTTGCAGGCCTGCTAGCCGACTGGATGGGCAGGAAACCGTTAATGATTCTGAGCGGCTCGTTGTTTGTTGTGAGCATTCCGGTCATTGCGCTTTCTCAAGGGTATGAGTTCTTGTTTCTGGGCCGTCTGTTGCAAGGGATCAGCGGAGGCCTGGTTGGCATCGTCGTCCCGCTGTATCTCGCAGAGTGCCTTGCCGCTTCAAATCGCGGGAAAGGGACGGCGGTTTTTCAATGGCTTTTGACGCTCGGCATTGTCGCCGCTGCGTTGGTGGGAATCTACTTCAGCTACAGAGTCGAGGCGGTGGCCAAGATCGGCGACGCAGCGACCCTGCTTCATGTCAAAGATCAGGCGTGGAGGTGGATTTTCTGGGTTTCGCTCCCTCCGGGTGCATTGTTTGTGCTGGGCAGCCTGTTTGTGACGGAGTCCCCACGTTGGCTTTTCAGGCGAGGGGAGAAAGAGCGTGCCCTTGCTGCGCTGTTACGCTCGCGGACATCTGAGCAGGCCGACATCGAGTTCAAGGAGATGGAAGCGACTGCACTGGTGGCGAAGGCCAAGCTAGAGCCAGGGCAGACAGTAAAGGATTCACTGCTGCGCAGGAAGTACGTCATCCCATTCTTGCTTGCGTGCGCGATTTTGTTCTGTAATCAGGCCACGGGTGTGAACTCCATCATTGGATACAACACCAGCATTCTTCTGCAGAGCGGGCTCTCCGATCTAGCTGCGCATTGGGGCTATGTGATCTTCACGGTCGTGAATTTTCTGATGACCATGGTCGGCGTGACGCTTGTCGATCGCAAAGGGCGCAAGTTCCTGCTGGTGGTAGGCACAAGCGGAATTATTGTTTCGCTCATTTGCGTGGGCACCCTGTTTCTGAGAACCGAAAAGGCGAGCGTGGATGCGGGCAGTCAAGTTCAGAGCATGGTAGGCTCGAGTCAGGAGTTGGCGCTTCGGTTTGACCCGCCCGCAGCGAAGCAACTGCTGACCGCGACAGGTTATGGTGGAAGCGCAATCAGCAGCGATCGGGCTTCTTTGACGATCATCTATTCCTATGGGGACTTCACAGCGGCCACCAACTTTGTTCGCTCAGACGAACCAGCGAGCGTTCCCGTCCGAGTGGACCGCGAAAGTTGCATTCCGGCCAATAGAGTTGAGGCATTCTTCAGAGATCCATTTGCCGATCTTGAGAGCGCACGGTCGGCGCCGCTAAGGATTGAGAAGGCCCTGATTGGCCAGGTGCCTGAGTCGAGCCATGGATGGCAGGTGGCGGTGGGGCTATACGCATTTGTGGCGTTTTTTGCGCTCGGTCCCGGCGTGTGCGTGTGGCTAGCGCTTTCAGAATTGATGCCCACGCGCATTCGGTCCAATGGCATGAGCATTGCGCTCGTGATCAACCAAATGGTTTCGACGACTGCTGCAGGGATCTTTTTGCCTTTCGTCAGCAAGCATGGGTATTCCGCAATCTTCTTCGCGTTCGCCGGCTTTACAGTGGTTTACTTCCTCGTGGCGGCTTTCCTCCTGCCAGAGACAAAAGGGAAGACTCTTGAGGAGATTGAGGCGCATTTTGAGGCGCGGGGATAGCTGGAGGACCGGGGATGACAGGCCTGGCAAGACGCTTTCGTCAGCAAGATTGTAATTCGGAGCGCATCCGGGTGCCGCGAGCGAGCTGGCCAAAATCTTTGCTACAATTGATTCACGGAACAGTGACAGTTTCGTGGTTTGCGGACGCTTGACAAGAGTTGAAGGGCGGCATTGAGTTTTAGCCGCGCGTGATGGAAGCAGGCGAGCGTGGGCATTAAAGATAGCTAGTAAATTCTGTGATTTGCGGAGATTCGCTGCAAAAGCAGAGGGGACGTAGCTCAGTTGGTTAGAGCGCTGCCCTGTCACGGCAGAGGTCGCGNNGAGCCCCGTCGTCCCCGCCATACAAACCCAGTAAAATCAAGGGTTTATGGCAAGTGACAAAATTAAGACACACCCGCGAGGGTGCTGGAGAGGGTGCTAAGGGTCTTAGCGCCTTTTTTCTTGCTCGCTTTTCCGCTCTCCGAGGGTGCTGACGAGGGTGCTGAAAGCGCCTTCTTTTTGCCCGCTTCCAAGACCATCGTCATCACCAAGTTGTTGGCCTCACGCTTCGTCGCGGAGATGGCTCGCGTGTACACGTCGAGCGTGATCCGTGAGTTCGCGTGGCGCAAAAGCTCCTGCGCCGTTTTGAGGTCCACCCCTGCCGCCCGCAGGTTGGTGGCAAGCGAATGGCGAAGGCTGTGCCATCCGATTGCCTTGCCCTTGATTCCGGCCCGAATCACTGCCGGCCGGATGATCTTCTTGAGCAATGTGTCAGGGGACAGTGGTTGTTTGCCTTCGAGCCGAACGGACGGCAAGATGAAATCGTCCTCTCCCGGATATGGCGACTCTTTCCGCCATACTCCCAGGCACTTCACAACCGAGGGATGAAGTGGAACAGGCTTGCGGCTCGCTTCGGTTTTGGTGTCTCCGAAGTGATTGCGCACACAGGAACGGCGGACGTAGACCTGCATGAGTTCAAGATCAATGTCGCGCCAGGTGAGCGCAACCAGTTCCGATCTCCGCAGGCCGGTACTCCCCGCGAGCATCACCATCGCCCGCTCCCGAAGATCCAATTCGGCCAAAAGCGATGCAAACTCGGCTGGCGAGAGCACATCAGGTTCTCGCAGCCGTTTGGCCGAAGTCCTCACCTTCGTTATCGGGTTGCGGTCCATCCACTCATGCCGGATGGCATGGTTGAAGACAACCGACATGATGTTGCGTATCTTGCTCCGTGTGCCCGGAGCGAAGGTCAGGGAGTGCAGCCACAATTCGACGTCAACGGTACGGACATCCTGCAAGTACATCGCGCCCCATTTGGGTTCGATGTGGTTCGTAAGATAGTGAGTATTGGCCTCAATCGTGGCGTAGGCTTTCTTCTCCTCCGTCAGCTCGTTTTCGCAGTAGTGGGTGACGAGTTCAGAGACGGTTTCCGGCACTCTGAACTCGGAGTTGATTGTGTTGCGAAGCGCATCGGCTGCCTTTTCCGCATCCCTGAGATGCGGATAACGAACGACAGTTCCGAGGGTCCGTTTCCGATAGGTGCGCGCACCGTTGGTCTCATCGTACCAACGGAACACCCATACATCGGGACCGGCTTTGCGCTTCAGTCTCAAGAGGCTTCCTTGTTGTACACGGCTCATGCTGTTCTCCTGGCATGAGCACTGATGGCTACCTTCATGGTACTCGCCGGTGGGCGTTTTTTGTTGCTCTCCTGAGCCTCGACCCAAGCCAGAAGTTCGTGCTCAAGGAACCGCCACAACTTTCGTTTTCCCTCGCCCAGAGGGTGCGCCGGAACATACCCGAGTCGGGCCCAAACGATCAAGGTGCGGCGGTCCATTCGAAGAATTTGCGCAGCCTCTTCAGCGTTCAAGAGATGATTTGCCATGGGTTCTGCTCCGAGACTGCAACTTCCCGTGGGCATTCGTTGAACCTGGTTCAGACCCGGCTGGTCATTTAGCCTTGGCGCCACAGTCTGGCCTATGATTGTTAGCTTCACGCTCGCTCGTCCAATGAAAACTAGGGAGGCCATTATTCCATTTGGGAATAACGCGAGATTTGATGCCCCTATGATGGTTACGAATAGCCAGGATGAACGGCCATTGGATCTATCTTTAGGTTTAGAATTATTCGATCAGCCGTTTGGCCTCGCCGGTATTGATTCGCTTGCTGTCCTGCCCAGATTCGCTTGGTCGGAGGATGGTCATGGCCATACCAGAGATCCGATTGTTGCAAGCAGCGATTGCGCTTGCCGAAGATCTGAATTTTTCAAGAGCGGCAGAACGATTACACATCACCCAGCCTGCGCTCAGTAAGCAAATCTACGAGCTTGAGAGCCAACTTGGTTTTCGACTCTTCGAGCGCAATCACCAAATGGTCGAGCTGACGGATGCCGGGCGAATGTTCGTTGCGGAAGCCCGTGAAGCCGTCCTCCACGCCGAGCGAGCAGTGCTGGAGGCCAAAGCAGCTTTCAGTGGAGCTGATGAAATTCTCAACATCGGAAAGTCCGCATATACCGATCCCTATTTGGTCTCAACTCTTCTATCAATTCAACTGCCACTCTTCCCGGGTCTGAGAGTTAAGCTTTGGAGCGATTACTCTCACGAGCTTGCACGCCAAGTCATCGCTGGGACCCTTGATCTTGCATTGACAACGGGCATTCCCGATACTCCAAAGCTCAGTTCGTTAAAGTTGGCAGATAATTCCTTCTACATAGCGATGTCTATGCACGATCCGTTGGCCTTGCATAAGGAACTTCGGCTCAATGAGATGCGTGATCGCAACTGGGTACTATTCTCGCGGCACGTGAGCCCGCACATGTATGACATGATCCAGCTTAAGGCTTCAGAAATTGGGGTCAGTGCATCGGATCACCACCACGTCACAAGTGCCGAGGAAGCAGTTCAACTGATTTCGGTAAACGAAGGCTTGGCATTCCTCAATCGAACTGGTGCATGGCGTATCGCCCAGCACGGCATCACCATGCGGCCGTTGGCGGAGGACAGCTTGCGGCTCATCACGAATCTCGCAACACGCGCGGATAGCAAATCTCGTCTCGTAAATGAATTCGTAAGAGCGGTAGCTCGAAAGTTGAATAGCCTGCGAGTGCCTGTCCAAAAGCAGCTTCCTTTGACCGGGTGACCCGTTTCATCGCAAGCCATTGTCCAGAGAATCAAGTTCCTTGGTTTCTCTAATCTCTATGTTCAGCGGACCGGCCACCCCGCATTTCGGGCAACGGATCACTCCGGAAGCGACTTGTCGGCTGTCGAGTTCTTCACGCCTGAGAACATGGCCGCATTGATTGCAGACGTGTACGTGCAGGAGGTTCGACTGAATTTCATTTCCACTTCTATCTGTCACGGCATACACCTCCCATTTTGCTCTGCGCCATAGCCATAGGCATTGAGTCTGTTCGGTGTTGCTAATTACGCTACACAAGTGTATCGTAAATGGGTGTCATCACTTTTGTATTGAGAAGAACCGCATGAACGAACACATCCTCGCCGGCGCCGCGGTTTTGGCTACGGTGCTGTTCATAGCTTTCGTCTGGCGGAAGCGACGTGCCGATGTTGGCCAGCGTCGCTTTTTCCGGAACCAGACCTATCATTTTCAGACGTTGCGCGTGTTCAACGACATCCCTGCTGGCGGCGCCGATACCGGCGAGATTCTTCAGGCAATCCGTTCCATTCGTTCTGGGGACGCGCAGCGCTGGTACGTTGCGTGGGAAGCTGCAGCCCGGCGTGCCTTGGCGTTGGCCGCCGACGCACAGGACAGGCTCAGTCACGGCGGGGCGCTGCTGCGCGCTCACAGCTACCTGCGCACCGCACAGTTTCTGTTGCCTCCGAATGATCCGAAGCGGCCCAACGCTTTCGCGAGGGACAACGCGGCCTTCTATGAAGGGCTGCAGACGCTTGGCGTGCATCATGAGCTCTTCCAAGCGCCATACGCTGGAACTCACTTGAAAGCGGACTATTACCCGGCACCAGAAGGCGCAGAGGCGAAGCCGCTGATCGTGTTTTGTGGGGGCTACGACTCAACGCTCGAGGAGCTCTATTTCGTTCTGACGGCTGCGGCCTTGCAACGGGGATACTCCGTGCTGACGTTCGAAGGGCCGGGTCAGGGAAGCGCGTTGCGCGAGCAAGGAATGACATTCACCCACGAATGGGAGAAGCCCACCGGGGCCGTGCTCGATGAATTCCTCGCGCGTCACGCCCGTCCTGCCAAGATTGTGTTGGTAGGCATGAGCATGGGCGGCTACTTGGCGTCTCGCGCAGCCGCGTTCGACACGCGATTCGACGGCGTGGTTGCTTTTGATGTCCTTTTCGACATGGGTGAGGCGTCGCGACGGTACGCTCCGGCCGCTGCTTTCTGGTTGTACGATCACGG
This sequence comes from Acidobacteriaceae bacterium, assembly GCA_003140705.1. GTDB lineage: Bacteria > Acidobacteriota > Terriglobia > Terriglobales > Acidobacteriaceae > Telmatobacter. The sequence goes on from PLKU01000285.1 coordinate 10,616, forward strand.
ACTGAGGGCGCTGGTATCACTCTTGGTCAAGGCGAAGGCTGCGTTAGATCCGGATTTCACATGGGCGATCGGCAACGGCAAATGGGTCATGGGTACGAACGATGCGATCGAAACGCTCCGCGCCTTCGATCCCTACACGCTTAAGGATGTTGCGTCACGGATATGTGGTGACGTGCTCATTCTCGCAGGTGCCATCGACCAATTCGTGCCGTTCTCACAGGTTCAAGAGTTCGAGCAATCTCTCACCCAGGCGCGCAGCGTGACAACGCATATCTACGACGAAGCATCGGGTGGCGCTGAGCATTGCCAGCTCGGTGCGGTTACGCTTTGGCATCAGCATTTCTTTGACTGGCTCACAGCGAAATTCGGTGAGATCAGCGTGGACTGATGGGGGCGGCTCAGTACAGGGCGTAGCATGCCCAGATCGCCAGAGGTTAGACCCACTTAGGAGAAACCTGTGGCAGAACAGTGCTTCAAGAAGAAGAATTCTGATCCGCCCGTCTGTGGCGTGCATAACGTGGCACTTGTACAGAATCAGATTTCGATTGACTCGAACGCGCCCGGGCTTGGACACGTTGCCTGCTTTATATGCCCCGTTAGCCACGCCGTTGTTCTACATGTGAAGGGATTTTAGGCGCGAAATCCAAACTGACCCACTACCGAGTACTTCAACCTACTGACCGCCAACGAGCCCAACACCCGCGTCGGCTCTATTCCTCGGCTCGGCGAACGGCAGCGCAAAAGCATAGCGGGCGCTCCGAGTCGAACGACATCAACCGGCGACCAATAGCGGGAATCTATTGAAAGCCAGGGAGCCAACGCGATACCCGGTGATGCTAATCCGCCGCGCACGCTGATGGTAGGCTTGATTGCATGGCTGAGGATCGTTATAAACGAGCAAAATCCATAAGGACAACAAAGGATAAGAAAGCCAGTCCTGGCCGACCACGGGATCAGCTAGTGGATGAAGCAGTCCTGCGTGCAGCATTGGAACTGTTCAGCGAATACGGCATTGAGGGCGCGAGTATCGGGCAAATCGCAAACCGAGCCGGCGTTGCAAGAACGACCATCTATCGCCGCTGGTCAAGCCGGGAGGATTTGCTAGTCAATGCAATCGAGCGCACCAGAAACTTTCCAGAGCAGCTAGTGGAAGGACTGGAGAAAATGCAGCCTGATGAACTGGTGAATCTGATCGTAGAGGCCGGTGTGGACGCATTGACCCAAACCCAGTTTCGCAAGCTGGCAGCCCGCTTGATCGAGGCTTCCCCGAACCATCCGGCATTGATGTCGGCGTATGAAAACAAGTACATGCAGCCGCGGCGATTGGCATTCATCAGAATCTTCGAGAAAGCACAAGCGCAGGGCCTTTTACCACAAAACACGGATGTCGAAATACTAGGCGATATGATCACTGGAACGATGCTCTATTATCTGTTGTTTCAGCCAGACGAACGTAATGAAGCGAAGGTCCGCGTGTACTTGTCGAGACTATTTCAACAGGCAGGATTCAGAATTCCTCATAAGAAGCAAAAACAAGAATTAAAGCCGCTGTCACGGGGCAGACGAACATGAGCGCACTCACCGGAACTCCGGGTAACATCTGATATCTGACAATCGTGCCGAGCAACCAGAATGGAATGGAAAGCGCGAAAACCAGCAGGAAGAACCTGAGAGGTGACCTGCTCCGCGATGTGATGGTATTCAAAAATTCCTCGTCTTGGCTTGCAACATGTCTAATCCGTTATGGCTGGATTATCCAACGTGACTCACTGTCTCTCAAAATATAGGACGCGAAACAAACGCAGACTGTATCGCTTTACCTACGGGCTACTGGGGGAGCGGCGAACCCGCGACCTCAGTCGTGACAGCAAGGCGGAAACGCGTAACTTATTGAAACCAGGCGTAGCGGATGCTCCCTAAAGCGCCCAAGAACACCCAGAGTAGCAGTTATCGAACCCTTATCGCACCCGCGTCCTCTGTCCACACGATCTCTGTACAGACGATTGACCCGCAATGGAAATCGCGGCTCCTGGTCTCTCTTCCAGGCCGAGCCGAAGAGTTGCTACAGACGGTCAGACTCCAGCCCTCGGCAAGCCGACCAGCTTTTGCGCTTCATTCACGTTGTCCATAAGCGAGCCGCCGCCCCGGATGTTAAGCATTTTGACGATATCTGACAAATCGGCGTACTGCACGGCCGCTTGCGAGATCCTGTTCTTTTCGCGCATCTCGGGCGAGCTGTGATATTCAACGGCCCATCCTTCGCTAAGAGAGCCATGACTGGAATTCGCACCTCGCGAGATGGGCACGACCCGCAGATACGCGAATCCTTTGAGCCGCGCTACGCGGCGGTTCATGACATGATCGAGAACGAGGCCTGTCAAATCGAAATCCGGAAACGCTTGCAGGTAGGAGCCATCACACGGAGGGCGTGGATGAGGCATTGTTTGAGGGAGCGTTCGGCCAGTCGATTTGCAGGTCGAACAGGTAACCGAATGGGAGTTTTATCCAGTCGCAGGCGACGGCGGAATTGATTCACTTTGCACCTCCGCTGACCTCAGTGCGTCAGCATGGGGCAAAGCTAAGTGGATTCTTCGAAG
>PLKU01000061.1 GCA_003140705.1 Acidobacteriaceae bacterium
AGTTCCCTGATCCGATCCGATTCGCGCACGGGGAGTCCGGTCAAAGCGATGCGCAAGTGTGTACCCGGTGCCGGCTTCAACTGCAACGTGCAATACCCGAAGCTAATGGGCGTTATCCCCTCCCAGACCGTCGCTCTATCCAGCGTAACCCGCAGAGGATAACGCAGGAGGCGGAAGTCGGCGAGCTTCAGATCGATCTGGCCCGGTGACTCCGGTTTGGCAAAGACATACTCAATCCAGGCATTCCCCGGCGTCTCGTCGCTGGTCCAATGGGTGTAGTCATCGTCGTCCTGGCTCTTCGCTGCATCTGCTGCATTGGAACCGGCGGTGATCGATGCNNGTGTTTGATGAAAGGATGGGTCCGGCGGCGTCGGACAGCGCATGAGGTTCGAGGGCAAGCCGGCGTCCGGCATAGTGGTGGAGAGCCTATCTTTCTCGAGAACCGCATGAGAAGAGAGTTCGATCTCCGCGGATTTGAGTCCCTCTGCTTCGGCGCGTAGCTCAATCAGAACGATGCGCCCATTTGGAGGGTGACAAAGCCCGAAGCACGACAAGCATAGTCCCGGTGAGGTATATGGGCATTGGATCCCTCCTTCTCTCGTCCCCGGTTGCTTTCCAGCCTGCGTGACTTTTCTTAACCTGCTACACCGGCAGCAGAGAATCATTGCCTGATGTATATTGCATTAGACAGGAGAGGACTGTGGATCTTGGACTGACACATAGGACGGCATTGATCCTGGGGGGTGGCGGCGGCTTGGGCCGGGCCATCTCGAAAGCGCTGGCGAACGAAGGAGCAAACGTCGCCTTTGCCGACATCGAACCAAGGGCCATCTCGGGAACAGAGGAAGTATTAGCGGCGGCAAGCGGCAAATGTATCGGTGTTGTTTGGGATATCTCCGACCTGTCTGTGATCGATGAAAATATATCGAAGATTGAACGGGAGCTTGGCCCAGTGGAGATCCTCGTGAACATTACCGGCGGGCCGCCGCCGACAGCGGCCAGCGGTCAAGACCCAGCATTGTGGTCCAAACATTTTCAGTCAATGGTCCTCTCTGTAATTGCTATAACAGACCGGGTGCTGCCAAATATGCGGGCACGGCACTGGGGCCGGGTCATCACCAGCACTTCCTCCGGTGTGGTGGCGCCAATTCCCAATCTCGGCATTTCGAACGCGCTCCGGCTTTCGCTGGTTGGTTGGTCGAAGACACTTGCACGTGAGGTGGGCAAAGACGGCATTACCTCAAACATTATTCTTCCCGGGCGCATCGCAACGGGCCGCATCAAATTCCTCGACGAAATGAAAGCCAAGCGCGAAGGCCGCACCGTGGAGGACGTTGCTGCCGAGAGCACGAGCAGCATTCCGCTCGGCCGTTACGGCGAGCCGGAAGAATATGCCGATGTGGTCGCGTTCCTGGCCAGCGACCGTTCCGCTTACATCTCCGGCTCCGTGATCCGTGTGGATGGCGGCTTGATCGCCAGCGTTTAGACAGAGTGGATTAAAATCTACGTCGAAGTTTTTTTGCGTGACGCATGAACAACGAATTGGACCAACGGACAATTGAGGCGCTCTGCGGCATAGCGACCGCAACGCTTACAACGGTCTTGCTTAGGAAGGGGCTTCGCAATGTCTGGCTGCGCGGCTCCAAACCGTTACGCCCAGGTCAGGCACGCGTTGCGGGCCCGGCATTCACGCTAAGATTTGTGCCGGCGCGCGAAGACCTGGCGACGCCCGCATCTTGGAGTTCTCCCGTTTCGACCCGCGCCGCGATCGAGTCCATGCCGCCGGGCTGCGTTGCGGTTGTTGACGCCATGGGCATTGCCGATGCGGGCATTTTCGGGGATATTCTCTGCCAACGCATGAAGGTTCGCGGGGTCGCAGGTCTGATCACGGATGGAGTCGTCCGCGATCTTGCCGGTGTGCTACAGACTGATTTGCCGGTATGGTGCAAGGGCGCCGCTGCACCGCCATCTGTAGCTGGACTTACTTTTGTTAATTGGCAAGATCCAATCGGATGCGGCGGTGTCGCGGTGTATCCAAGCGATGCGATCGTGGCCGATCAAGATGGTGCAGTAGTGATTCCGCGAGCGTTGCTTGACGATGTTGTGGAAGAAGCGGTGGAGCAGGAGGAACTGGAAGCGTGGATTATCGGTAAGGTGCAAGCGGGCAGTTGTCTTCCGGGTCTCTACCCACCGAATGCGGAAACCAAAGCTCGATATGAGGCATTCCGAAGAGGCCACGTCAAATCTACTGGGTAGGTGGGGATTGTAATCAACGAACCGGGTCTTTTCTGGTCACCGCCCAGCGGACAGGGTTCCTGCATCGCGGCATGACGGTTTTAGCAGGGTTCGAATCAATAGGGCCGAAAATCGGGGGAGACTTGTCACAATCAAGTTACGCTACGCCGAATATGCCCCCGGTCAACCCTCACAGTTCTCTGTATAGCAGGATCGCTTGGCGCATCATGCCGATTTTGTTCATCGGCTACATCATCGCCTACCTCGACCGGGTGAATGTCGGCTTTGCCAAACTGCAAATGATGAGCGAACTGAAATTCAGTGAGAGTGTCTATGGATTGGGTGCCGGCATTTTTTTCCTGGGATACTTTTTGTTTGAGATTCCGAGTAACGTCATTCTTCACATAGTAGGCGCGCGGGTTTGGATTTGCCGGTTGCTGGTTAGTTGGGGTCTGGTTTCGGGCTGTACCGCCTTCGTCCACACTCCATGGCAGTTTTACACCATGCGCTTCCTGCTCGGGGTCGCGGAAGCGGGTTTTTTCCCGGGCATGATTTTGTATCTCACTTACTGGTTCCCATCGCATCGGCNNTATTCTGCACCATTTCGCGGCTGGCCGAGGGATTGCGGGATGGCAATGGCTTTTTATTATCGAAGCCCTGCCGGCGGTCGTTTTCGGGGTCACGATCCTGTTTTACCTCGATGACCGCGTGGTTAACGCGAAATGGCTGTCTCCGGAAGAAAAGGCCGTTGTGGTTGCCGAGATCAATGAGGAGGCAGGAGCAAAAACCCTTCACACTCTGGTTTCCGTATTCACGAGTCCGCGCGTATGGCTGATGTGCACGATCATGTTCGGCATCGTGATGGGATCGTATGCGATCGGCTTCTGGCAACCGACGATCATCCGCCAGACCGGTGTCAAAGAC
>PLKU01000069.1 GCA_003140705.1 Acidobacteriaceae bacterium
CTTTGTGCCGCCCTCCATATGAAGCGTGCGGATCAGCAGCTCTGCTGTGCGCTTCGTAGCGCCCATCATGCTGGTCGGCCGAACCGCCTTGTCCGTGGAGATCATGACGAAATCTTCGACACCGTGTTCCGCTGCGGCCACTGCCACATTGTAGGTCCCAAAGACATTGTTCTCGATTGCCTCGAAAACATGAGCCTCCATAAGGGGGACGTGTTTATAAGCCGCCGCATGATAGACAACCGATGGTCTGTATTGGCACAGAACGTCGTCGAGGCGAGCGCGATTCTGAATGCTTCCAATTTCCGGATAGAAGGGCACCAGCGGGAAGTTCAGGCGCATCTCGCGATCAATCTCAAACAATGGTGACTCCGCGATTTCGAATCCAACGATCCCGGCGGGGCGAAAGCGTGCGACTTGCCGGCAGAGTTCAGAGCCAATAGAACCAGCTGCCCCTGTGACAAGAACAACTTTGCCTTCCAGCTTGTGTCGGATCTGGCTTTCTTCAAGGTGTACAGGGTTCCGGCCCAGAAGATCCTCGACTGCCACTTCACGGATCTGCCCCGAAAGCCCGCGTCCCTCAATTGCCTCGTCCAACCCCGGCACTGTCTTACACTCCGCACCCGCTGCATGGCACCGCTCCAGAATTCTGGTCATCTCCACACCAGTCGCCGAAGGGATGGCAATAAGAATCACCTCAACCCTGTGCTTTGCAACTAACGACGCTGCATGGTCTCCGCCTCCGAGCACTTGGGCTCCAGCGAGTCGCAAACCCTTCTTGTCTGGCCGATCATCGAGAAAACCCAACACGCGGTATGACAATTTTGGATTGTTCCTAATTTCTCTGAGTAGAGTAATACCCGCGTCACCCGCGCCATAGATCAGCGTGGTCTTTTCAACGCCCTTTGTTTCCCGGGCATTCGAGGTGACTTCAAGTACCAAGCGCAATATAAGTCGAAGCCCGCTTGTACCTAGGAAGCAGATAATCAGATCGAGAACGTATATCGATCGCGGAAATCCTGTCGGCGCAATCACTTTAATCAGAATGCAACTGATGATCGAGGCAATGAGATTGCCGAAAGCAATTCGGTAAAGGTCACCTACATACAGATAGCGCCAGAGACCTCGATCAAGCTTTGCCACATGGAATACAACAATCTTGACGAGAATCCAGATCGGAATTGCATAAGCCAGATGTCGAAGATACGCTTGCGGTAGGCGGAGGTCAAACCGCAGAAGAAATGCCGCCACTCCCGAGGCGGCAAATATAGCGGCCTGTGCCGACCACACGAGGGCACGGCGCATTCCTTCGAAACGATCTTTGACTTCCCAGTTCCTAGTCATACCATCCTTCTTTATGCCCCCAAGGCCCAGCTGCTGAAAGGTACTCTTATTTGACCATCTAGGCAAATGCATCTGAGCCACGAATCCCGGAGCACGCTTTTGACCTCTAACGCGTCATTTTCTAAAAGGCNNAGGCAACTCGAACTAGCGTCAAATTGATGTGCAACGTGAAAAGGAGCAACATAGTCGTACTACGGTAAATTGGAGGTATACTCTGCCCGATAATCACGACCACGGCGCCAAACTACCGGCGCGCTACGACAGTAAAAGCCGGCAGCCAAGATCCCTAATGGTGCACGCCTTCTCGGTGTAACACCTTTCCCATAGTCCTCAAAATAATGGTAATGTCGAATTGGAAAGACTGCCTTTGAAGGTATTCATAATCGAACTGGACTTTGACGGGAATCGGCAGTTCATCGCGGCCGTTCACCTGGGCCCATCCGGTCNNACAAGATCATCCTGATTGAACAGGGCTGGGCGCGGTCCAACAAAACTCAGGTCACCCACGAGGATGCTCCATAGCTGAGGCAACTCGTCCAGACTCGTTCGGCGGAGGAAACTGCCGATTGGGGTCAAATAGACCACATAATCCGATAACAGGTGAGTGGGAAGCTGCGGAGTGTTGATCCGCATGCTGCGAAACTTAGGCATGCGGAATATTTGGTTGTTTCTGCCCACGCGATCGGACCAATAAATGACTGACCCCTTCGAAGTGACCTTGATAAGGAACCCAAGGATAAACAGCAGAGGCAGTAAAAGCAACAAGAGCGGCAATGCAACCGTGACATCAAAGACTCGCTTTGTCAGGGGCACCGAGTATCTCCAACCTTGGAATAACATCCCTGATTTGGAATGTGAGCATGAGATTTTTCCGTTCACACCAACTGCCTAAGCGATTCGAGATACCAACGGGCTGTGGCTTCTAGCCCGCAACTGAGCGTGACTGGAGGCTTCCATTCTAGTGTTTGCCGCACCTTGCTTGAGTCAATCTCGAGCGATCCCAATAGCCGATTGAGGGCAGACCGCTTCCCGACGAGCCGGGCAACGAGGCGCAGGGCCACTGCTGGGACCGGAAGAAACCTGGCGGAGCGCCCGAGGAGCGGGGCCAGCCGGACTACCAGCTCGCGCGTGGACACGTCCTGGCCATCACTGACCATGAAGGTATGGTTTGTGGCTCCGGGGTGCATGACACAGCGAACGAGACAATCCGCTAGATTCTCGACTCCGATCAGACTCCGCCGGTTGTTGGTGTTGGGCAGTGGCAGAGGGAGCCCCCGCTCCACTAGGCGCATCAAGCGCAAGAAGTTTGCGCGCACTCCGGGACCATACACGAGCGGCGACCGGATGATTGCGACTTCGAGTCCTGTTTCCGCAGAGATGCCACGCAACACTTCTTCGGCTTCCCACTTCGAGACAGCGTAGGGATCCTGCGGGGCGGGCAAGTCTTCTTCGGTAAAGGGTTTCCCTGCG
>PLKU01000205.1 GCA_003140705.1 Acidobacteriaceae bacterium
GCTGTCATGTAATCAGTTATCGCCAATTGGCACCGGCTTTAGTGCCCCCGCCCCGTCTGAATCGTGCTCCAAGCTAGATCCTTTCCGGGGCGCTGATCAGGCAGTTGTCGCCACTTGCCAATCCAGCTCTGACAATTGATCTAAACGAGCGAATAAGGCAACTTCATTCAGATTGATGTACGATTGGTGGCCGCTTTGACATCAGGTTGGTTCAGCGGCGGCTCAAGGTTCGTCACTTCGCCCCGGACAATTTCAGGAATTGAGAGGAGCTTCGAAACTATGCAAGGAACCAATCGACGGTTGATGTTTCATGGCATGTGTCTATTCATGCTCGGGTTGCTCACCGGTTTCGCCGAGCAGCATTTCGCCAATGTTCGAATGGGTCTTGCCGCACATCTGGAAGGGTTGATGAATGGTATTTTTCTCATTGCATTGGGCTCCATCTGGCCGAGCGTGAGACTCTCGACGGTGACGACGGCCATCGCCTTTTGGACTGTGCTTTATGGCACCTATGCCAACTGGTTGATCACAGTCCTTGCCGCTGTCTTCGGCACTGCGGCTCTTTCTCCGATCACAGGAGTTGGTCACAGCGGGCAGCCTTGGCAGGAGAGCCTGGTTTTGGCCGGCTTCATGTCAGTCGGCATCACCATCGTGATCGCATCTGCGCTGGTCCTTTGGGGACTTCGTAAGGGAGTGTCGCAATGACTTGGAGCCTGAATAGGATGAGAATTCCAATTCCTGCTTTAGTAGTTCCAATTGTTTGTCTGCTGCTCTATCTCTTCGTGCCAGGTTTACGGCAGAGGCCCTGGACGACAATGAGACTGGCTGGAGTGATTCTGGCGATCGGCGGATACGCGCTTTTCATTACCGCCCGCCTTCAGTTGGGCGCGTCGTTCTCCGTTTCCCCGCAAGCAAAGAAGCTTGTCACACACGGTCTCTACTCGCGGGTTCGCAATCCCATCTACATGTTTGTTGGCGTTATGTGGCTAGGGTTGATTGTGGCGCTCCACTTGTATTGGATGTTCGTGCCTTTCTTGCTGCTTCTGGTGATGCAATTGATACGAGCGGGGCGAGAGGCGAAGGTGTTGGAAGAGAGGTTTGGACAGGCCTACCTCGACTACCGAGCACAGACCTGGTTCTGATTCGAGGCCACAACTCGGAAGCTGATACGAATGCCCAAACGGTGCAACGAACTTGACGCCATATTCCGCACCATCAAACTGCCACCAAGCCCACCGAAAGTCGCGGACTAACCTCTTAACTTGTGCAATGCCCAGTCTTCGACATTTGAAGCCAGAACCCTGAGTTAGGATTTAGGCTTGGCATTTCACTGCTGGATATGAATCGAGGTTGGTTTCCTGACGATCCGCAAGGGGGCATGATTCACGTCCTCGGGCGAATGCGCTTGCATTCGGTGAAGATCGAATTGCGTTTTGAACCACCTGCGCTTCTCCCCTATAAAGGCGGTCCGGAGTTCCCCTCGTGGCATTTCCTCGCCACAGGCCGTGCAACTCGCAGACGTAGGGAAATTCTTCACGTCGAAAATGAGCCTTAGCGCTGGTGGATGTGGCATGGGCAGAGTCTACGCCCGGAGCCAGCCCACCCCTAGCGCTGGGTAGTTTCCTAAAATTGCGTTGCCGGCCTCTGAGGAAGACTTCGACTATTCAATTCGTGGGTAGGCTCTCGGTAGGGCCTCAGTGCGAGCAATTCCTCGACCACATACCCGGCTGTGGTCCCGTCGGAGAACGACACTATCAGGCCATCTCCATCGTCGTTTACTGCATTCAGTATGTGTATCTGCTCTGCCATTGCAAGGAGTGTCCACATCTTCGAAGCATTCAACTGCCCAATTTCGCACACTAGAGAGGCATCTTCTCAGTAGAGGGTCGCTCCCGGAAGCCCTTCGAGTCCAGAACCACGGTTCCACTTAGGGGGCACTCCAGACATGTGATGTATCCAAGATAGGGCGCGTCGGGATTGAGTAGCTCTTTGCAAAGAATGAGTGGCACATGATGCGCGCCGCAGGATGGCGGATTAATCTCGTTCTTCTTGAAGCAGCGTTCAGCCATTACGGGGACCCATCTCAGTGTTACCTGAGAAGCAATTTAACGGCACAACTATTTACAGAGCATGATGTGTACTCCTAACCACACGAAAGTCCCTCGTTGGTTTCCGAGAGGCTTCCGATTCAGGAAAGGGGTCGCGTGAACTGACACAAGGCCCATGGGTGCTGGCTGTCAAATCCTGACAGTGAGGAGTTAAGAGGGAGTGGCATTGGCTTGACCAGCAAGTCGTTCCTTGATCGCTCNNGGGTGGCGTGCTTAACTGCTGGCTAAGTTGCAAGATCGTCGCGAAGAAAACGGGGCAAGTCAGATGATGAGCCAACTGACACCCAGAAGCATGGGAGAGGGTTATTACCCTCTCCCGGATTCATTGATTGCGATTAACCCAGCCGCAAGAGATAGCCTCAGATTGGTTTAGCAAGAAACCCATGAACTTCACCGGTCTTTGTCAGGCCAAGGCCAATGATTTCTCCCCGGGAATTAATGACCTGTGNNTGCCATCAACAGATACAGGGGAGAATTGGCGGGTATGAGCGAGTTGAGGTCGGTCAACTCGCCCTTCTGCCAGACGAAGGCACGCAGATTTCCAGTTGCTCCGTCTACGGAAAAACCGACTGCTTGTCCGCTGTCGTTAATCGACCCGCAGCAAGGGGTCACGGTCACAACCGCTCCGGGAAATGAACCTATGTCCTTCATCCCCGATTTCCTGGTCCACAGGAAGCTATGAACTGTGCCGTCTGATAACACCGATGTCCCCACCACCTGGCCAAGGTCATTGATGCTGCCCGCAACATTGTTCATCACGCCACCAGGGAGGCTGCCCAGATCGGTAGCCGAACCGTCCTTTTCCCAGAGCACAGCATGTGGACCACCCGGAGTGGCGTTGGGCGGCAGCGAGACGTTGGAACATAAACCGGACACGCCGACGACCTCGCCTTCGATGTTCATCCCGAATGCGAAACTGACTGTATCGCCGGGCAGGGGAGCCAACTCCCTGATATAGCCGTCCGGTTCCCAAAGCGCCGCATCGTAACGCATTACTTGAGACGGTACGATGCAGGTTGAATCTAAGATGCCATTCTCTGCAAACCCGGCGACTTGACCATTGTTGTTGATGCTATATGCCTGGGAATTGTGCCCGCCCGGCAAGTTTCGCAGCGCGGTCATCACACCCTCCTTCCAAATGGCGGCACGGCATTGAAGGTGAGTGCCAAACCCACAGAAATCCTCCCCATTCGGATCTGTGAGAGCAGTTTCTGAAATCAACGCAGACTCGTCCTCCGCGTTGGGGCCACCAGCCTCGCTACTGCACTGGGGACACTTCGATCCTCCAAGTGTCCCGAGGCTTTTCATTTTGCCGTTGAACCAAAGGAATGCAGTTTGAGCAAGGCCATCGGTCTGGCTGGGAGTGGCGGCGCCGCCGGAGACTACCCCGGCATCATTGATTCCATATGCATCGCTATAGGCTCCGCCCAGCGTGCCAAGATCGATGACAGTATAGTGATTCGGCTTGGGAGTCTGCGCCTGGGCCGCGCCACTGCCCGAGATTGCAAGCAGAGTGAGCAGGCCAACTGCAGAGGCATTCAAAAGCGGTTTGAAGTTCATTTTCCCCCTCCTAGTGGGTGGCGTTCGAGCGCGGGGTTACCGCGGTTTCCTGGTTTTTGTTTTCCGCACGAAGGCGAGCAGTGAATTCAGACAGAGAAGTGCTACACCATCGGTTGATTCACCCTGGTGCAGTCTGCCGGTTTCAAGAAGCTTCTCTACATCGCGCAGAATCGACGAAGTGAGGGAAATGCCCGGCGCAATCATTTCTGCTTGAGCCCCGCATTGAGAGCACCAGAGATGCTGGCCTGCGACGCGGTTTCGAAGGATGAGCAAAGATTCGGTCTCGACTGTGATGGTGGTTCGTTTTTTCATGTTTCTCCGTGTGTTGTCTGGGGTGTCCGGATGAAACGAAGCAAGCGTGGCCGAAAGAACCGAGAAAAGTCCTTTCAGTGGACATGAAAACTTCTGACAAGTTCTCCATGTCAACTAAGTGCTTCATAAACAGGGAGATTCAAGTGACAGTCTGGATGGAGGGGCGAGCCGAGACGAACCCAAAGTCATGCTAGAATTCGGTCACCGCGACTCACATAGTGATTCGGAGTGTGCCATCAATGTCCGCGACCGCCGACAGCCACGGAAAAGAGGTCTACGAATTCGGCCCCTTTCGTGTTGACGTTGCACGGGAGATCATTCTTCGATCTGGCGAGACGATCCCATTGACGCCGAAGGCGTTTCAGGTGCTGCTGGCTTTGCTTCGCCATGGCTCAGCCGGGGTAAGCAAGGATGAGCTGATGAGAGAGGTGTGGCCCAATACTTTCGTTGAGGAGGCCAACCTCAGCCGAACCATCTTCATGTTGCGCAAAGCACTCGGTGAGGGGCCGAAAGACCATCGATACATCGTTACTGTCCCCGGTCACGGGTATCGCTTGGCTACCGATGTGCTCGCCATTCCGGAGCGGGAAATCGACCTTGTTTCAATGAGCCATTCCACGGCCCAGGTGCATGTTGAGCAGAGCAGATCCTGGGGCCTGATTTCAACGATCGTTGTGCTCTCGCTTGCAATCGCTTTTGGTGCATTCCGGCTGATGCGACATTCTCCGAGTGTATTCACCGCGAAAGATACTGTGGTGCTGGCCGACTTCGCCAATTCCACCGGCGACCCTGCCTTTGAAGGGACGTTGCGACAAGGTATGGATGTGCAACTGGAACAGTCTCCCTTCCTCAGCCTCATCTCCGATGATCGCATCCGGCAGACACTTCAATTGATGGGCCGGCCCGCGGACACACCACTCACCCCGAGTGTTGCCCGAGAAATCTGCGAACGCACGGGAAGTGCAGCCGTCCTGGAAGGTTCGATCATGAGCCTTGGCAGCCAGTACGTGGTCGGGCTTCGTGCGAAAAACTGCCGCACTGGCGATGTCTTGGATGAAGAACAGGTACAAGCGGCGAGAAAGGAGGATGTGCTCAACGCCTTGAGTCAGATCGCAGTCAAGTTTAGAACTCGCGTCGGCGAGTCGGGCAAGTCCGTGGAAGAGTATTCGACTCCGCTGGCGGAAGCCACGACCCCATCGTTCGAAGCTTGGAAGGCCTTTAGCACGGGGGAGAAGATTGGGTTCTCAACCAGTTGGTCGGCCGGTTTGCCATATCTGAAGCGCGCAGTCGAAATCGATCCCAATTTTGCCACGGCGCACGCACAGCTCGGGATCTTCTATAGCAATATGGGCGAGACCGTTCTGTCGACGGCCAGCACGACCGAGGCCTATCGACTTCGTGATCGCACTAGTGAGCGGGAGAAGTTGTTTATAACTACGCTCTACGAAAGACAGGTTACGGGAAACCTGGAGAAGGCTTTGGAAAACTTGGACCAATGGGAACAAATTTACCCACGTGACGCAGCACCTCGCGGATTAGGATCGGGATTCATTACCCAAGGATTGGGGCAGTATATGCGATCGATCGAAGATGCCCGGAAAGCGATCGACCTCGATCCCGACTTCATCCCTGGACACGTCAATCTCGCTTATACATACACTTACCTGGGCTCGCTTGCCGAGGCTGAGAAGGCAATGCAGCGTGCTCCGCATCGAAACGTTGATTTTCCAGAGCTCTTGCTCTTGCGTTATCACATTGCTCTGTTGAAGGGTGACACAGTGGGAATGAACCGCGAGGTGACGCTGGCTGCAGGAATGCCCGGAGCGGAAGACTGGATGACCCATTCCCAAGCCCTCGTACTCGCACGCGCCGGTCAATTGGGCCACGCAAGAATAATGTCAGCGCGGGCCTCGGAATTGGCAAAACAATCAGGCCAACAAGAGCGGGGGGCGACCTATGAAGCCGCCGTCGCTGTATGGGAGGCCTTCTTCGGCGATGTCGCAGCTGCAAGGCGAACCGCGGCCGAAGCCCTTGCGCTTTCCAACGGCCGGGACGTGGAATACGCTGCTGCGTTTGCTTTCGCTGTTTCGGGAGATGGTCAGCGAGCCCAGACCCTCGCGAAAGATCTGGAGAAGCGCTTTCCAGAGGACACGTCGGTTCGATACAACTATCTGCCCACGCTCCATGGGCTTCTCGCGCTCTCCCGTGGCGATCCTGCACAAGCAATCGAACGGTTGCAAATCCCTGGCCCCTTTGAGGACGGGGTAACGGGCTGCGCATTCTTTGCATTCTTTGGGACCTTGTATCCCGCCTATGTGCGTGGCGAAGCATACATGGCCTTGGATAAACCCATCGAAGCAGCAGCCGAATTTCAAAGAATCCTCGATCGGCCGGGCCTCTTGTTCGCCGACCCTGTCGGGCCTCGAGCGCGCCTGGAACTAGGAAGGGCGTTGGCGAAAGCGGGGGAAAAGGCCAAAGCAAAAGCGGCCTATCAGGACTTCCTCACACTTTGGAGAGATGCCGACTCAGACGTTCCGATCCTGAAACAGGCCAGAACAGAGTACGCCGAGTTGCAAAGACCCTCGACTTAGGGGGAATTCTTGGAAAGAGGCGTGTGCCGAATCATCGCTAATCCGGCCGCCGACTCGGAAGCCGCTCGGAAGTACTATTAGGTAATATTGCCAAGTTCACAGCATTCCGGTGACGCGACCAATTCCACGTCAGTTTGTGAGTTGCCCAGTTATCGCCAAGTGACACCACGCTTCATCGATCTCACTGATCCAGGCCTGGACAAGGTCACCGCTCGAGGAAAACTTGTCACGTGCCGACCTCGCAGTATTACTTCCAAAGCCGGCACAAATTGCTACGCGCCAATAATGTTATCTATGTGATACAAAGACAACACTCACAATTTCCAGCGATAAATGCTCTATCCATCAATTGTTGAAGGGGGCCGCTTGCGCAAGCTACAAATGCTGGCGCTCGGATTGTGTTTCGCGGCTCCCGGCGCCTCGCCACAGGGCTCGCCGCAGCAACGCGAGCTAACGGTAGTCGTTGTCAATGCCCACACGGACCCATCCCTACCCGTTCCGGGTGTGCGGGTGTCGTTGAGCTTCGTTGCAGGCTCTGAAAAGGTGGTCGATGCCCGCGACGCCACCAATCGCTCCGGCCAGGCCCTGCTCCTTGTCTCCCCTGAAGCCGCCCAGCGCGGCGATCTTCGCGTCGAAATCACCGGCACCAGCGAGTTGGTCGTCTTCGAACCCGCGGACGGCCAATTGAACGGGCTGCCCGGCAACATTACCGTCAAGCTGCTCCCGAAGGGCTCCATTCTTCTGCTGGGGCCGCCGCAGATCGAGGCGATGCTGCAACGGCTGTCCATCCAGAACCGCAACAAGACCCAGCAGATTCGAGCCCTCAAGGATGAAGTGGCTGCGGCACGAACCCAGAAGCCGGACGGCCTGACGGCATCCATGACGGAGTGGGCCAGGGCAAACGGATTCGAAACCGCGGATGTCGACAAGCAGGTTCGGCAATGGGCGGAAAGCATTCAGAAGCGCAAGGACCAAGCTACGGCGAGTGAGAATGCTCTGGCGGAGTTGGCGCTCAACCATTATGAAGTTGCCGCTCCCATGTTTCATCAGGTCGCCGCCGGCCAACTCAACGCATTCAAAGAAAGCCAGAAGAGAGCCCTTGATGCCGCGAGACGAGAATTCCTGAAATACGTCGAAAGCGAATATCAGAGCGCCAATGCGTACCAGATGAGCTCCCAGTATCACCAGGCAACCGTGGTTCTTGAAGGCGTGCGCGAACAGGCAGCCACGGAACATCAAGCGCTTCCAGACGACGCGGCCTACCGCGAAATCTGGCTGGACACGGTGAGCAATCTAGCCGACGCGCGAAGAGTTGAAGGCGAAGTTGGCGAAGCAGGTGTCAGCTCGGCATTGTTGAACCAATCGATCAATGACTATGGGAGTCTGCTGGAGGAATTGTCCGCTCCAGCGGATCGGCCGGACTGGGAATCGACCCAGAACAAGCTGGCATTTGCTCTGCTGAACCTGGGGATTCGCAGCACGGGAAAGCAGGCGAATGATTTGTTGGCCCGTGCAGTGAAAACCTTCAGGTTGGCACTGGAAGTGGATACGAAGGCGAAGGGGCCTCAGGACTGGGCGGCGATCCAGAACAATCTTGGTCTCGCCCTCATGACTCAGGGTGCGCAGAGCAGCGGTGAACAGGGAACCTCTCTGATAGGCCAGGCCGTGCAAGCCTTCAGGGCAGTCNNGGAGGTCAGCACCAAGGGGGATCAGCCTCAGCAGTGGGCTGCGGCGAACAGCAATTTGGCCGCCGTTCTGATGGAGCAGGGCGAGCGGATAGCAGGAGCTCAGTCAACCGAATTGTTTGCCCAGGCAGTGCAGGCCGATCGAGCGGCACTGGAAGTTCAAACCAAGGCAAGCGACCCCCGCAACTGGGCGCAAACACAGAGCAATCTCGGCATCGCACTCACAGATCAGGGAGAACGGAGCAGCGGAGCGCAGGCACTCGAGTTGTTTGCGCATGCGGTAGAGGCCAACCGGGCTGCACTCGAGGTTTATACACAGGCGGATATGCCCCAGGACTGGGCCCGGGTGCAGAACAATCTGGGGAACGCCCTTTCAGACCAGGGGGAGCGGAGCAATGGGGTGACGGCAACGGATCTGCTTGCCAAGGCGGCGTTGGCCTATCGGGCGGCTCTTCAAGTCAGAACCAGGGAAAACCTGCCTCAGGGCTGGGCAATGACGCAGAACAATCTGGGCTTCGTACTCGCAAATCTAGGAGAGCGGAGCGATGGGGAGCAAGCGACAAATCTGTTCTCGCAGGCTGTCGGTGCCTACCGGGCGGCGCTGGAAGTGGACACCAAGGCAGACCTGCCGGTGGCCTGGGCGTTGGCACAGAATAATCTGGGGATCGCTCTCTTCGATCAGGCGAACGAGGCAAGCGGGGAGCAAGCCGCGAACCTGCTGGCCCAGGCTGTGCTTGTTTACCGGAGCGTGCTGCAAGTGAGGACCAAGGCGGACATGCCCCAGGACTGGGCAGCAACGCAGAACAATCTGGGGACTACGCTCATGGCTCAAGCGCACCAGGACGACGAGGCTCATGCTACAGAATTGCTTGCCCAGGCTGTCGCGGCCTACAGCGCGGCTCTCGAGATTTACACCAGGGCGGATAACCCCCTGGGCTGGGCAAAGATAACAGACAATCTGGGCAACGTTCAGGTTGATCGGGGCGACTTTTCAGGCGCCTCCAAAGACTTCGAGGCTTGTCTGGAGGCCTTTCCTGACAACGCCGGATTCCTTCAAGATGCGGTGTCCGTTTACCAGGATCACCTATATCAATACGAACGGGCCTATGAGCTGACCGGGCGCTGGCTCAAGCTGGATGCTTCGCCCGATGCCCAGCTCGCGATGCTGCAAGCGGATCTGACAACCGGCCGTTTCGAGGACTGCCAAAAGCGAGCTGCCGCCATCGACGACGCAACCTTCACGGACCCCGTTATCTCCATGACATTGATCCGTGACGCCATGAAATTCGGCTGCCAATGGGGATCCGGAAACAAGGCCGCCGCGCAACAGACCGCGCAGGTGCTCGTGCTAAAAGCTGCTCAGTTGGAGAACACAGGCTGGGTCTTGGGTGGCACGCGTCACTATCTGGCCAATTCGCCTGCATTTGAGACGGGTCGCGAATCGTGGGTCGCCTTGTTTGAGAGCCTCGAAAAAGGAGAGGGTGCCGCCATGGCCGATGGTCTGCACGGACTTGACCAGGTAATTCAGCAATGACATAACCTGCTTTGGGCCTGGAATTAGTTCAGGGCCGGTTTGCTGGCACACTGATCAACAACAGCAAACAGCTTCCCGCTTCACCTCATGGAAGAGTCACTTCGAGACTTCGGAGCGGCCTTCGGAAACGCCACAGGGTTCAGGAATGAAGGCGGTAACAGCGCGGATGCCTGGCTCTGAGTGCACCTGTTCTGCCCTCAACAGGTGTTAAGCCCAGTTTTCGCCAACTGACAATCAATCTTTGGGCCGTTGCGAGTTCTTGGCCGTGTAGGGTGTTTACTGGAACGACACTGCCGAGTGGGCGGTTGTCGTTAGCACTCGCCCGGAACAATACCGAATCGTCGAAGAAAGCGCATGAAAGCCGACTCTACGTCACCTATCCGAAGTAGACCCCTTCGGAGGAGTTCGCTGCCCCTTCAAGCATGATGATGAGCGCATCATCATCATGCGGAGCCTACACCGATCTGGCTGCCTTCTCGATCAACCTCGTTGAGCTGCTAACTCTCCGATCTGTGACATTTGAGGGGAAACAGCTTAACGCCGAACAGTTTTCGAAGCGCGGCTATTCGGAGACGGCGATTGCAGGCGGCTGCTGGACTCAAACTCCGGGAGACCGCAACGTTGCATCAGCGATTGAAATGAAGGCTGGCGCCGGAATGTGTCCCACTTTGGTTCGACTGTGAGGAATACCATGTGAACGTCGCGAATAAGCCGAGCCTTTTCGAGCCACTCATATGCGGTACCCGAATCACCCAGCCCGGCACAGAGCAACGCGACATTGTACGGCGGCACAAATCGCGTTCGGGCGGTTTCGAGCAACGTGCGCATCACCTGCTCCGCTTCAGTGCGCCGGCCCATTTGCGCCATCGTATAGCCCTTGAGCGATAGCGCCTCAGTGTTACCTTCGGAAAGGCGAAAAGCAGTATCGAATTCGGTCAGCGCTGCTGCGGCTCTATGCGTCTGCTCACAGACTTTGCCGAGGATGAGGTGCGCAAGCCAGAAATCGGTGTTGAGTGCGAGTGAGTGCCGCGCCCGGTCTTCTGCCTCTTCGAACCGCCTCGCCTGGAAAAACAATTGCCCTGAAATGGCATGCAAGGCAGGTGACAGCGGATCAACCCGGCATGCCTTTGCCATAACCGCAAGCGCTTCGCTATGTCGTCCAGAATTGGACAGAACGTGCGCCAGATAACGGTATCCCGACACACAACTCGGATTGAGCAAGACCGCGCCTCGCAGTTCCTGCTCAGCGCGGCTCCAATCCCAATCGAGCCAGAAGCTAACGGCACCTGAAGATGCGCAGGATTCGGCTAGCTTGCCCTGCAGCCGCATCGCTTCGTCGGCCGCGTGCCGGGCCCTGGACCAGAATTCGGCAGGATCACCGTCGCTGGTGACGGGCAGCACCGCGTAAGTGTCGGCCAGCCCCGACCATGCGAGCGCAAACGAAGGGTCTTTTGAAACAGCCTCCTCGAAGCACTCAATGGCGCGGCGAAGGGCGGTTGGCCGGATCTGATTCCAGTAATGTTTTCCGCGAAGGTACAGATCATAAGCATCAGGATCGGCGGTTGTTTGGCGGGTATGAGAGATCGAGCGTTCTGCCGTGAACCTGAACTCCACGTGCTGCGCAATGGCCTTTCCAAGCTCTTCCTGAAGTTGCAGAACAAATTGCCAATCGCGATCGTAGTTTCCGCTCCACACCTGCGTCTGGTCGCGGGCGCGAACCAGTCTTGATGTGATGCGAACCGCCCTTTCATCGCGCCGGAATGTGCTCTCAAGGAGATAATCGACTCCGAGTTCGCTTGCGATTTCCCCGACTGTTTTCCTGGTGCGTTTGTAGCGCATCACTGACGTCCGCGCGATGACGGTCAACCATCCGGGGGCCAGGTTGCCAAGAGCGGCGATGGTTTCTTCCGTCAGACCATCACTCAAATACTCCTGACTCGCATCCCCAGTGAGATTTTCAAATGGCAGCACTGCGACCGCGATGCTCCGGTTTGCGGATGAGGGCGGCCGGTCGGTCACGATAGTGACCGGGGCCACGAAGCGGTAGCCTTTGCCGGAAACAGTCTGAACAAACGTCGGCCGCTCAGCGGAGTCATTGAGGGCCTGACGAACCTTTCGAACCGCGGTGTGTATCCCGTTGTCAAGGTCGTGGAAAAGGTTCGGGGCCCAGAGCTGCGAGGCGATCTCTTCCCGCGTGACCAGAGCGCCGCGCCGCTCCACAAGCAGCAGCAGCAGCTCCATAGGTAACCGCTCCAGCCGGACCGGCGTTCCGCGCCTGCGCAACTGGTAGGCAGCCGAATCGAGCTCGTAGCGGTCGAATTTCAATACCACGACAGGCCAATTCTACTATGGGACAGTTAGAGAAATACCTCGAAATCAACGACATAATCCTACAGGAAATCTCCAGAGCTTCTGCGGACGCGGTCTATTGGCGGAATTGATGAAAGCGAACAACCTACATGAAGGAGGTACCTCAATGAAGACCGCGATGATGATTCTGCTTTTGGCGGCAACTGCCGCCTGTGCGCAAGATGCTCCCCAGACAACCTGTACGAACGCCTCTCTGAAGGGCGACTATGGATTTACTTTGACGGGAACCAGACCATCGGCTCCAACCCCGGGTGCAGCGATCGAGACGGTTATTGGAACAGCCATGACCCATTTCGATGGCAATGGGAATTTGACCCAGATAGATAACATCCACGGATCCGTGACCGGCTTTACCGCTCCCGACAGGGCAGGCTCAGGGAACTACTCCATCAACCCTGATTGCACCGGCACCATGACTTTGTCCTCATTGGGTAGTCCGACTCTCACTCTGCAGATTGTGGTTGTCGATGACGGCAATGAGGTGAGGACGGCCGTTGTGGCTCCGGCTCCGGTGATGGTCACAAGCAACGGACGCCGAGTTGTGACTCGTCCTGTGCTTGGCGGAATCTTCAGGCTTTAAAACGGCGCAACATCTGGGGTAGAGCGATAGTACGCGCTGCGGTTTAGGCGACTGGGAACGCAAAGCCAAAGCCGAGCCGCTGGAGAGTTTGAGTTTGACAGAGGCCGTCCGAAAGCGGATGGCCTCTTCACGCCCTCGTAGCCCGAGATCGGCGCAGCCTCCGAGTTGTCGCCATCTCATAGGACTGGTTGAGCAACATAGGCGGATTGCGGAGTCTGCCGCACTTGAAATGTGCGCGAGCGATTGTCCTACAATGCCATCTAAGGCTATGTGTATCAATAATGTAGTGTCGATTCATGAAGTCAAATGTTGATATATTGGGTTAGCACTTTCTGACCGCCCGCCGAGGCGCGCTTGACGGCCTCAGGCCGATTTCCAGGAAGCTTCCTCGTTAAGCAACTAAACCTCGCGATGGATCGTCCGCATGACAGAAAACCCAGGATAGCGGGAGTGGTTCAGCGCTATGCACTGGGTGGATGGAGCGGGACTGTATTGGCTGGCTTCATAACCGTTGTA
>PLKU01000094.1 GCA_003140705.1 Acidobacteriaceae bacterium
TCGACAAGTGCGCACATTCCGCAAGAAGAGCCCTATAAAAATAGGGTTGGTACGTGAACGGTATGCACGTCAAGCTCTGCTCTTGACGCTCAGGATATGGTGATCATTAGCAAGGAGAAGACCACATGCACCTCGATCCCAACACGGTCAAAGATGCCCTCAGCATCCTGAATAATGAGCAGGTCAAGAACATCGTTTTTCCCACGACTAAAGCCATAGGAGAAAGCCTCAAAGACCTTTACGACGCAACCATCGGCGAAAACATGCGCAATGTTGCCGACAGATTCAGGGAGCGCCGCAGTGGGAAACGCCCGACTACCCACGAAGACTTCAAGGTCATCATCCCGCTTCTGCAAGGCGCGTCTGTGCAGTCAGACCCCACGTTGCAAGACCGGTGGGCGAACCTCATGGACAGCGCAATCGACCAGACCGAAGGATATTTGCCCTCGTTTGCACAGACGCTTTCAGAAATGAGTGCCGATGAAGCGCACTATCTTGACCGACTTTGGGCGTTCTTTTCGCAGCCACTCGACATCAATACCGGCCTTCCATTTGCCATGTGGCCGGTCGAACATTGGAAGCTCGTAGAGGTCTACGATCCAAAGTTCCGCATCAATTTCGGGCACGCCGAATACTGGTTACATAAGGACAAGATGGGAGACGACGATAAAGCTACATACGCCAAGCTCAACCATATCGAACTCGTAATTCAGGACCTTATCAGGCTCGGCATCATCTCGCGCACAGAGAAAGCCGAGGCAAAAGACCACTATCTATTGGGCCAAACTCCCATGCCCATGAAGGGCAGCGAGACAGCCTTGAAGACTGAATATGCGCTGACGCATTACGGGGTGAGCTTCATCCGCGCCGTCTCAGGAAACGCTGACACAACGGATAAGGGCGGCCCTGATGAGACCGCCCGTCCGAGCGATCCACAAAACAAAGAAGGATGAAACTAGAAGGTCAAGCATCTTGCCCGGCGCGTGAACGATCTGTACTTCAACCCGACACACGAGGAGTCACGTTCCTTTGGGGGTCGCCGTCGCTCCTAAAGCCAGATGTTGTGCTTCATAGCAATGCACTCATCGAGACTCGGCGACGAGCAACGGATAAGGTCCTCATAAACGCCGTTTCCTCCAGAATGAATTCTGGGTTGTTGCCAAATCCCCGGTGAACTCACCGACGACCACCTGCCATCGAGGGATGCTCCCTGAGTCAACAGGCCTGTTCTCGCCAACTGACCTTTCGCTACATCAGCGATAAGTAAACATAAGACTTTCCGGTACTAATCCTCGGCACCTCGTTCGAACCCTTCACTGACTCTTGTAGGTACCGGGATCCGCAAGTGTTATCTCACGGACCCCGGTCGAGGGCAATGGTTACAGAATTCCTTGTTGCGCAGCTTGATACAGAGTCGGAACCGTAGGCTGGAAGCCGAGGCTGCGAAGCCGTGATCCATCCATGCGGCCCATCCACGGATCGGTCAAGGGCTCCGCTGACGCCTCGATGGGAGAGCCGACAAGGCTGGCCATCTCGTAGAGGGTGGTTGGGGCGTCGTCGCAGATGTTGACGACCTGCCCGTCCATTGCCCCAGTCAGAGCAAGTTCGAACGCGCCTGCAACGTCTCGCTGGTGAACGAGGCTGAAAGTCTTCGCGGGGTGCCACTTGAACCTCGCGACGAGCGGCGGTACCGAGGCCAGATGTCCATCTCCATCGCCGTAGACAAAGCCGAGACGGAGGATACTCCAATTGAGTCCGCTATTGCGGAGTTCGGTCTCCGCGGCTATCTTGCTTGCGGGATAGGCGAGCTTGGGATTGGTCGAGTCATCTTCGAGGGCGGGATGGGATGCGTCCGCATTGTAGACCAAACTGGTGCTTGCCATGACGAAGCGAGCCTGTGGAGCGTGTGCAATCGCCGCGGCGATCAGGTTTTTCGTGCCATCGAGATTAGCCCGCCAGACGTCATCGTCATTGAGAGTCCGGAAAACTGCGGCAAGATGAACAATCGCCGAAACACCATCCACGGCTTGCTTCAACGAATCCGTATCGAAAAGATCGCCTTCTACAGGTGTGGCTCCAGCGAAAACTTCCTTGCCCGGTCGTACAAGCGCACGGCAGTCCACGCCGGCGTCGACGAACCGCCGCAAAAGCCGCGAACCCACGAGTCCGGTTCCACCAGTAACTAAGATTGTCATGCTTGATTTTCTCCTGAAATGTGTTTGTTGAGGCGTTCGGTTGCGGTCTGCAGCACACGGCGAGCTATCGCCAACTCCGCGGGGTCGGTGCCTTTAAATGCAACTGCCAGGATAAGTTCGGTCGGATCGGGCAATTCTTTCCAGAGTTTCTTGCCCGAGCGGGTGATGCGAAGCATCCGTTGACGCTGATCATCGGAGTCGGGCGTTTGATCGATAAGACCCTTGCGCACCAGTGTCGTCACGATTCCGCTCAGCGTGGCCCTCTCGATCTGGAGCATGCTTGCCAGATCTCGCTGCATCGTTGGTCCTTCGTTCGCCAACTGATACAGCACATNNGTCGTAGGGACGCAAAACCGCGTCCATCACCGCGCGGGCCGCAAAGTATAACCGTTTCGCCCATGCTCCGACCGAATCATGCTTCAGTTTCTCCCGCTTGTCTGCCATCCGCTCTCCAGTTCGATAGCTACCTAACAACATATTGTCAGGTGCCGAACGAATTGTCAACTCCAAGCCTGGCGAACNNGTCAGGTTGATTCTGGGCTGGTGCAAAATCGCCGGTGCACTCGTCGACGGCCACCAGTCGCCGAGGGAAGCTCCCTGAGCGCAAAGGGCTGTTCACGTCAGGCCATCATCCCTCGGTATAAGTGATTTGCCGTACCAATCGGCGAAAGCAATCCACACGATTGTTAGAGAATCTCGACGTGCCGTTATAATTGGTGCCAGGACCGAATATCATGGCAGACAGTCAAAATGGAAAAAACCGCAACCGACGCCGCCAATTGCTGGATGCGCTCTCGATTGCAGGACGAGAGAGCAGCACTGCAACAGTGATGTTTCACACTGCCATGGCTGAAAGAGCCGGGCTGACAGCTACCGATGCCAAGACGATGGACATTTTGGCACGTCATGGCTCTCTCACAGCTGGCGAACTTTCCAGCCACACCGGTCTGGCTACCGCTTCCGTCACGAGCCTGATCGATAGACTTGAGGCAAGAGGGATGGTACGCCGGGTGCGCGACCGAGCCGATCGGCGGCGAGTCATCGTGGAGACTGTGAGAGAGAATGCCGAGGGCGATACATCGTTCTTTGGTGCGATGCAAAGCACGATCGAGGCGCTGGTCAAAGACTTCAGCGACAAACAACTGGAAACGATTCTAGAATTCATGCGACGCACTACGAATCGG
>PLKU01000183.1 GCA_003140705.1 Acidobacteriaceae bacterium
CCCGCCATCAATGACAAGGTTTACCGCGCATGGGATCAAACACTCGGAATTTCTTGAGCGAAAGTGGCGGAATCCGGGTTACCATCTGAACCAAGGATCGAAGCCGAAAGGGACGGCGGTGATATGAGAAGGGACCTCAACCGGAGAGAACTCATCCAGGGCTTGAGCGCCGCAGCGGCGGGATTGTACCTCGCGCCAACCCGTCTTTTTGCCGCGACAGCTGCACCTACGGCGCCTGTCGCCGTCGCCAGGTGTTCCACCTACGGCCCGGCAATGGTCACAACTCTTGCGACCATGTTTGACCAATTGGGCGGGCTGCGTAAGCTGGTCAGCGGCAAGACCGTGGCGATCAAGATCAACGTGACGGGGAGTTCCACGCAGCGTTTCAATGGGATGGCGCAGGGGCAAACTTACTGGGTGCATCCCCAGGTTGTGAGCGCCACGGTTCACCTGCTCGGTAAGGCCGGAGCACGGCGCATACGCCTGCTCGAGAGTCCAACCTCATCCAAGGTTCATACGCTTGAGGAGTTCATTTCCCAGGCCGGTTGGCAACTCTCGGATTTCACCAGTGCCGCCTCCGGCGTAGAGTTCGAAAACACGAACTTTGCGGGTCCCTCGGAAAAGTACACGCGGCTTTGGGTCCCGGGCGGAGGCCTGTTGTTCAAAGCCTACGATCTGAATCGCTCTTACGAAGACTGCGATGTCTTCGTCTCTCTTGCCAAGCTCAAGGAGCACAGCACCGCCGGGCTCACCGGAGCGATGAAAAACCTGTTCGGGATTACTCCTACGACAATCTACGGCGAAACCGCCGGCGTGGATGAGCCGAGCCAGGAGGCGGGTGGTGGACGGGCCATGCTGCACAACGGCAACCGCCAGCCTTCCCGGACGGCGCTGCCGGAACTCGATCCGCAATCGCCGCGCGACCCCGGCTACCGCGTCCCGCGGGTTACCGTCGATCTGGTGGCTGCCCGGCCCATTCACCTGAGCATCATTGATGGCATTGAAACCGTAGCGGGTGGCGAAGGTCCGTGGGTGAAACAGATGCGGCCCGTTCCTCCCGGTTTGCTGATTGCGGGCACAAATTGCGTAACCACCGACACTGTTTGCGCCGCGTTGATGGGCTTCGATCCGATGGCCGACCGGGGCACTGCTCCCTTTGAACACTGCGACAACACGCTGAGGCTGGCCGAGGAACGGGGCATTGGCACGCGCGATCTAAGACGCATTGAAGTGCTCGGGCTTCCTATCGCGAAAGGCCGGATCGAATTCCGCAAAGTGTAGAAGAACGCGCGAGCCAGGTTTGTCCCGGACCGGCCGCTGCGCGCACAGGGCCGGTCCGGGAGATTTCAGCAATCACTAGCTGAACAGCGCGTCATCCCACGACTGCGGTTCGTCCCACATCGGAGTGGGTTCGAAGTATCCGGTTCCAGGCTTCAGATGGCGCTTCACCTCGTCGTCGTTGAGCATCACGCCCAAGCCGGAACTGTCCGGAACCTTGATGAAACCTCTGTCGATAATGGGCTTCTCAATTCCTGTCACCAGTTCCTGCCAGAATGTCACATCGAGGGAGTGGTTCTCCAGGGCGAGGAAATTCCGCGTCGCGGCGGCGCAGTGAACGCACGCCATGCATCCCACCGGGGTTCCCGCGAAATGCATAGCCATAGGCACACCATAGCGAAAGGCCATGTCGCCGATGTGGTGAGTTTGGAGAATGCCGCCGGAGGTAGCGAGGTCGGGGTGAATCTTGTCGACCGCATGTTCCTTGCAGAGCGTCTCGAAGTCTGAGAACTGGTAAATGTCCTCTCCGGTCAAAATGGGAGTTGGGGAGGCTTCCCGAATCTCCTTCAAGAGATCGGTGTAGTACCAGGGAATGACGTCCTCCATCCATTCCAGATTGAACTTCTCATACGCCTTGCCCAGGCGAATGACAGACTTTACGCCGATGTGGCCGAGGTGATCCATCGACAAAGGCATGTCATAGCCGATGTTTTCACGCACCGCGGCAACATACTCGCACAGCCGGTCGATCCCTTTGTCGGTGACCTCGGTGGCGATAAAAGGGTTAGGTTGATCGTGCAACTCCCACTTGTCCAGACCGGCGGGCCGCATCACCGTGCCAGGTATTCCATCCAAAACGTCGATGCCCAGATCCATCTTCATCCAGGTCAGGCCCATCGCCTTGCGCTCTTTGGCGCGCCGCCCGTACTCTTTCGGGTCCTGTGACTCCGTCGTATCGGCGTAGATGCGGATCGAGTCGCGCCATTTTCCGCCAAGCATCTGATAGACAGGGATGTTGTACACCTTGCCTGCGATGTCCCAAAGCGCCATCTCGACCGCGCATACACCACCGGCCTGGCGGGCGTTACCGCCAAACTGGGCAATCTTCTGAAAAAGATAGTCGATGTTCAGAGGATTCTCGCCGACAATGCGGCTCTTCAACACCATTGCGTACTGCGGACCAGCGATATCGCGCACCTCGCCGAGGCCGTAGACGCCCTGGTTGGTGTCGATCCGGATGAGAACGCAGGGGCTCGGGCCCGGCTTGACGACCACCGCAAAACGCATGTCGGTAATCTTCAATGCCGACGGGCTGGAGGCAGGATTCACATTCCTGATCTCGGGCTCTGCAGCTTGTGCAGTCCGGCCAAGAGCGCTGCCGGCCAGCACTGCCAAAGAGGACTTTAGAACGCTGCGACGGTTGTACCCGGGCCTGCCCTCGCCGGACATGTTCATAGGTTCCTTTTCAAACTCTCGCAATCCATCTTACTGCCCTCGCCGGCTTGGGTCGAGCCTGGCTCGACGCAGGAGATTGGTTTGTGGAAGAATTCAAGACCGCAATCCAATGCAAATCAAGGAGCCTCCAATGTTGAGATCCGCTATCTCGCGAAGAAGTTTGATCAAAGGCCTGGCAATGGCAGCCCTGGCGCCCGCGCTGCCGCGGGTCGCGGCCTCCGCGCAGTCTCAGGAGAAGCCATGGTGGCTCGGCGATGGCATGCCACAGGAAGGCGCAGATACACCCAAGATTGCCTGCGCCATCGACATCGCCGGCGGCGTTACCGAAGCGGCCATTCGCAGCGTGGTGCAGTTGGGTGTTTATCACGTGCTCGGTGGCGGCCCCGCGCTCCCGTGGACCGCAGGCGAGCTTCAGCCACTGGTCGAAAAGCTCAAGGCAAACGGTGTGACCCTGGGTAACCTGATGATCGGCGGCTTTCCCAACACGATCTATGGCCGGCCGGAGCGGGACGTGGAGATCGAGAAAGTCAGGCAGTCGATTCAGGCCGCGGGGCAGGCGGGCATCGCGGTCGTCGAGTACAACTTCTACGCGCACCGGGCCATGGAAGGTTACTACGAAGAAGTGGGCCGGGGCGGCGCCGGATTGACGGGCGTGGATTACGGCCGGATGAAGGACTTACCGCCGCTCGCCGGGGAAGGTGCGCACACCCTCAGCGAGATGTGGGCCAACATCACTTACTTTCTCAAGGCCGTTATCCCGGTCGCGGAAAAGGCCAATGTACGGCTGGCCCTCCATCCCAACGACCCGCCCTTCCCGTCAAGCCGCGGTTCGCAGCAGATTATGGCCACGCTGGAAGGATGGAAGCATCTGATCGAGATTGTAGATAGCCCCGCAAACGGNNATTGTGGGGTCGCGCAGGAACTTGGCGAGGATCCGGTCGCGGTTTGCCGTTACTTCGGCTCCAGGGAGCGCATCAACCACATGCACTACCGCAACCCGCATGTCACCAAGCCCTACCTGAAATACGACGAGGGCTTCATCGACGAAGGCGACGTGAACATGTTCGCGGTGATGCGGGAACTGGTCAAGCTGAAGTATTTGCGAGAGCTCTATCCAGAACACGGGCGCGCCCTTGATTATGATCGCGCGCGCGGGACAATCCACGGCTACCCCGGCGGCGGTGGTTATACCGGCGACGTTTACGATATTGCCTATGCGAAGGCGATGCTGCAGGCCGCTCTGGCCGTCGAAAAGTCTGGCTAAGCTCTGGTTTTTCGCGGATCGGCGCCGATCAGGAACCTGACGGCCCGCGACATGGTTAAAAGCTAGCGATCCCGTCAAGGCGGGCGTGTGGATCTACCGCGAGCCATGCGAGGGCGCCCAACGCCGCGAGGATGGTCGCGGCCAGAAAAGAGGCCTCCCATCCAAAGTGCGAGGCAATCAATGGCGTGAGCGAGGCGGTTACGGCGCCTCCTATCTGACAGCCCATATTCATGGTTCCTGAGACCACCCCTGCAAACTCTCCGGCAAAGTCGGCGGATACTGACCAGAAGCAGCTTTGCGATAGATACAAAGCACCCGCCCCGCATGCCAAGACAGCACTTGCAACCCGCGGATCATGTGCTCTCGAACCAACGACCAGGAGAATCGCGGTGCATCCAAGGGCAAGCGCCGGCAGAATGCAGCGCCCCGACCGGATACTGACATACCGCGCAAGCCAATCGCTGGCGACTCCACCAACAAGAGAACCCAGCGTCATGGCGATGAACGGAAACATCGAGTACAGTGCGCTCGCCTTCAGGTTCAGGCCGCGCACCTGGGCCAGATAGATATAGAACCAGCTGAAGTAGATCCACGCCACGTAGCCGTAGGCAAAATAACTGGCTGTGAGGGCGAGAACTTCCTTACTGCAACAGATTTTTCTCCACGGTGCGCCGGACCTGCCATCGGATCGGAGGTGCGGTGTTGCGCCCCGATCCGGTGCGTCGCCGCGGCCGCGGACAATGGCATCGAGCTCGCCGGAAGTCACCCAGGGATGCTTCTCGGGGGTATCGCGCGCGACCAGGTACCATAGCGTGCCCGCCAGCAGACCAACGACGGCGCAGAACCAGAAAGAAGCGCGCCACCCAAAATGCAGAATGATTGCCGTGAGCAACGGCGGAGTGAGTCCCGACCCTATCCCGACGCCGCCGAAAATAATGCCGTTCGCCTTGCCGCGTTCCACGATCGGAAACCAGCGTTCAACAAACTGGTTTGCTGCCGGATACATGATCGCCTCACCGGCTCCAAGTGCAATGCGGACCAGGACCAGGACCAGCAGAGCGCCGCGCATCCCGGGGGGAACCAATGCGGTCAGAGCCGTGAAAACTCCCCACCAGATCACGCTGAACGCAAGCAAGCGGCGGGGGCCAAAACGCCGCGCAAGGATTCCGCCGGGGATCTGAAAGGAGGCATAGCCGATGAGAAATGCGCTGAATACCCAACCCAGTCGAGCATTGTCGATCTTGAATTCAGTACCGATCTGGACACCGGCGATCGAAATATTGGTGCGATCCAAAAATGCTACGGCGCTCAGGCCCAAGAGCCACAGTACGAGCAGGTAGCGTATAGGCGGGCCGCTCCCGTGCTCTCTGGCCGGATATCTAATCATCTTTTCAATTCCCTCGAGCGAAGCTCCGATCCAGGTTCAACGAGAGGCCGTCTTGCGTGCATTCCGATTCCCTCGGAGGCCCACGCCCAGGCAATCTCAGGGCTGCCTGTGACGCGGTCATGCTGTGGGTTGCGATGGGGTTGCAGGTTCAGCGGACAGGGCTCAATCCTCCGTGTGCGCCCTTGCCTTGGCCAAAGTCGCGTCGAATTCACTGCGCGGCATTTTCAGCTTGTCGGGATGGGCGTCGATCCACTTGGCAAAGCCGTCATACTTGTTTGCATTCCATCCCCCTTCGAACTGGGCGCCGTTCTTGCCTTCTCGGTTCAATTCGAAGTTGTAGTCGTCCTTGAGCCCGGTGAATTCGGCGGTGCTGATCGCCTCTTCGGCCAGGATTGCGGGAATGAACAGAACTCCTTCAGTCCTGGCCAGAACAAGGTCCCCCGGCAACACCACGGCCCGTCCAATGCGAATCGGCGCATTGATCGAGGTCAACTCCATCTGCGCCCATGCGGAGGGATCGTAGCCGCGATAGAAGCCGTTGAAGTTGGGAATTTCCCGGTTTTCCTCCTGATCGCGTATGCCGGCGTCGAACACGAATCCCGTATGCGTGTGCGTGGCGATCCCGTTGCCGAGATTGGAACCGATCAAGGTGCCTTCAACGATCTTGCCAAAGCCATCGGCGACGTAGACGTCCCCGATTTGCAGTTCACTGATGGGCCACATATTGGTTCCGCCCACCCGTCCCTCTGCTTTGCCCTCGGCGGAGATGGCTTTGGCCATGTCCGGCCGTAACGGCATATATTGCGCCGTGAGCGCGCGGCCGGCAAATGGCCTTTCAATGTGAAGAGCCTGCCAGCCCCCTTCAAATTGATTCTGATAGCCCTTTGCGCGCAGAAAGTCCCAGATGTCTTCGATGGAGATGTCCACTGCTCGTTTGAGCAGTGCGTCCGGCAACTTCGGGCGTCCATCCGGGAATCGATCGCCCTTCCAATCCGAGGTGTAGAAGAGCACCTGGTCGCGTGTCATCTTCACCTGGCTCACTGCGGGGGATGTCCCCACAAGGACGCAGGCCAACAGGGCGCTTCCAATCACATGTCTCATGCAATTCTCCGTCTTGCAATCCGTTTTCTCTACCATGTCTGGCCGTTACTGCTTGATCACGGTACCGTCCCGCAGCCGTATCTCTCCCCAGCCGCCATTCAACGGGCTGGCCTTAAATGGCGACCTGGCAGCTTCCTTCTCGTCAACCTCAATTCCCCACCCAGGCTTCTCACTGACCCACAGATATCCGTCTTTCATCTCCGGGCATCCTTGAAAAATCGCTTGCGTCCGCTCATTGAAAGGTGAGTACTCCTGAATGCCGAAGTTATAGCTGACCAGATCTAACGTGACGTTCGCCATATGCCCAACCGGTGAAACATCGCCGGGACCGTGCCATGCCGTTCTCACGCCAAACTGCTCGGCGAGGATTGCAATCTTGCGCGCCGGACTGAATCCGCCCACCTGCGACAGATGCACGCGGATGTAGTCGATCAGTCGTCCTCCGATTAGCGGCTGCCATTCATGCGGGTTGTTGAAGAGTTCGCCCATGGCGATCGGTGTGGCGCAATTCTGGCGAATCTGCCGGAAATAATCCAGATCTTCCGGTGAAAGCGGGTCTTCAAGGAAGAACATTCGATACTGCTCGGCTTCCTTGCAAAACTGCACCGCCTCGTTGGGCGTCAGGCGTTCATGCATGTCATGGAGCAGCTCGATCTCTTCGCCCAGTTCCCGGCGGCAGAATTCAAGCAGCTTCAAATTGCGGCGCATGGCGTAGGCAGGCTCGAAGATCGGTTGATCGTGGAGAGCCTTCGGGCGTTTGTCACTCGCATGGGCCGCGCCATAGCCCGCCATTCCGGGAAGCTCTACCTGAACGCGCACGTTGCGGAAGCCTTGTTCGATGTACTTTTTCGCGCTCTCGACCACATCCTGAAACTCAGCGCCGCTGGCGTGGGTGTAGCAATCGACGGCTTCGCGGCATTTCCCGCCGGCGAGCTGATAGACGGGCATTCCGGTTTGCCGGCCCTTGATATCCCAGAGCGCCTGATCGATGCCGCTGAGGGCATTGTTCAGCACCGGGCCGTTCTTCCAATAAGAGCTGTCGTAGCAGGACTGCCAGATATCTTCGATCCGGTCGGTCGTCTTATTCAGCAGGAAGGGCTTGAGATACTTTTCGACCGCGGGCTTGACCAGATCCGCCCGCTGCGTAAATGTGGCGCAGCCGTAGCCATAGAGTCCGGCCTGATCCGTGGTGATCTTGACCACCGTCAGGCGCACGCCGGCGGGCTCGCATTCAATCACGCTGATATCTTTGATCCGCGGCTGCGGAGTTCCCCGCGTCGCCCGCGCAACCTGTTCCTGTGCTTCCACGCAGCGGGGAGCAAGGGCGAGCATTCCCGACCCTGCGATGGTCTTCAAAAAAGCACGCCTCTGTGGGTACATTTCTCTGCCCTCCCGCAATTCACTCTGCAACCTCGTAAGACATAAGCCAAAGAAGTGAATCCAAGCAGAGCGTATATTCAGCCTTCAAGGCGACGAGCCAGTTTACCACCAGGTGTCAGAGCCGACTTCGCGTCTTGCATCCGCTTCGATCCCCGAGGTCGATCAGGGGGTGGCGCGTCCGATGTCCGAAAACACTGTCAACTCCTGAAGCGAGTGTGCCGCACCGATGGTTACCGCGACGAACTCGCGCCTGACGGGTCAAGCCGGCAGGGATTGTCAACTGTTGATAACTGGGCACTTCGCAATCTGAGGCCGAAATTGCTGGGTCCAGCGCATCGACGCCATCAACGCTCGATTTGACATCTCCCACTCAAGAGACTACGTTCACTCATGAGGCATATAGAAACAGTCGCCTCATTCAGGTCCCCTGAATATAAGTAAAGGCCATCTGAAGTTCCCCCCCGCTTACATACGAGACAACCTTTAGGAGGTTGATTATGTACGCACGCAATGTAACTTTCCGCATTAAAGCCACCATGCAGGCCGAATACGCCTACACCTTCGAAAACCAGATTCTTCCTTTGCTGCAGAAGCAGAAGGGCTTCAAGGAAGCAATCACCCTCTGCAACGCTGGTTCGCCAGAGGTGGTTTCAATCAGCCTGTGGGAGCACAAGAGCAATGCGGACGATTACAACACCCGCGCCTACCCGGAAGTGTTGAAGACCCTGGCGAAAGTGATCGATGGAACGCCGCGGGTTCAGACGTTTGAGACGGCTGTCTCAACCTTCCACAACGTGCACACAACTGTGTAGGAGCTACAAAGATGTCGTCCCGGAGGGCGGCTCAGGCCGCCTTTTGCGACGATGCCCTGGAAATATTGCGAGATTTCGGTGAGCGCGATGTGAAGGACCGGTGCTACGAATGGAGGCGTGCCGCTTGAAGCTGCTTCCACATGTCCCGAAGCCATTTGGGCAGTTCACTTCGGCGAACATTCGGCAGGCTCGTCAGCAACTGCGTGAGATAAAATTGCGGGTCCAGATCGTGTAGGCGACAGGTTCTGCTCATGCTAGCCATGATCGCGGCCTCTCCCCCGCCGCGCATTTCCGACGAGCAGACCGTTCTTGCGATTGGGAACTACGCGCTTCATCTCGGGCGCCGAGACATAGTTGTCGATACCACCGGCACCATCAGAGGCAGCGGACGAGATTTCACGTCCGGGTAAGGCAATCCGAGATTACAAATTGGGGTGTCTGTCGGTAACGCAGGAACAAGACACTAACCATCTACAAGAAATCAACCCACCTTGGTCCGTTCAGCCACTCTTTTGGGCAGCGGGGAATGAGGATCTTCAGTGAAACCAAACTCGTTCAAAGCAGATCACAAGTTGATGCAAGCACTGCATAAACGGTCCCAGCCGGTCCCTTGCAGTGAAGGTCATATTCTCTTCAATCAGGGAGACGGTCCGAGAGGGATTTATATTCTCCGAAGCGGGGAGGCATCTCTGATTATGCAATCCCCATCGGGCGCAATTGTATTTTCACTCCGTGCCCCCGCTGGCTCACTGCTCGGTTTGCCTGCAGTCATCGATAACGAACCTTACAGCTTGAGTGCAATGATTCGTAAAGACTCCGATGTCAGATTTGTGAGTCGTGACGACTTCGAAGAGCTGATTCAAGCGGAGCCGTCTCTCTATCCTTCATTGTTGCAAATACTTGCGGCAGAGTTGCGGACTGCTCGTCTGGCTTTCTCGGAAATCCAAAGTCAGGTCGGCGAGTGCACTACCGAGTCCCGTTTGCCTGCTTCCGACACATATTCGGAAATGGTGTCTGCGGCTTGAGAGGTGGGATTCAGGGTCGAAAGCAGTTCGTTGTCGAGTGCAAGAGCTGTCGGTTGGATGTTCCTGCAGGAGTGAAAAAGTTTCCATTCCATTCGATCGTGGTTGCATGCCCACTCTGTGGGGAACAATACCGGTACTTGCCTTCTGAGATGATCTTGGGCCGTCCGAATCCACTCGTGGCCAAACAGGCGTAGCCAGGTACATATAGAACTCTGAAGGATCAGATCCGAGGCAACGCGAATCCTCACATGGCGGTAACTGGGCATTCCATGAGGTGAGCGGTCAAGGAATGAATTGCGGACTCACATCGGAGGAAATCGATGGACTGGTATTTGCCGTTTTGAATATCGGGTTTGCGGGCGATCGGGGATTTGTCTGAGCATGGGAGTAGAATAGCGGGCATCTGGGAAGCCAAGACGGCAATCCTGGATTCCTCAAACCTGAAGCGGTCTCTTACCCTTCGGAACCCGACACCCAGACCGCATCAGGGATGAGCCATTCACGTGTTGGAGGTGANNTTTCTGGAAGAAGCGGGAGTGGGACGAAAAGTCGTCCATTTGCAGCCAAAGCAGGTCTTCTTTTCGCAAGGAAGCTCGGCAGACTCCATCTTCTATCTTCGGACGGGTAGTGCAAAACTCACAGTCGTTTCACCGGACGGCAAGGAGGCCACGGTCGCTCTGCTTTCCTCCGGGGAGTTCATTGGAGAGGAGTCTCTCGCGAGCGTAGGTGGGCTGCACTTGGCCACTGCCTCAGCCCTTGTCGTTTGTACAGCGCTCCAGATAGCGCGGGAGGAAATGATTCACGTGATGCACGAACAGAATTCCCTGTCCGAAATGTATATGAAATTCCTGCTGACCCGATCTATGCGGACCCAAGCCGACCTTGTCGACCAGCTTTTCAATTCTAGCGAAAAGCGCTTGGCCAGGATTCTTCTGATGCTGGCCGAATTTGGCGAGCCAGGTAAACCGGATTCATTCATCCCTCCCATTACACAGGAGACTTTGGCAGAGATGGTTGGCACCACACGGTCCCGCGTCAGCTTCTTCATGAATCGTTTTCGCAAGCTCGGCCTTATCGAATACAACAGTCGTATCCATGTCCATAAGGCGCTGATCAATGTGATTCTGCTCGATCATTTTACTGAGCAAAAACCGTTGTCAATGGCGGGGTAAAAGGGTGCGCTGGGCATCTGGTTCGGCAACTAGCCGACCAGTCATTCCTTGCTGAGCAGCATGGCAGCGGATGACCGCGGCCCGGACACTGGGCGGTCAAATGTTGATAACTGGGCTTTGCGCAATCTGAGGCCGAATTGCCTGACACCACAGAGTGCTGCCACACGTCGATGTTGATCAAACAGCAAATGCCTAATAGCCGACCAGAACTGGAAACTTCGGGCTCTTTGCTGAGAGAGTTTGACACTGCAATCCGTTAGCCGGTCCCTTTTCCAGAAAACTCGCGTTGTTATGATACGATCCGCTTTCTTACCAGCTGCTCAGGAAGCGTCGGAAGCTCGGTGAGGGCGGCATGGCTCTTGACTATAAACCAAGAGGTCCCACACAGGAGGAGAATCCGTGAAATTCATCGTCAGTTGGAAGTTGCCGCAAGCGACCTACGGCGAATGCATCGCTCGCTTTCTGAAGGGTGGAGGCATGCCGCCAACCGGAGTGAACATGATTGGCCGCTGGCACGGCATGAGCGGCGGCGGAGTCGCCATCGCTGAAACTAACGACCCGAAGGCGTTGTACGCTTGGCAAGCTGAATGGTCCGACGTCATCTCCCTCGAGATCACCCCATGTCTCGAAGACGCCGATGCCGGCGAAGTACTTGCGTCCGTGAAGGGTTAAGAGCGGTAGCACTCCGCGCTGGGTCTCGCCTCGTAGGGTATATACCATAGAATCCATGCGGGCAGGCTACCGGTCGATCAGCCTCTAATCGCACAGGCGCAGTTCTTCACGTTGAAGGAACTTACGACTTCGTGTGGTCGCAGCGTTTTGCCTATGCTTTGCCCCTTACGAAGAATCCCCTTCTGAGAACTTGCGAACCACCTAACTGTTAAGCTCGCACCGCGTAGAGTTCACCTGCGCGGCCGTCCTTAGGCTATAAGTCATGGATGACCGCCTTCCGGACAGAACCAAACCTGGAAGGGGTAATGCCCGGATCGGCGCCACGATTACTACGTATTCCAATTGGATGTCACTTGCCTCTTAGTCCATCGCGGTAGGCCATCGCTTCGAGTTCCACGCGAATGGCATCTGCGACGGGGACGACGGGGCGAGCTTCGAACTTGAAGGCGGGCAACATCGAACAGAACNNTCGAATGTGAAAGCAGGCAACATCGAACAGAACTTATGCACTTCGAGCGGGTCATCACATTCCATCAACATATACCCGCCCCAATCACCGACGCGGATGACGAAAGACTCGATCTTGAAGTTGGCCGGCGCTTTCCACGGACTGAAGACCTCCAGGATTCGCTTCTGTGCATTTTCGTACTCGATGGGCGTGCCCTGCGGACGTTCGTTCCAAGTGATCATGTACTTCATGATT
Source organism: Acidobacteriaceae bacterium (assembly GCA_003140705.1). GTDB lineage: Bacteria > Acidobacteriota > Terriglobia > Terriglobales > Acidobacteriaceae > Telmatobacter. Next base: position 12,250 of record PLKU01000183.1, read on the forward strand.
TTTCTCATCTCTCACATTTTTGTGACGATCCGCCCCGTAGCTTATAGAGATGGCTTAGCGACTGGCCACGGGGAAGGCTGGGGCAAGCATACTCTGGCCCGCTCGGATTGAAACAGCCAAAAACTTCGGCAAGTCTTGCAAAGGCCAACAGATTGGCCATTCTCGACCTCGAAGAACACGGTTCCGGTTGTATCGCCGCTAAACCGGACACGATCCGGTTTTTGGCTCTCCCAAGGCCCTCTGGCTGACGCCAGCCTGGGTTTGCGGACCATCGGAGACCCNNCCAGGAGCAACGCTTATTCTGGACCTGCTAGGGAGAGCGAGCAACAACGGATTTTCGAATTCTTCGAGAATGAGGGGCTGAAGAAATGGGACACTGCCACCGCCGCCAAGGTTGCCGCGTCCGCACATTTGCCTAACTACTCTCCGCCACCCGAGGCAGGCTAGCGAAAAATAAAAGAAAAACAACTTTGCGCGATCCGTTCTCTGCGCGTAGACTCTCGTCATCCCGGAAAAAACGAACAACTTGGAGGTTCAATCAATGAAGCACGGTGTACGTCTGACTGGAGCTTTGCTCCTTGCTTTTGCCGTTTCGACCATCACTGCCCGTGCCCAGGTCCCCTACAGCCAGGGCACCGTCACGCGCGTGGTGCTCCTCAGCATCCTTCCCGGCCACTCCGATGCGCTCTTCGCCGATTTGAAGAAGAACATCGTTCCACTGTGGGAAGCGGAAAAAAGCGCCGGCCTAATCCTCGACTACAGCCTCTTTCTCAATCAGACATCGTCGGGCCCCAATGACTGGGATGTTGGCTACACTCTCACCTACAAGAACATGGCCGCCCTCGATGGCCTTCCCGACAAACTTTACGAGTTTCGCATGAAGCAGTACGGTAGCAAAGAGGACGAGCAGAAAGTCATCGAAAAGCGCGTCGAAAACGCCAAGGTGGTTACTAGCAGCTTGCTGCGCGGCATCACTTTGCGATAGCTTCCTCTTTCGCTATTGCCCGGCGGCGCAGTCTGTAAGCGCCGCCGGCTCTCACTTGGGCTTGCAGTTCAGCATGTACTTTCCACTTAACGCCGTTCCGGTCGTTCTGACCGCCAAACCGGACATTGAGTGGTCAAATGTTGATAACTGGGCTTTGCGTAATCTGAGACAGTTCTTTAGCCCAACTGCAGGGACGCGGTGAGCCAGAGCACAAGCATACAGACGAATTGGCGACAGACCTGCCGGATCGCCGCTCAATGAGTGACATGGCCAGTTGATGTAAGTTGAGGATGCGTTTGTGACCGTTCATGTTCGTACGATCTCGCCCTTGGCGCAAAGATAAAGACGCGCCAAGAATGGGGACACGGCAATGTGTTCTTCCAGCTCCTAGTTCAGAAAGCGACGCACGGAGTTGCACTCGCGGCAATCGGAATAGGCGATCTGGGAATTCGACGTTGGGCCAAATGGGTAGTGGGCTAGTTTGGATTTTCACAACATCGATCTGGCAGGAGAATTGCGTTTGTCGCTGTCTTGGAATTAATTGGCTTGATATTTCCGAGTAGGCCACGGCACATCCCGAACCCCGCAGCACCGTACTACCGCGAAACATGTTTGTCTTTTATGCGGTAACTTCTTGCCTTCTTGGATGGATTCTCGATAGTCAGAAAGCCTTCGTCGGCCCACTTTTCGCAAAGAACAGACGCATAGCGACGGTTAAGCTGCAACAGCTCTGCTACGTCCCTTGACGTAAACTCAGCATCCATGAACCGAGCCAAGACAGTGCGCTTCTTTACGTCCAATCGGCTGGTCGGGCCCTTTTGAGCCTTCGCGAGAGCTGCACTCTTTTTCGCGTGTGCGTGAACCTTCTCAAAAGCCTCCGCCATTCCAGCCACGAAATACGCAATCCAGCCGGTAATGTCTGCCTCAGCACGGCCAAGGTGGTTGTTGTGCGATGGCCCAACGGAGATGGCGCCATAATAAGCGCTCAGGTCGTTGGCATAATACTCCTCAAGAGAGTAGATGCCGTTCATTCCATAGCCGCCACGGTGGAGAATGAGGGTAGTCAGCAGCCGGGCGGTACGGCCGTTCCCGTCGTAATACGGATGAATGGTCGCAAACTGGTAGTGAGCAATAGCGGCGCGCAGGGGAACAGGAAGGTCGTTCTTCGCATTCAGCCATGAGGCGAGCTCCGCCATAAGTCTTGGAACAGCGCTTGCCTCGGGCGGAAGATAGACGATCTCGTTCGTTCTGCTGTTGCGGATCACGTTCTGGCCATCGCGGTATGGCGTCGGCTTCCGCTTTCTTCCGCTGCCTATGACGAGGGCATGGATAGCTTGGATGACTCTCTCGGTGACCGCTACCCGTGATTGCGCGAGCCTTTGAACTTCCTCCAGGGCCGCGTAGTAGCCTTTCACCTCGCGCACATCGCGTTCGCGCCCTCGAATGCGCTGATTTTGTTCCACAACCTGTTCAACTTGTGCTTGAGAAAGAAGATTCCCTTCAATTGCGGTGGAATAGTGAGTAGAAACCAGCCACGCTGATTGCCGCAGACTCTCAAGCAAAACGGGCGTAAGCTCTAAATTACTGAGTTCGGTTTTGAGCCGTTCGATGCGGAGCAGGTCTTGCATAATGCCCGGTGTGATCGAATAGACCGGCTGAAACCCGTCCTTGATAGCCACTTTCCCTCCATACATCATGACATTATTATAGCATTAACTATGACAATAATCTTTCTGCGTTTGGAAGCCAGAAGACCCGCTATCTGCTGTTCCAAACAGCAGCGTTGTGGAAATCCAAACTAGCCTACTACCGCCAAATGCAATGCCTTGACACCCGCAGACTAGCAGATGATAATTGGCCAGCTTCCCGAGCCGTCCTTTTTGGCGGATTCGATCCTTCCGTGGCATTCCTTCCTTCTTCATGGCTTCATAATCAAACCACTCGTTAAGGAGAAACTATGATGAAACGTCTCTGCGTAAGCGTGTGCGCTGTTATGTGTTTACTGGCCTTGAGCCGGACGTGTGTAGCCCAGTCGAATCCCTGGAACGGTTCATGGAAGCTCGACACGTCCTCTCTCAAGTTCGAGGGTGCAACTTTTTCCGTGGCTACCGACGCAGATGGCTTCACAGTGACGCGCGGAGGCCAGGCGCAACCAAAAGTTGTGTGCGACGGAACGGCGCAGAAGTCCACGAATGACACGACATTGACTTGCACCAAGTCGGCAAATGGATATGCGATTGCCGCGAGCATGGATGGCAAGACGACGCGGAAAACGACGATTTCGATCTCTGACGATGGCAAGACCCGAACCAGCAAATCTGAATTCTTCCCAGCGGACGGGGAACCATACACAAGGACGACGATTTCCGGACGGGTTTCAGGCGGACCAGGATCGGCCGGCGAATGGAAAGAGGTCAAATCTTCCTCGTCTCAAGACAGCGGGGTTCTTTCCATCGCAGTCAATGGCGACACAGTTGACTTCAAGGAGACGGACAGCCCGAAGCCGATCACCTGCAAGCTCGATGGTACGGAGACGAAGTTTCCCGGTGGGGGATCGATGTCGGTGAAGCTTGCCGATCCTCATACGCTGAAAGTGACCTATAAAGACGGCGACGGGAAGGTGCGCCGTGAGAACACGTTTGCGCTTGGCGAGGACGGCACGACGATCACAGAGACTGACGTTACCCCGGCACCGTCACCCTCAACATTGTCGGTGGTCCTTCACAAGATCTAAGGCCGGTTCCAGGCCACTACCGCGCAGAGTCTAGATGCGCTTGAACAGGCTGAACTGGAAGGACTGGGGCGCACTGCATGGGGTGAGGTGCGTTTCCAGTTCGGTTTTTTGCGGGTACGGGCTGCGGGTGCGCGGGGCACGGCTGCTGCTGACCCTGTCCTTGAGAGACAAGAACAAAGACAAAAGCAAAAACACCGAATCGCAGCTGTTGACAGGGTCACTCCATATCAAATGCTGAGTAGGCGACGATCAGACCGACGCCCCGACCTGAGGACTGCGTCGAAGAAGACTCAACATCTGCGATTAATATTCTTGCCCTGTATCAGGGGGTGTGCATATACTTGTGCGATTGTCCCGCAGGGTGCGTCAGCCGAAGGTTGAGTCATTTGTTTTCTTGAGTTTCCCCCAATGAAAGAACAAGGAGGAAGTATGGGAAAAATCAACATGGGTCGTGTACTAATTTCGGGCCTAGTTGCCGGGATTGTTTTAGATGTTCTCGGCTACCTTGTAGATGGGATTCTGCTGGCGCCGCGATGGGCGAGCGGAATGAAGGCGCTCGGGCATGCCGACTTTGCATCAAACCAGTGGATTTGGTTCAACCTCCTCGGACTCGTCACTGGAATTGCAATGATCTGGATATATGCCGGAATTCGGCCACGCTGTGGCGCCGGACCGAAGACAGCGGCTCTCGCGGGCCTGGTCGTGTGGGTCGTCGGTTCGTTGGTCCCCAATCTCAGCTTCATGTGGGCTGCGGGCCTTTTTTCGCACCACCTAGCTGCGATGACAACTGCTGGCAACCTTGTGGAGTTTGTCGTCGGGGCGATTGCCGGAGCCGCTCTCTACAAGGAATAGCTAACACCGTCGCGCCGATCCCCATCAAGGCAAGCCGCACCTACACCGTGCAGGCATGGAATCAGCCCGGCCTGCACGGCTTTTCTTGCATCAAGGGGTCTCTGCGATTTTCGCTTGAGATCTTTGCGAGGGGCAAGTGCAGATTGGTTTCGCACAGGACTAGCGATGCGTTCCAATGGAGCGTAGACTTCGGCCATGGAGAACCTACTCTTTCATCGGCCGTGTCCAAAGTGCCAAGCAAAGGAGAGGGAGCCTTGCAGGGATGAGGCCGGGGTGGCGATTCGTGGAGTTCATACAGAACGTTGTCTAAAGAAGGCGCGCAAGGAAGCGATAACGGACGGCCCTAGAGTGAAGCCGCCGGGGTAGGTCGCGAAGAAGAAGGCAGGAAAATGAGCATTTATTACCCGCTCTACAATTGGCTCTGCGCTCAAGCCGCGAACAATATCTCTGCTCCATTCAAGCAGATCGAGGCAATTCTTGGATTCAGCCTTCCACCCTCAGCGAGGACTAGCCCTCAATGGTGGGAAAATGATCGAAAGCACGTACAGTGCATGGCTTGGATTGAGGCAGGTTTTGAAATCAGGAACCTCAACCTTGGCAAGGAATCTGTCGAATTTGTAAAGGTGTGAACCTCAAACCTGATGGCCAGCGGGATTCTCATTTATCCGTCATGGGCCACGCCAACAAGCCGTCGCATTGGGCTACGATTAGCCCAGGAATTCGAATGGGTCCACTAAACCTCCGGAGAGAAAGAACCTGTCTGGAAGTTGTTGCAAATGATGAGTCGTCCAAGATCGTTGTCCTCAGTTGGCTATTTATAGATAGCTAGTTTTCTAGAATATGGCTATTTATACATAGACATATTTCCTGCACTATGCTATCTTTACATAGCCACACAAGATAGGATGTCTGTGATGCGCGACCACTTCCGGCAACTTCGATCCCAGCAACTCGACCGAGCGCTAGCCCCCTTGCGCTCGTTGCAACTCCCCCGCCCTCCGAAGGGTTGGATTCGCGCCATCCGCGAGGCGCTAGGCGTCTCTTCCGGGGACCTGGCCGAGAGAATGCAGACGAACCGGTCGCTGGTCATGCAGCAGGAGAAGTCGGAGGCTGAGGACCGGATCACTCTCAAAAGTCTGCGCGCCTATGCCAACGCGCTCGACTGTGACCTCGTCTACGCTTTTGTCCCCCGCGCAGACACCCTTCAAGGACTTGTGGATGCGCGCGCGCGCTTCGCAGCCAAAGCAAACGTCCTGGGCGTCGAGCACACAATGGCACTTGAGAACCAGGCGAGCGGCAATCTGGAACAGGCCATTGAGGCCGAGACCGAGCGGCTCACGAGAAAGCGCAAACGGACATGACAATCTTCACCACGGGAGATGGCAATACACCGCTGTCTCCCGACGAGCAAGCCGACCTCATTCCCAACCTCGCCACGAAGGAAGAGCTTAACGAGTTCGAGCGGGCAAATATTCTTCTGGCCTATGACTGGGCTCTGGCTCCGCGGAATATTCGCCGGCAAGATCCTCTGACTGAACCTTACCTCCGAGACCTACACCGTCGAATGTTCGACCAGACATGGAAGTGGGCAGGCATCTACAGAACCACCGAAAAAAATATCGGGATCGCACACTACCAAATCCGCGACGCACTAGGCGCTCTTTTGGGCGACGCCCGCTACCGGGTCGAACACCAGACCTTTCCACCTGATGAGATCGCCGTCCGCTTTCACCATCGTCTGGTCTCGATNNTCGATCCATCCCTTCGCCAATGGCAACGGTCGTCATGCAAGACTCATGGCTGATGTGCTGGCGCGGACGCAAGACAAACCTGTATTCACCTGGGGCGGAGCAAACATCGTGGCGCAGGTAGATTTTCGGCGCTGCTATATCGACGCTCTCCAATCGGCTGACAAGAACCACATAGAGCCACTACTTGCGTTCGCTCGTTCGTAGAGAGGGTGAAGCCGCGCGGCAACCCCCGTCAATTCAGCGGTCGAGACCCTCGATCGCCCCAATGCCGTCGCCAGCGTTCTCGCATCCTTTCGCATGGAGACTCTAGAGAACGAGCTACTGTCTTACTGTCTAGCCGCGTGGCTCATCGAGCGGAATCTCATGAGCCTCGGTCTTGGCACTATGTCAGCGGCATACGGTCCATGAACTGGCAGAATCACAGAGGAACCATGTGTGGGCAGAGACGCTACCGAATACTCGTTCGCGAACGCGGGCGCGAACGCGAAATTCATCAGAAATGGGCAAAATATGCAGAACCTTCTGTGATCGTTCGCGGACGTTCGCCAGGAGTTGCCCCCAAAGTTGCCCCCCATCGATCAACCGTTGCCTATT
>PLKU01000470.1 GCA_003140705.1 Acidobacteriaceae bacterium
GAGCCAGGTTTTCGAAGAGCAGGTCCCGGCGAGAGCGAAAGAGCCGAGTAAAGAAAACAACCACGAGCTTCAGCAAGCGCACATGAGACCAGTTTTACATGTGAAAGGGTCGGATAGGATGAACACTCTATATACTTGATTCGAGAGCCGATCGGAATTTTGGCGAGGCACAGCATACCAAAGGATCAGGTGGCCTCCTTTCGTCTGTGTTGCGTGGGATCATTCCGTTGTAATGACTGGCTTCATACCGCTGTAATCTGCAAAAAGAATGAAATTCTTGGCAGGATCCTAAACTGACGGTCCATTAGCCTCTATCGGCTCGCAACCAGTCGTCCCCACTCAAGGCATTTGTGAAGTCGATGAATGCTTCCTCCAATTCCATCATTTCCCGATCGACTTGTTGAAAATCACCCGAATCTGCACCAGCTTCAATCGCCGCGGCTGCACGTTGAAGCATCTGTGCGCCGAGAGTAGCTGCAGCACCCTTTATCGAATGAGCCTTGAGACTGCAGCCAGAGGCATCCATCAGCTTGATATAGTTTTTCAGTGTCCTAAGCTGGTCCGGAAAATTCGCGAGAAACGAGAGAAGATAATCGGAAATGAGTTCTTCGTCTCCCATCATGCGGTTAAACACACCTGCGCGGTCAAATACGACCAGTTTTTTATCAATAGGCTGTGGCTGCAATGAGGTTGGCGGTACGTCTGAAGTCCCGCCCCTTTCGAAGGGGAGCCACCGTTCAAGTGCTCCGCGTAGATCATCAATTGAGACCGGCTTTGGCACAAAGTCGACCACTCCCGCTGCAAGACAGGCCTCTCGGTCAGAATTCATGGCATTGGCGCTCAAGGCAATGACTGGAATAGTGTGATCGAGCACTGCAGATTGCGGATTACGAATCTGGCGTGTCGCCTCAAGGCCGTCCATCACTGGCATTCTCATATCCATCAGAACGAGGTCGTAAGGAAGCAATGCGAGCGATTCGATCGCTTCAGCCCCATTTCCAACAGCATCCGCATTTAGCTCGAGCTTTTTCAGCAACCCTAAGGCAACTTCCCGATTGATCGAATTATCCTCCACAAGAAGAATCCGGGCACCATCTCTGACCCTACAATGCACCGGGCGTGTGCGTGGTGTTTCCGGAACTTTCCCAGACAACTGATTCAAGCTTCCCTCGTCCTCGTATGCTTGAGATAGGTGCCTGAAGAGCTCTTCACGCCGAACTGGTTTGGTAACACAGTTGATGAAGCCAATTGCATCCCAGGATGGCTTCTTTTGTAGTGAACCAAGGGGTGCCAGCATGACCAATCGGGTATTGCACAGAACAGCGTCCGCTTTGATCGTCCGGCCAAGGGTCTCCCCATCCATGTCCGACATTTTCATGTCGATAATTGCGATCTGGAAAGGATCATTCTCAAGATTTGCTTTTTGGAGTGCCTGGATTGCAGCGAGACCACCGTCAGCCTCGCACGGGCGCATTCCCCATGCTGCGGTGAGCCCCTTCAGCATCTCTCGACTTGCGGAAGAGTCATCGACGATCAGCAAACGCACATTGGTCAAACTTCTGAAATTCGTGCGCTCCGCATCTTCCGCGTTACTCTCGAGTCCGAGCGGAATCGTGAACCAGAATTCCGAGCCATTGCTCTCCTGGCTCTTGACTCCAATCTGTCCACCCATCAACTCAGCAAGTTGCTTTGAGATCGCCAAGCCGAGACCAGTGCCACCGAATCTTCGTGTCGTTGACGATTCAACCTGTGTGAACCTATCGAAGATCGCGCCGANNGCACCGCAAACCGAAACAGACAGCTCGATTCGTCGCGCCGCTCGACACTTGCTCGGACGGTCACTTCTCCCTTTTGCGTGAACTTCACAGCATTCCCGGCCAGATTGAACAGTATCTGTCGCAACCGAGCCGGGTCACCCATCACATGCATTGGTGTTTTCGGATCGATGAGGAAACAGAGCTCCAGCCCCTTCGCATGTGCCGTGACAGCGAGGGTAGTGGATAGATCCTCGAAAAGATCCTGAAGATCGAAGTGCAACATCTCGAGTTCCAGCTTCTGAGCCTCGATCTTCGAAAAATCGAGAACATCATTGATCAAGCCGAGCAGGGCTTTGCCGCATCCGCGCACTGTACCGGCATAGTGACGTTGTTCGTCGGTCAACTCCGTGTCCAACAGAAGTCCGGTCATGCCAATTACACCATTCAGAGGGGTTCGAATCTCATGGCTCACGCTCGCAAGAAACTCGCTCTTGGCGAGGTTTGCTGCGTCTGCTCGTTCACGGCGCTTTCTTTCGGAAATTTCCTGAAACACAACCACGGCGCCGTTGGGCTTGCCGTCTTGCATCATCGGCGTGCTCGTGTACGCCACGGGAAAACATGTTCCGTCCTTCCGCCAGAACACCTCGGTATCGCAAAAATGCACTTTGCCATCATGCAATGCCTCGTAGATGCGGCAGGTTTCCTTTTCATAGATCGACCCGTCCGGATGCGAATGGTGAATCATGGTGTGTTGCGATTTCCCGATCAATTCATGAGGCTGATACCCCAGCATAGTGGTCGCAGATGGGTTGGCAAAAGTAGTCAAACCGTCTTTATCCAACCCGTAAATGCCTTCTCCGGCAGCTTCGAGAATGAGTCGATGAAGATCGTTTGTTTCCTGGGCGGATTCCAACTCAAGCCGAAGGACAGCCTCTTGTAGCTTGGAACTTTGCAACTGAGCCTCCTGAAGATCGGCCTCAGCCCTCTTACGTTCCGTGATGTCCTCGATGATGGTCATGAAATGAAGAATTTGCCTGTTGTTATCACGCAAGGCGGAAGATGTCACTCGTACCCAAGCGAGGGTCCCATCCTTGCGGACATAGCGCTTGTCCCATCGGGGGGTGCTCGGCGCTCCATGAATCAAAAGTTGGAAATGCCTCTGACTCTCGGGGAGATCTTCAGGAAGTGAGATGTCCGCGAGGGCAAGACCAACGATCTCTTCTTGGCTATAGCCAATGATCTCGGAAAAGCGCGTGTTACATCTTTGAAGCCTGCCGTCCAGCGAGATATGTAATATGCCGATCGCGGCTTGGTCAAAGGCTGCGCGGAAGAGTTCTTCTCGTTCTCGCAGAGCATTCCTTGTCTGCTTCGCTTCAGTGATGTCCTCTGCAACGCCAACAACCTTGAGTATGCGCCCATCCGCGGTGCGAATTGGAAAAGAACGATCTCGTATCCACCTCTCACTTTCTCCAGCCGAAATCCGAAACTCAATGTCTGTCGACTCTCCCAACAATTGCTTTTTGAAAGCCTTTTCGGCCGACTTCGTGTCACTTGGGTGGACAGAGTTCATGAGTTTCTTCAGGTCGACGTAGACTTGTTCTCGCGGAAAGCCCCAGATTTCGTCGAACGCAGGGCTAAGATACTGCATCTTGGTGCCATCGCCATCCATCATCCAGAAGAGCTCCCGGATATTCTCCGTGAGCAGCCGGAACGTCTCATCTCTTTCTTGAAGCTGGGCCTCGACACGTCTGCGTTCCGTCACGTCATGAACGATGGAGAAGAGCAACTGTTTTCCGTCCACGTCGATGGGGGAGGAACGCACTTCGACATCGCGTGATTCACCACTGTCGAGCCGGTGCTTAGAGTAGAAACAGTTCTGCTGTTCATGCAGAGCCAGTTGCATCTTTGAGCTGATCGTTGGCGATGAATGGACATTCACTTGGTCGATCGACATTCCAGCAAGTTGATCCTGCGAATAACCATAGAAGGCGGAGGCGGCTTGATTAGCGCTATTGATGCGGCCAGTCACTGGATCGATCAACAGCATCACTGATCCGTTGTTTTCGAAGATTCTCCGGAATCGCGATTCGCTTTCGATCAGTTTCTGTTCAGCTCGCAGACGGTGAGTGATATCGCGAGCGATTCCGGATGCACCAACAACCTCTCCGGCAGCATTGCGGATCGGGAAGATAGAGAATGATGCGTTGATTCCCCTTCCGTCTTTGGCCCGAAGAATGACGTCGACGGGCCCGATACTAAGCCCTTTCCGAACTGCTTCTAAGATCTCCGGCAATCGTCCAAGCCGTGCGGGCTGCGCGAGAACGGCAACATTCCTTCCAATAATCTCCTCGCTTGTATAGCCGAACATTCGTTCCGCAGCTCGGTTCCAGCTGAGGATCGTTCCATCCAGCGTCGCAGAGCTAATTCCGTCCTCGGAGGAGTCAATGATAGAGGCCGCCAAGGCATGCGCTGCCTCAGCCCTTCTGAGTGCAGTGACATCGCGGATCGTAGTCGAGATGGCGGTTATCCTACCCTCGGTGTCCTTGATTGGCCACCATGTGATGCTGAGGGTAATCATCTTTCCGCTTTTAACGACTCCTTGCCTTTGGATCAGGCGAAGGACGCCTCCCTGCGATACGTGACGAATATGTTGTTCAACCGCCTCTTGATCCTCGGGCAAGATCAAGGAATGGAAGCGCATGCCGATCGCTTCCTTGGCAGAATAGCCAAAAATAGTTCCGGCGCCGTGATTCCAGTTGAGAATTTTGCCTGACAGACCAAGCGCCACGATCGCATCTTCAGAACTCTCGACCATCGCGGCCACTAGCTGCAGGTCCTGAGTTCTTTGAATCTCGGGGGCTTTGAGCAGCATTCCTGCCGCATCTGTGATCAAAATCCCTGCTTGATCCTGGGTCACCGCTAACCACACCTCTCATTAATGACTTAAGCAGACTTGCAACGCGCACTGCTCTCGACGCTCCGATCAATATCGGCAAATCCAAGAGTCCTCATCAGTTGACGGCCGGAAAATAAATGGCGTTTGAATTGGAACGTATCGAGTGACCTGCCGATAGACAGGAGTGACCCGCTCTTTGCCGGTGTCAATCGGGCCGGCTTTGAGACGCTGCAAGAGCGACGCCACGAAAAGCTATGATTCAGATTGTCATTGAAGTCCATCCTCACCTCTGATCGATATCCAATCGTCAATGCCCACTGGCAAGGACGCAGCTCGCGCTCCTGGGCAAAGCGCAAGAGGCTCCTGGTCCGGCTGCTAACATTGTCTCGATCTCGCGCGCCGGAACTGGCTTAGAAAAGAAGTAGCCTTGCCCGAAACTGCAGCCCATTTGATCAAGTAATCGCGACTGTTCAATCTCTTCGATGCCTTCTGCGATGACCTCCATATTGAGCCCTTTCGCCATCATCAAAATCGATCGGACAAGTTCAATTGATTCCGGGCTTTCGGCATTCATATCACGAACAAATGACCGGTCGATCTTGAGCATGTCAAAAGGAAGCTTTGCAAGGTGCTGGAGACTTGAATATCCAGTACCAAAGTCGTCAATCTTAAGACCGATTTGAAGGCGCTTGAGCGCTTCGAGCATCTTGCATGTCTCCGTCATTTCTTCGCAGACCATTGATTCTGTGAGCTCAAGGTGAAGACATTCTGGTAGCAGACCAGTTGCTTCAAGTACTGCTGAAACATGTTCGATGAGCCGTGGGTCTTCACACTGTCTAGCTGAAAGATTAACCGCTGCGTAATAGGGTGTGAGGTCCGGGCGCTCTTGGTTCCACGACTGAACTTGCCGGCATGCCTCACCCAGCACCCAAAGGCCTATCTCATCGATCAATCCGGTTTGTTCCGCGACAGGAATGAACGCGCCTGGAAAGACAAGTCCGTGGTTAGGATGGTTCCATCGAACTAATGCCTCGAAACCTCGAATTGCCCCAGTCTCCAAGAGGACTATGGGCTGATAGTAGACCTCGAATTGCGACTCCTGAATCGCTTTGCGCAAATCGTTATCAAGTTGCAGACGATTTGTCCGCTCCTGCTGCATGGAGACGTCAAAAACTGCCCACTTCCCCTGACCTCGCGCTTTGGCCACGCACATCGCAATGTCGGCATTCCGGAGCAAGTCTTCTTCTGACATCCGGTTCGCCTGCGGAAACGCGATGCCGACACTAAACGTGCAATAGAATTCCTGGCCGTTCTCGTGGAATACCGGCCGCATAATTTCAGAAACAGAGTTCGCCAGTGCTTCAGCGGTCGAGGTGCCCCCGAGATTTTCAACGAGAACGGCGAACTCGTCTCCGCGCAAACGGGCGATGAATGCTTCTGCATCCGGACAAATCTCTTTGATCGAAGCATTCAGGGAGTTTCGCAACCGCCGAGCGACTGCTGCCAGCATTCGATCGCCGGTGGCGTTGCCGAGGCTGTCATTGAACAGTTTGAAGCGGTCGAGATTGAGGAACAGGACAGCGAAATGCCAATTCGGATCAGACCGGCGATGAGCCAGGGCCGCCGACAGGCGGTCTACAAACGAGACTCGATTGGGAAGTTCTGTCAAGAAATCGACTGTTGCTTGATTTGTGATATCGCTTTGAGATCCAACCAGTCGATACGCGCGTCCATCTCCGTGGCGGACAGCCGCACCGTGAAGCGACATCCATCGGTAGGTGCCGTCCTTGCCTTGGATACGGTAATCGCACTGAAGTTCTGCTGCTGCGTTCCCGAGGTGCGCCTGAATGATGGATTTGAGCCGTTCGACGTCGGAAGGATGGACTCGCGAGAACCAATCATCGGGCTGACTGCTCAGATCTTCTGCGGCATAGCCGAGCAAGGATTTCCAGCGCGAGCAAAAGTAGACTTCATCGTGCTCAAGATCCCAATCCCACAAACCGGTGCGGGCTCCCTCGGCGGCCAGAGCGTAGCGCTCCTCAGTCACTCGTATGGTGGTTCCTTTCCTGATGTTTGCTACCTGCGACCGAATTCTCGCCAACGCGACGTTAAAGTCGATCGGTTTTGTGATGTAGTCGTTCGCTCCAAGGTCGAGAGCTTCGGAGATCTTGCTGCTTTCAGAGACAGCAGTCACCATGATGATGGCGAGCTCAAGGGGATCATGACGTAACCTCAGAGCCTTCAACACGTCCACGCCGCTCATACCAGGCATCATGTAATCGAGCAATACGACGTCGTAGTGTGCCTTTTGTGCCATTTCCATGGCTTGGGGGCCACTCAAGGCGAGGTCGACTAGATAACCGCTACGATTGAGTTGTCGAGCGCACAGTTCCAGATTGTTTCGCTCGTCATCCACCACGAGGATCTTCGCGGAACTCGCCATCGGTACACCTCCTTCTCGATTCGGATTGGTGGATGCCCTCGTGGTGAGCGAGGGCATTTTTCATGGGCTTCATTCAAGGTGAGGGACGAACCCACCNNACCCACCCGGCCGCAATGAAGTAGATTACGCCGGGTCTGCGGTACCAATCGGATTGGGCGGCTTCCGCCGGCGTTTGGTCGTTGATAGTCAGGGTGTCCATTACCCAAACGTACTCCTCGATTCGTGCCGGACCATTCCCCGTTTGTGTGAGACCCGGTACCCTAAGGACCGAGAACCCGCTTTCCTCGTTGAAAAACGTGACCCGTTCCACAAGGCCGGCGATCTCTTCCACTGGAGTACGGAGCTGGGGAGAAGACGCGCTCATCCTGATCGAAGTCTATGCGGACGGAGTTGACTTTGGCATCCTGTCCAGCGAAATCACTGGCACATCAACAAGGTGAGTTCGCTGCCCTGCTGGCAATGCCGCCTTGTTGCTCAGGAGGTTGCCGCTGAGCCTGCACGAAGAAACTCCTTTCCGGCGCAGAAGCCTGCGCCCTGATCGCCGGCGGCCAACTCAACGGCGGAAGCGTTGTCGCAGCACATACCGCTGGGACCAGAGCTCGGTATATCCTGAGGTCGAAGTTTGGGGAGGAACTGGAGTGTTGTCGGACGACGAAAGGAGGCAGCGCCGGCTCTGGTGCAATTAACGAGGTTACGTAGGATACATTGGTGACTTGGATGAAATGGGCCGAAGGTGAGCAAGGTGAGAGGCACGAAGGATCTGTTTGCGGGACGACATTTCGACCGGGATGTCATCATCCTGTGTGCGCTGGTACCTGTGCCACAAGCTCAGCCTTCGTGATCTGGTTGAGATGATGGGCGAACGCGGGCTGTGTCTTTCGCATACGACGATCATGCGATGGGTGCAGCGTTATGCGCCAGAGTTCGAGAAGCGCTGGACTCGCTTTGCGCGTAAAGTGGGCCGTTCGTGGCGCGTGGACGAGACGTACCTGAAAGTGCGAGGACGATGGGCCTACCTTTATCGTGCCGTAGACCGGGATGGCGATACCGTCGACTTCCGACTAAGTCCAACCAG
>PLKU01000467.1 GCA_003140705.1 Acidobacteriaceae bacterium
ATGAGATGGGACGAGCAATATTATCCGGATCCAGCGGGTATGATCGATCGCCTCCATGGCATGAACGTAAAGTTGATGGTGTCAGTATGGTCCAGGATCGATCCAGAGACTGAGGTTGGAAAGCAATTCACGGAGAAAGGGTATTACATACCGGGAACTCAGTGGGTCGACTTCTTCAATCCAGCGGCTGCGTCGCTCTATTGGAAGAACTTTAGTGAGCGCATGTTATCGCTCGGGATTGATGCGTGGTGGCAGGACGCCGACGAACCGGAAAACGACGATCTGACAGGGAGGACCACCTTTGCCGGTCCCGGTGAGAGAGTGCGTCTGCTCTATCCGCTGTTTGTGAACAAGACTGTCTATGAGGGCCAGAGAAGAGACGCGCCAAACAAGCGGGTCGTCATCTTGAGCCGAAGCGCCTTCGTAGGCCAACAGCGCTATGCCTCTGTGACCTGGTCAGGAGATGTCGGCAACAGTTGGGAGAGTTTTAAGAGGCAGATCACGGCTGGACTCGGTTATACAGCTAGCGGGTTACCGTATTGGACCACGGATGCTGGGGGGTTCTTTCGTCCGGGGCCGGGTCAATATACCGATCCCGCGTATCACGAGCGATTTCTGAGGTGGTTCCAGTTTGCAACGTTCTCTCCACTGCAGCGAGTTCATGGATACCAAACTGACACTGAGCCCTGGCGATATGGTGACAAGGTAGAAGGCGAGGTGCGTCGTTACCTGGACCTTCGGTATAAGTTGTTGCCCTATATCTATTCTCAGGCCGCTGCCGTTTCTTTTCATGGATCGACCCTGATGCGTCCTCTGGTGATGGACTTTGCCCAGGACGATCAGGCGCTCACTCAAAGATATGAATACATGTTTGGTCCGGCGTTTCTGGTCGCTCCTGTGCTTGAAGAGGGGCCAGTCCGGTGGCCGGTCTACGCACCCCTCACTGCGGGTGGATGGTACAACTTTTGGACAGGAGCCGCAGTTCCTGCAGGGACCACTACGGACATCGACGCTCCACTAGAGCGAATACCGGTGCTTGTGAGAGCCGGGAGTATTGTTCCGATTGGTCCCGCTGAACAATATGCGGGCGAGAAACCATCCAGCGACCTGGAGATCCGCGTCTACCCGGGAACTGATGGAGACTTCACTCTCTATGAGGATGAAGGCACAAACTACAACTACGAAAAGGGGATGCTGAGCACGATCCACTTTCACTGGAANNTGCTGCAATCCAGGCAATTCAAGATTGTCGCTATGGATTCAAGCTCAGTACGTCAGGTCCTATATGACGGGAAACAGATTGTGAGTGGATTGCCAAAATAGCATCCTTAGGGATGGCGGGCCTGAACTGCAGGAAAAATAGAGAATCATTCCTAGCTTGTGTGGCGCGCATAAGGAGGAAGATTTGTTGGAGATTCGCGTTTACGGCGGTAGGGACGCGAACTCTAAGTTGTATGAAGACAGCGGCAATGGGTATAACTATAAGCCCGGTGCCAAAACGACGATTTACTTCAATTGGGATGATCGGCGTCAGACATTGTCGATGGGAAAGCGCTCCGGCATTCTCGGCATGATCTTGAAGCGGACCTTCCAGAGGGCATTCTCATGCAATTTCTAACTCAGTCAGCGGATCGATTCGAGAAAATGATCAACCCGAAGCTAGTCCCGTATCGGACACTGAGCACGGGCGCCAGAATGCCTGCAATTGGCCTTGGAACCTTCGGCTCAGACCAGGTTTCGCACAAAGCCGTCGCCGATGCAGTGCAATACGCTGCATCGATCGGTTACCGGCATTTCGATTGTGCATCCGTGTATGGCAATGAGGATCAAATCGGACGCGTGTTCGGTTCACTTTTCCAAAATGGGCTGCGTCGTGATGATGTTTGGATCACCTCCAAGCTCTGGAACGACAAGCACGGGGAAAACGATGTTATTCCATCGTGCGAGAAATCGTTAGCCGATTTAAGAATTGACTATCTCGATCTCTACTTGATTCACTGGCCGTTTCCCAATCATCATCCTCCAGGTTGCGATGTCAGTGCCCGCAACCCGCATGCTGTGCCCTACATCCACGAGAACTACATGCGCACCTGGCGCAGGGTGGAAGAACTCGTGGATTGCGGGCTGGTTCGTCACATCGGCACGTCGAACATGACCATTCCGAAAATGAAATTGCTTCTTCGCGATGTGCGGATAAAGCCCGTAGCAAACGAGATGGAACTTCATCCCCATTTTCAACAGCCAGATTTTTTTGATTATCTAATGGGGAACGGAATCCAGCCGATCGGATTCTCTCCCATTGGTTCGCCGGCGCGCCCGAACCGCGATCGAACCCCGGGTGACACATCGCCGATCGAAGATCCCACCATTCGCGAGATCGCAAAAAGGCTTGGCGTTCACCCCGCAGTTGTGTGCATCAAGTGGGCCGTCCAGCGCGGACAGGTTCCGATTCCTTTTTCAACGAGTCAGTACAATCTCTTCACCAATTTGCTCGCAGTGGCTGGCCAACCGCTAACGACGCTGGACATGGAGACGATCGAAAAGCTGGATCGCAATTGTCGCTTGATCAAGGGACAAGTGTTCCTCTGGAAGGACAACCAGACGTGGGAAGATCTCTGGGATGTCAACGGGGTGATCACGCCTGCGTAGTTTGGAAGATCGAATCAGGCAATGGTTCCCCGCTTCCCAGACGTGAAAAGGCCACTTGTAAGATGAAACTGCCCTTTTTGGCAACGGCACAAGGCATGAGAGCAACGAGGATAAGACCAGTATGCAAACGACTATGAAGGCGGCGTTTCTTCCAGGGAACAGCACCGTTGAGCTGAGGAGTGTACCGATACCCAAGCCGGGTCACGGTGAGGTCCTAGTGGAGGTAAAAGCATCGACGATATGCGGTTCCGATATTCGATGCATTTACCACGAGCATCTGGGGAAGGGACCGGAGGGCTACCAAGGTGTTATTGCTGGCCATGAGCCCTCGGGATTGATCGTTGAAACGGGTCCGGGCTGCCGGAGATTCAAGACCGGCGACCGGGTGATTGTCTACCACATTTCCGGCTGCGGTGTCTGCAACGATTGTCGACGCGGTTATCTGATTTCCTGTACGAGTAGCGAGTATCGCCGAGCCTACGGATGGCAGCGTGACGGCGGCATGGCTGAATTCCTGCTGGCCGAGGAAAAGGATCTGATTCTGCTGCCCGACCAACTCACATACTTTGATGGAGCACAAGTAGCGTGCGGTTTCGGTACGGTTTACGAAGCTCTTCAGAAGATGGGCATCAGCGGCAACGACGCTGTGCTCATCACCGGTCTGGGACCGGTGGGTATGGCCGCTGGAGCGTTGTGCCGCAAGCTGGGAGCCGAGAAAATCATCGGGATAGACATCTCGCCCGAACGGCGCGAGATTGCTTTGCGTCTCGGCCTCTGCGATTCAGTGCTGACGGCCGAAGCCGGCAACGTGCAGCAAGTGCGGGATCTGACCGGCGGACATGGCGTGGAGCGTGCGGTGGACTGCTCCGCAAATGCTGAAGCACGAGCGACTGCCATTCGAGCAACCCGCAAATGGGGAAAGATGGTCATGGTTGGTGAAGGGGGCAGTGTCACCTTAAATCCGTCACCCGATATCATTCACGATCAAAAAACGATCTACGGGTCGTGGGTTACATCCACCTGGCTGATGGAGGA
>PLKU01000512.1 GCA_003140705.1 Acidobacteriaceae bacterium
TATTCCTACGTTTTGCAGGATGAGAATGGGCAGATTGCGCTGACCCACTCTGTCTCTGCCGGGCTGGATTATGCGTCGATTGGTCCGGAGCACGCGGCGCTGCACGACTCGGGACGGGCGGAGTATACGTCGCAGGACGACGCGGCGGCATTGGATGCCGTGGTGAAGCTGGCGCGGACGGAAGGAATATTGCCGGCGCTGGAAAGTGCGCATGCCGTGGCGGAGGCGTTGCGGCTTGGTCCAACGATGGCGGCCCATGACATACTGGTGGTGAATCTTTCAGGTCGCGGTGACAAGGATATGGGTATCCTGGCGCGCGAGCTGAAGCTTTAAAAAGATTTCCAGGCAATCGGTACTTTCCCAGTAGTCTCGAGACTTTGATGGCGATTCATTTTGAACATAAACCCGGGCTGGTGGTGTACCTGACGGCCGGGGACCCGAGCCTCGAGGTGACTCGCGCGATTGCGCTAGAGGCCATCGATGCGGGCGCGGATGTGATTGAGCTGGGCGTGCCGTTCAGCGATCCTTTGGCGGACGGGCCCGTGATCCAGAGGGCCAGTGAGCGGGCAGTAGCGAAGGGAACGCGGCTGAAGGATGTGCTGGGGTTGGCTGCTGAGATTCGCGCGGCGCGGCCGGCGGCGGGGCTGGTGATCTTCAGTTACCTGAATCCAATATTGCGCTACGGGATGCACAGGTTTGCCGATGAAGCCGCTTCGGCGGGTGTGGATGGCGTACTGGTGATCGACCTGATTGTGGAAGAGGCGGCCGAGTACCTTGCGGAGATGGAGCGGGTGAAGCTTGCGCCGATATTTCTGGCAGCGCCAACGAGTCCCGACGAACGGCTTGAGGCGATCGCGACGCACTCGAAGGGATTTGTCTATGCGATTTCGCGGGTTGGCATTACGGGGACCCAGCAGAACCTGACGGCCGACGCCGCATCTCTGGTGGCTCGGATCCGGCGATGGAGCACGCTCCCGGTAGCCGTGGGGTTCGGCATCAGTAACGCGGAACATGTCGCCAAGGTGGCGGAGTTCGCGGATGCCGCGGCGATCGGCAGCGCGATTGTGGAGTTGATCGAGAGGTCAACCCCGGAGGCAGCGCCTGGTGCAGTGGCTCGATTTATCAAGGGCCTGCATCTGTCCGCCGCGGCGGACGGCGCTGGCCCGGCACACTCCCCGAGCGCGGCATTCACAGCCGCATAGAAGGATTTCAACTCTTGCTCCTATGCACACTGGATGAACCGAGTCTTCAAAAGCGGAAGGCCGGGACTCCATAGATAGGAGCGCAACACGAGGATGGAATGACGCTGGAAGAATTGCGAGAGCAAATTGATGTTCTGGACCGGCAGCTTGTGGAGTTGCTGAGTGAGCGGGCCCGGGCGGCGCAGCAGATCGGGCACCTGAAGGCTGCTACGTCACTGCCGGTGTACGAGCCGGGGCGGGAGAAGGTGATCTACGCCAATGTGCGCGCGGCGAACAAGGGTCCACTGCCAGACATTGAATTGACGCATATCTACGAGCGCATCATCGACGTGATGCGAGCCCTGCAGAGGGATGAGTTGGCATCGGAGAGGAACGCCCAGGCGCATTCGGGGTCCACGGCGACAGGTCTTGGTCGCGGGGGTGACGACGCACCGGGCCAAGGCACTGGCGGACAGATTGGATCAGTCGCGCCCGAGACAGGGAACAAGCAATGATCGTAGCCATGCAGGAGAGGGCCACGGAAGACCAGATCGATGCAGTGATCGACGCAATGGTGGAAGCCGGGGTCAACGTTCATCGAACTACAGGCGCAACGCAGACAATCCTTGCCGGAGTGGGACCCACCGCCGGCGTAGAGCTCAGGAAATTTGAACTGCTGGCGGGTGTGCTCTATGTGCACAGGATCACTGCGCCCTACAAGCTGGCCGGGCGCGCATTTCGCCCGGAAGGCACGGTGGTGGAGTTTGCCAACGGCGCGAAGATTGGCGGCGAGCAGGTTGCGATTATCGCCGGCCCTTGTGCGATTGAGAACCGCGAGCAGATCTTTACGATTGCCGAATGCGTGAATGCTGTGGGTGGCGGATTTTTGCGCGGTGGCGCCTTCAAGCCGCGCAGCTCGCCATACGCTTTTCAGGGGCTGGGGATTCCCGGGCTGGAGATCATGCACGAGGCTGCACAGGCAAATGGGTTGCTGACGGTCAGCGAGGTGATGGAGATCTCGCAGATTGAGGCGATGCTTCCGTATACGGACTGCTTCCAGGTAGGCGCGCGTAACATGCAGAACTTCAACCTGCTGCGTGAGCTGGGCCAGGTGCGCAAGCCAGTGCTGCTGAAGCGCGGCATCGCGGCCACGATTGAGGAGCTGCTGCTTTCAAGCGAGTACATCATGGCGGGGGGTAACTACGACGTCATCCTTTGCGAGCGCGGCATTCGGACGTATGAAACCTCAACGCGGAACACGATGGACATTGCGGCGATTCCGGTGGTGAAGAAGTTGTCGCATCTGCCGATCGTTGGCGATCCGTCGCATGGCACGGGACGGCGGGATATGGTTCCCGCGATGTCGAAGGCGGCGGTGGCGGCAGGGGCGGATGCGATTCTGATTGAGATTCATCCGAATGCCGATAAAGCGGCCTCGGACGCGGCGCAGACGATGTATCTGGATCAGTTTGAAAAGCTGGTTGGGGAGTTGAGGGTGATTGCCGGCGCGATTGGGCGAACACTGTAACGATACTCAGCAGGAAGGTCAGCATGATTGAGAGCATCGCCATCCTGGGCACGGGCCTGCTGGGCACATCGGCAGGACTTGCGCTGCGTGCGGCGGGTTTTCGCGGGTCGATTGTTGGCTGGAACCGGAGTCCTGAGCAGGCACAGGTGGCACTGACCATGGGCGCTATCGATTCCGTTGCTGCTGACCCTTTGCAGGCGGCGAAAGAAGGTAACGCGGTGCTGCTGGCAATGCCCATCTACGCAACGCTCGACTTTATGGAGAAGCTCAGCGGCGTGCTTGGCTGCGATCACCTGGTGACAGACGTGGGCAGCACCAAGCGCCAGATCTCAGAGGCCGCGGGGCGACTGTTCAACACGCCGGAGCGCNNTCCTGGGTGGCCATCCCATGGCGGGCAAGGAACGCAGCGGAGCGGCCTTGGCCGATGCGGATCTTTTTCGCGGGGCGGTGTGGCTGTTTACCGACGATCCGGATTGCAAGCGGTCGGCGCACTCGATGGAATTGGTGAAGGGCTGGCGGGAATGGGTTGTGGCGATGGGGTCGAAGACCATCGACCTGGATCCGGTGCGCCATGATGACCTGGTGGCGTGGGTGAGCCATTTGCCACAGTTTGTGGCCACGGCATTGAGCGCACTGTTGCAGCAGGAAGTGGGCGATGCACCGGAGCTGAAAGACGTGGGCGGGCGCGGGCTGCGAGAGATGACGCGGCTGGGGGCCAGTCCGTACTCCATGTGGCGCGATATTGCGTATACCAACACAGAAGCTGTCGAGGCGGCGCTGCATGCGCTGGAGCAGAGGCTGGCGCACTTGCGCGAGAACCTGCGGACGCCCGAGTTGCGCGATGAGTTTGAGCAGGCGAATCGGTTCAGGCGGGAGTAGCAGATTCAGGATTCGAAGGAGAAGAGGCGCCAGGTCTCTCCGTTCTTTTCGAAGCTGGAAGAATGGACTTCGTCTCCCGTGAAGGCAGAGATGGCATGCTGCCAGAACTGGCGAGCCGAGACATTCGCCTGCAACACGCGCACTTCCCACCGGCCCGGAAATCTCCGCAAGACTTCGTGTGCGACGTGAGTTCCAGTTCCGCTTCTGCGGTATCCACGAAGAACGAAGAACTCGGCCATGTNNCCGAAGCACGAAGAACTCGGCCATGTCCCACACGTTCTGATCGGCGGCAACCCTCGAGCCTTTTCTCACAAAAGCAAACCCTGCGAGCTTCCCATCGACGGTGACTAGAAAGGGATGGCGAGATGATTCGCTCCAATAGAGGGGAAGGTCAGGGTAGCCGAATCGGCCATCTTCGCCCAACTCTACCGGGTGGAATTCACTGAAGTCGTGCACGTACAGCTCAAGCAGGTTGGCCACAATCGACTGGTGTTCCAGCGAAGCGGAGACCACTTCGATCCCGACCGACCGATGCATCGCGGGCTTTGCCATGCTCTCCTACCGGGGCCTCACGCCGCTTCTTTAGCTGGGTCCAGAGTGTGGAAGCCTTCGGCTTTGGCGGCTTCTAGAAGG
Organism: Acidobacteriaceae bacterium; assembly: GCA_003140705.1. GTDB lineage: Bacteria > Acidobacteriota > Terriglobia > Terriglobales > Acidobacteriaceae > Telmatobacter. Next base: position 4,222 of record PLKU01000512.1, read on the forward strand.
TGCGGTGAGGCGGAAACAAAGATAATCTCGGTGCCTTGGAACATGTCGCGAGCGACGATGGCGGCGGCGAGTTGCAGTGTATCTGGCCAGCGCAGGGTAGTGCGGTCGAGGAGCTGGCGCGCGGCTTCAAGCACCGCAGGGTTCAGAGGTTCCTGTACCATGCGGGCGGCTTCAAGACGGAGAATATCGAGCGCGGCGGTTGCGTCTTCCGCTGAAATATCTCCGGCCCGCTCGCGGCGGCGGACGGCGGCGTAAACCTCAAGCGGCGTGGAGGCCGAGATGAGTTTGCGGTTGTCTTCGACGGCTTCCATGAGACGGATCAGGGCGTCGGTTCCCTGCTCCTGCACGAAGAGCTTGGCGAAGGCAGTGGACTCAAGGAAATAGCAGCTCAAAGGTTGCCCCGTTCCTCTTCAATAGCTTCAGCAATCGAGTCGCCGTGGATTGTGACGGGATGGAAGCGCTGGGCCTCGTCGGGAATGCCTGCTTCAGCACGGTTGAGCCGGATGGTAGTGGTGGGATAGGCCGGAGTCTTGGGGTTGGCGATCTTGCTGGTGAGCACGGCACCGCGCTGAATGGCCTCAGCCAATACTGCCTGGCGCGATTCGGGGTGCTGGTTCCAGCGAAAGGCCTTGCGCGGCAGAAACGAGTCGCGGAACCACTTGAGAGCGATGAAAGCATGTCCGCCGCGTTCGGCTTCAGCCAGGGCCGCGCACAGCTCTTTCACGCGGGCATCGACATCGGCGGGAATGATGGCTTCCTGACCGTCGTCTTCCTCGTCGTCATAATCATGAACGGCAGCGGAGCGGGGCGCGCGGGCTGCACGCGGCGCAACTTCGGCGTCCCCGATGCGCTCAAAGTAAATGCGCACCTCATCTTCTTCAGGGGACCAGGAATCCGCTGTTGCGTTGCGGCGCTTGCTGCGGCCATTTTCTCCGCATAGCTCGACGATGACCTGGTATCCGGGAGGCGCCAAAAAACGCAAAGCCCGGGCCATGCCGGAATCTGCTGAAAACCCCAGATCATTGAGGGCTTCTTCAATAATTTCTTCCGCGTCAGGAATGCTCAAGTGGGACAGATCTTCGCTGCTTTGTACAGACTTTGGCGTCTTCATCTCTCTTTTCTCCGTATGCCGCGCCCCTGGGCCCCGACGCTGTCGACGCCACGTCACCGGATGCCTCATGGCCTTTTCCAGAGCGAAGGAGCGTCGCGTGCATAGGGCGAAAAAGTGCAGCCTTAGTTCTAAATCTTCATCATCGAACCGGGTGAACTCCGGCACATTTGAGCGATGCTGAACGTATTCTGTCGATTGGGTTCCGCGGGCTCTTGCGTAAGGCCTGCAAGTGAATGCTGCCCGCAGCATTTCTCACATCGATGTAAGGTGATCCATGGTATTCATGCGGCTTTCAGGCTGCAAAAGCCCTCTTCCACTTCTCTCTTCTACCCCACATGGATTTGAGAAAAATATTAGCTAATCCATCGGTTCAACGCTTTACATCCCACAGTGTACCCGATAATCCAGCCGTGCGCTGAGCAGAATTGAATCCGCCGCGGGACGGACTGCCCCAGGCTATCCCATTTCCGGTCAGCATTGCACACGCGCGCATACGAGGGAAGCGCGACTTCGTACAATGGGAGACATGCGCCGTTGCCTGCAGCTGGTTTTGATGTTGAGTCTGGCTTCACCCAGCCTGTACGCCGTAGACCAGGCCTTCGATCTCGCCGGGCCACCCGTGGACGTGCACGTCAAGCGGGGAGAGACCACGCTGCCAATTGGCCAGGTGCCCAACCTGCTGCCGGGGGACCGCCTGTGGATTCATCCCGACATGCCGGAAAGCCAGTCCACGCGCTATGTGCTGGTGGTGGCGTTCCTGCGCGGAGCCACGAATCCGCCGCCACCCGATTGGTTTACGCGCGTGGAGACCTGGAACCGCGCAGTGCGCAGCGAGGGCGTGTTTGTGACGGTTCCCGCAGAAGCGCAGCAGGCGCTCATCTTTCTGGCTCCGGAGACCGGTGGGGACTTCAGCACGCTGCGCGCCGCCGTGCGCGGGCGGCCAGGAGCATTTGTGCGGGCCACACAAGACCTGCAAGCAGCCAGCTGGGACCGGATGCGGTTGGAGGCTTACCTGAACGAGGTGAAAGTGACCTCACAGACCGATGCTTCACTGCTGAAAGCGCGCGCGGAACTGGCGGCCCGGAGCCTGGGCATCAAGCTGGACAGGGAATGTTTTGACAAGCCGAGCGATCAGCAGGCACCGTGCCTGGTGGAGCACACTGAGGGACTGGTGCTGGACGACGCCAATGCGCAGTCGCTGGTGGTGCAACTCACCAGTGGATCGACAGCGGACCTGATGAACCAGCTGAGCTATTCCTCGATGGCCGGAGGAGGCGCGTACAGCCCGTATATAGGCGCAATTGTGGATACCGCGAGGATTCTTGCTTCGCTGCATACGGCGCACTTCCAATACATTCCGGCGCTGGCGCTGCCGATCAGCGATACGCTCAACCTGCGGTTGAATGTTCCGCCATCGTTCCGAGACCCAAAGTCAGTTGTGGTGGTGGCGTTACCGCCGGTGGGGCCGGCCAAACCGCCGCCGCTTCATCCCGTGAATCCTGCCCAGAGCTTTTGTGCAGAGAAGCCGGGCCTGGTGCTGCCGGCCGAAGGTGCGCCGATCGTGTTCTCAACCCAATTGGCCTATGGACTGAAGCTGCACATTGAGATCCGCGCTGGCTCGAAGAGCTCTTCAGTGGACCTGCCGGTCAAGGCCGATCCATCCTCCGGCGGCCTGGTGCTGGTGGATCCTGCGCCGCTGCTTGCTCAAGGCGATGTGACCGGGGTGCTGCGGGGAAAGTGGGGCTTTGAGAACTGGGAGGGGCCGCGGTTTGATTTGCGCGCGGTTCAGCCAGGCAAGTGGACGCTGCTGGCGAACGACCAGTCTGCGCTGGTGGTGGGCCGCGAGGACACCCTGCACCTTGAAGGAGAAAGCTCGCTTTGCGTGGATCGGGTGGAGCTGCAGCCAGACGGCGGGAAACCGCGGACGCTGGCATGGAAGTCTCCCAAGCCGGAGTCGCTGCAGGTCGCCGCGCCCATGCAGGATGCGGCCCCGGGGCCGATGACTGTGTCGATCTTCCAGTATGGACTGGAGAATCCGGACAAGCTGCCCATGCAAGCGTATGCCGAAGCCGCATCACTGGACCGGCTGACAGTGAGCGTTGGCGATACGGTTGCACTGCTCAAGGGAACGAGACTGGACGAGGTGGAAGATGCCGAATTCGATGGCGTGACCCTCACTCCGGCGGCCCTGAGGCGCGTGCAGGATCTGGATCAGTTAGCGATGAATGCCGCCGGTCCCACGGCAAACCTGGACCCCGGAAAGCGCTACATAGCCAAGGTGCGGTTGCGCGATGGCCGCGAGTTGAAGGCGCCCGTGATTGTAGAACTACCTCGCCCGCAAGTGACACTGTTGAGCAAGGGCACGCAGGAAGATGCTACCGCCGCGCCCTCGCCCGTTCACCTGGGTAGCCCGGACGATGTGCCGGTGGAAGGGCGGTTCGTTTTCTTCCTGCGATCGATTGTGCCGGTGAAGTTTCCCCGCAGCCAGAAGGTGGAGGTGGCTGCTGTTGATGGAAGCTTCCACACGATCCTGTCGCTGGCCGATGGCAGCCTGATGCTTGGGGATGCGAAGACGGCGATGGGAAGCGTGGACACGCTGGCTCGCCTGGGCTCTTCGGCGTTTGGGCCGGTGGCGGCGCGCGCGA